>CAMTPA010000001.1 GCA_947074275.1 uncultured Bacteroides sp.
TGCAACTAAATATCAATTATATACATATTATTTTGCTTTGCAACGGTCTCAGTTTATTTTGTTTGTAATTCGCTTATTTGCAAAGAAACGAAAAAATGGATAAACTTACGGTTCTGTCACATCTATTTTTTGGTATTTTCCGTTATTTATTTTGAAAGAATCTGTCTTCTCAGCGTATGATACGGCAAGTTTAACTCAGTCTTTATTAAATGATTATAGTAAATCATTCAATTGCTTTACTATTTTGGTACATTTGCGTTGCGATAGCAGATTAAACCACTATTTATAAATACACATTGATACAATTATGACTGCACAAGAGTTTTTTGAGAATGATTTATTTGCCAAGCGAAACGGCATTGAGTTAGTTGAAATCCGAAAAGGATATAGCAAAGCAAAGTTGGAGATAAAAAAAGAGCACCTCAATGCGGGCAATCGCACGCAGGGAGGCGCAGTATTTACATTGGCCGACTTGGCTTTGGCTGCTGCTGCCAACTCGCACGGGCAGCTTGCTTTCTCACTATCATCGCACATCACCTTTTTGCGTGGTAGTGGTGTGGGCGATACGCTCTATGCCGAAGCGCGCGAACGCTACATTGGCCGAACCACAGGTTGCTATCAGATTGATGTGACCAACCAGACTGGAGAATTGATAGCTACTTTCGAGTCGAGCGTGTTTCGCAAAGATCAGTCGGTGCCTTTTACTCTTGGTCAGTAGGGGTTCCAGTGCTCACTATCGAGGTCAGTGGATAGCGGTTTCCCGTCACGTTTTTCAAGAAAGCTTTTGCTGAACCAAAGTTCAGGTAAAAATCGAGGCGGACGGGTAGATGATTTTCATCGTCGGTGACATAGAAGGTAACGACCTCTTTGCCACCGTCTTTGTTTTTATCCCTACCTTCGGTCACAGCATCGTATTCTACAAAAGTAAACACCAAGCATCGGTAGGTGTTGCCATCATCGGCCTTTATATTTTGTTTGCCTTGAAACACCAGACATTCTTGCGCCACCCTCTTGCCAGTCACCATCGAGAATTGCAGTTTTTCGCCTACGTTGTAACTACCTATGTCGTATGAGCGGGCTTGTGCTAAAATGCTCAGCATATCGAAAATACAATGTGAACTGCTATCCTGTGTAGATACTACCTGCCCGTTTTGGTATGTGCGTGTTTGCTCCACCAAGCTCAAGCCATCTTTATACGAAAACCAAGCTTGGTCTACGGTGTAATGTTTGCCCTCTTCGGCTCCTTTGCGATAATGGCGTGGTTCGAGCTGTTCGGAGATGACACTTGTTAGTGTGTCGCGCATCTTAAAAAAGAAATCCACTCGTTTGCTACTGATAGAAAGCAGGTCGAGCTGATAGCACGGCTCATCTTTGTATGTGATGCTATTGGTGGTGAGTGTAGCCACACCCGCCTTGAGCCAAATAAATTTCCAGTTGAAATAGAGATCGTAGGTCACGCTCTCGCCCGGATTAAAGGCTTTGTTGGTCATAGCACATTGAGCTGCTACTGGGGCAATAGAGACAGACCCTAAAATAGCAATCATTGCCGACAATAGAAGAACCCTATTCTTAACGGCGGTTCTTATTTCGGTCATCATTTCTGTTACGTTTTTTCTCTTCATCAGGTTTTTGTTTTTTTAATTCTTCTGGTTTCTGCTTATCTAATGGCAACGCCTTTACATTCCAATCCTGACTTAACTCCCAATTAGCCTTTGGTTCGAGAAGCTGTGGATAATAAAACACCTCTTCGGGCTGCCTTTTCTCTTCATATTCGCCTGTGTCCCACACACCATTTCCATTGCTATCATTTATCAATCGCGCTCCATATTTTCCAGGACTTAGAAAATAGAAGTCTGCTGTTCCGTTTCTTACATTCACCCTTCTCACCACCTTGTCTTGTCCGTCCAGTAGCTCTACAAAAGCTTTTGGGTCGGCCCCCGACACGTTGAAGAAGATACTGCTATATTCGTCCTCACCTTTGATTTTGATGCTCTGCTTTATCTTGTCGTTGTGCAAGCCGTAAAGCCCACACATCGTTGCTGAGTCTACTGTCAGCTCAAACTCTTGCTTAAAATCCCAGTCGTAATACAAGTTGTATTTGCGGATGTTAGCCGAGTCTTGTTCAAAGGCAAAAGGCACCTCTTGCCACAGCGTGTCTACCTTCATCTTTAGGTGAATGGCCGACGTGTCGATTGCAGCCATCGGTTCGGGGAAAGTGAACGATACATAATCGTACACATCCATATTGGATGAAGCTTTTGTTGCTATTTGTAAGAACACCGTAGGCTCTACTTCATCTTCTTCTTTCTTGTTTTTTTTGTCCTTTTTAGCACTTGCCTGTTTTTTGTTAACGTTTTTTGCTACCAGACGTAAGGTATCGGTGCGTGGCACAAGTTGGCTCAGGGTGTCGGTATAAAGATATGTTAGGCTCAAGCGCAAGGTATCTTGCTTGTATAGCAACGAGTCTTTTACCCAATAATGAAGTGTGTCGTTGCGCAAGTTGCTCTCGATGATAAAAGCATCTTGCTCATCAAAGTTTAGCCCTTTTAGCGTAGGAAGCGTATCGGCTTTGGCCGCAAAATAGAACGAAAACTTTTCGGGTGACAGTCGTTCGTTTTTCACTAAATATTGCGAGTTTAGTTCTTCGGTAAACGAGCGTAATATCAAATCGTCGGGCAGGTAGTGGGTGTAGTTGTGCCCCACCACGGTGTCGATGGTGAGCGAGTCTACCCATAAGGTGTCGAAGTGCATACGCTCTTCCCAGCGTGGAATCACCAAAGAGTCGTTGAACGCCAATGCTTCGCTCTTTTGCGTGAAGGCAAAGTTCTGGTCGGCATCCTGAAGCGCATAGATGCGATACGAACCGGGAGCAACCCCTTTTATGCGGAATCGTCCACGACTATCGGTGCGTGCCACACGCTCCAAGGGTGTTTTGGTAAAGGCCGAATCTTCGAGATTGGAGTGTAGCCCCACCATCATTCCTTTTATGGGTTCCAAGTTGGATGCTTCGAGCAGTGTGCCCGACACCTCCATTGTGTCAATCACTTCGCCAGTAGAAAAGGTGAAGGTGAAGTTTCCCAACGGATTTCCTTCGTTGTTGTCTACAATGGCATCCGAGAAGTCGACCGTGTAGGTGGTGTTGGGTTTCAGCGTGTCTAATAGGTTGATGTGTACCTTCTTGCCCGAAGCCTTGATTTCGGGTTGTTGCACCTGAGGAGGCGATATGGTGATTTTCTCGTTGGCTTTTTCTAACTTAATGTATTCGTCAAACTCAAGCGTCAGTTTCTTTTTGTTGTAGTTCAGCTCACCCACGGCAGGTGTGCTGCCTATAAAGCGTGGGGGTGTTTCGTCATACACGCCACCATCGGGGCGGCCAATGCTGGCACACGAGTACACGATTATGGCTATCACAGCCAGACTAAGTGCTTTGCTAAACGATCTATTCATAATTTTTCTTTTACCCATTATGATGCAAAAATAAAAGATATAGCACAATTATTGCTATCGTTTGAAATATTTATTCAAAAAAGATGAGAAGCTTTCTTACCAAAACAAAACAAGGGCGACACTTCTGCGCCGCCCTTGCCTCCAATCATTTTATTTAGTCTGTCGACTTTTTATTTATCGAATTTAGAGATTTCTTCGTCCGAAAGTTTTTCGGCTTTCTTATCTTCTTTTTCGATTACTTTATCGAGCACGTCAATTGCGTCAAAAGTGTTCATAATTGATGCTACGTTGCTTTCGATAACAGCCAACAGATTGTCTTTTGCACCGAAAAGAGCTTTTACGTGAGGTTTGATGCCCTTTTCTTCTTTCTTCATATTTTCGCGCACATACTCGATGCGGGTTGCAAAGTCTTTCAAAACCACTTTAAGATCTTGTTCTTTCATATTGAATAATTTTTTAATGAGTTACATATCATATAAATGGTTCAGAACGTAAAATGTTCAATCCGCTCTCCTTAATATTTTATTCTTTGCGCTAAGCGAACTTTTATAGAAAACAGAAAGCCAGCCACCCCTGTTGCAGGACGACTGACTTTCACTCTCTCTATTCTGATATGTTTTTTATCTTTTCTTCAAATACCAGTCAGCATCTTGTGCTCCAAAGGTTTTCACCCAGTTGTCGAAGCGTGGATATTCGTCTTCCGAACCAATGCGGTTCGATTCGGTCACCACTTCCCAGTTTTTCACGTCGAATAGTTCGATAGCAAATGGGTAGTTTCCTTCGATATCGATGAAATACATATCGCTACCTTGACCGATAAGACTACTGTTAATCCACGATGTAGGCTCATTCTTGGGTAGATGCACCTCTTTGCGTGGTTTTAGCCCTTGGTGATAGTCTACTGCTATAAACGGATTCATACTCTCATTGTAAGTCAGTTTGTCGATGCCATCTGCGCCAAAGGTGCGCACCAGCTTAAACGTTTCGCCTACGGCTGTTTGGATGTTGTTAAAGAAGATAAACTGGTTCGACTCCTCCTGTGTGAAGTACGACGACTCATCTACCACTATGTCGCCCATTGTGCCATTGATTACTACACCAAAAGCATTGGCCAATGTAGCACCGTTGTGTACTGCTTTCACAGTGGTTTCGATGCGTTTGATGCGGTTTTTGTTGTTGTAGGTTATGTCATTGGTTAGTTCCACCACCACGTCATTCATATCGTAGTCACCGCCAGTTGGCCATATGTCTTCGAATGCCAAAGTAGAGGTTTTGCTTTGCGTACGGATGATTTCCTCTTCAGGGCCGTCCGACACTTCGGGGCGTTCGGGGTCGTAGACTGCTGCAATGGGGTCGCAATCTACATAAAATAGAATGTCTTCGTACGATTTGTCACCACAATCTTGGTTGAATGAATTATCTTCAAAGCCAATAATAATTTTTTCCGAAAGCTTGTCGTATAGCGTGATACAACCAAAGTTCTGATAAGCATTAGCCTCTCTGTTCGAGTAGATGTTGCGTGTTCCGCGGCTGTAAACGGTGTTGATGCCTGTATTCAGTTTCGACACCGCATTGCTGCTTCCAGAACTGATAGAACTGTTGATGTCCGCCACTAAAATCCATCCTACGGTGTAGCCGGGAGGGAAGTGGTCTATGCCGTTTTCGTTGTAGTTTTCGCCAAAGAATTGCAAGCGTGCCTTTCTCACAGAACTTGGTTTTCCGCTTGTGCTTCTTGGAAATACCATAAACTTAGGCAGGTCTTTAATGTCTTGTGCCGATAGGGTTGCATCGCTTTTGTAATAGTAATATCCCATCGCATTGTGGTATCCGCCCGATGCTTTCAGGAAGTTCAAGTCGATGTGCGCACCTTCTACGGTTTGTCCGTCGGTGGTGGTATGAGCTATACGAAGATTTGTGTTTTTAGACTCAGCGCACAGGTAAGAGTTGTCCACCTTCTTGCCAGTTCCATTGGGAGTCAATGTTTTTTCTATTCGTGAAATCAACTGCCCCAAAGTGCTGTTTGAAGTTAGTCTTGTGTTTGTACTTACTTCAGAATATAGCTTATTTACATAGGAGTTTTTAGGCACATAGCTTGATACGCTATAATCATTATACAACGCATACAGTTTGTTCGAGCTGTTGATGGTAACTCTGCGGCTTCCTATGCTAACACAGCTTTCTGTGTACGAAATGCTACGTGTGTCGGCATCTTCTTCATATTGATAAGTATATCCGGCAAGTCCGTTTTCTACATCTACCTCAATGGACGCAGGCACACCCATTGCATCGATGGGGCATATGTAAAGTTTTTTAGCATAAGCAGGGATGTCAAATTTTCCAGAGAAAGAGCTATTCTTGTCTGTATAAGCTTCGTAGATAGACGATTTTCCTTCGATAAACTCACCGTCTTCGTTGTAGGGGTTGCTGGTGTATACTGCAAATGCAAAGCTGTAACCTTCGAAACCAAAGTCGAGTGATAGATTTACGTCTGTTTTTGTGTTAAAGTCAAAGCATTCGTCTTTCGGCAGGCGATTGTCTTCAAATAAATTCAGTTCATTCTTCACGCACGATGTAGTGCCAATTGTGAGCATCGCTATCAGTGCCCAGTGTAGTTTTTTATTCATACTCATAGTTATGACGTTTATGTTGATACTTTATATTCTATCGTATATGTGTTATTTCGTTCTTTTGCCTTTATGCGTTTGTTTGGGTAGAAGTAGAGTGTAAAATTACAATTTTTTTAGATGAAAATGGACATTTTCTACAATATTATTTAGATAAACATTGTTTTTAACCTTTTTAAACCATCATTCTTTTATTCCGATGAAGATGGTTTTTGTTTAAAATCTATCAAATGCCAGCATAGTCACACACCTACCACACTGGGCAGCTATACCTACCGCGCTGGACAGCTGTATCTACCAAGCTAAGTAGCTATACCTACCACGCCAAGTATATATATCCAATGTGTCAAGTGTGCATAGTTGTCGGCACAAGTATCTATATATCATAAACTTATTCTTTTTTACGCGAAATTTAATTTTTTCCTATACTTTACGGGCGTATCTATAAAAATGAAAGAAGTGAATGGGGTGTTAAAGAAACTTTTTAAGTCACTTTTTCCAATCGGCTTGGCTACGATATTTGCAGCAGTAATTGAAGCAAGTGTTCTTAAAAAGTATGCTACAAGTGGCTAAAACTCCAAAACACCGAAGTGGTCGGGACGGTGAAAGTTGGGTTTCTCAATGGGGATGGGATTCCACGACAGGAAATGAGGAGTTTGCAGGTGGTCGCCACATTTGTAGAAGTTGGCACGGATGGTGCTACCATCGAGCGATGTGATTTGATGTAGGAAGAAAGCTTGGAATGGCACTATCAAGGCTACTTCCCACAAGGTTTCTCCCACACGCTCTTCAAACGAGGTGTTGCCCAAGCTTGCCCATCGTTTCACCAAATGGGTCACTTCGTGCGAGGCACGCTGACGGTTGGAGCGTTCTGGACCTGCGCCTATCAGGATGGTTCCGATGCAGTTGCACTCCAAGTTGTAGTACACATCGTCGCCGCCGGGGATGGAGAAAAACTCCACACACGAGTCGGTCCACACATCGCCATCATCTTTGCCATAATGAGCGCGCACGCTTGCCTCGGTCACTTTAAAATGAAGCAATATGGCATCGCTGGTGTAGGCTATGCGAAATTGCACATCGGGACGATAGGGGTATTCGTTCCAGTTGACACAAGAGATGGGTTGAAACGCTACCGCTTCTTTGTCCATCAAGGCAGGGAGGTCGATGGCCTCTATAGAGACCGTACTTAGTTTTTTTACTTTCATAATCGGTGTTGTTTCAATGGTTATTTTTCGGTTCGCTTGGATGCGAAAAGGGTTAAGATGAAACCCACCACAAATATAGACATTGTTCCGAATACAATAGTGAGGTATCCGTGCAAAGAGCTGCGAACGAACGCCCAAGTGTCATTTTCGGGCAGTAGCGGACTCAGGCTCATCCACGCAATGACGAGCAGCCCCACCACCACGGCGGCAATTGCACCGCCTTTGGGCACTCGGCGTTTCATCAGTGCCAGCAAGAAAAGCCCCAGCATACCACCGCTACAAATAGAGGCGAGCTTCCACCAAGCATCAAGCACACCGTTCACTTTCATCATAAGCAGCCCGATTAGCACGCCGATGAAACCGACTAAAAAGGAGGTGATATAGAGGGTTTTCATACTCTGCTTGTCGGAGAGTTCTGTTTTCGACAGTCGTTTCACAAAATCGGTGAGCACCACCGTAGCTGCCGAGTTGATGCTGGTGGCGATGGTAGACATACCTGCCGCTACAATGGCAGCCACCACAAACCCCGTGATGCCTGTGGGAAGCCCCGACACGATGAAGTGTGGAAACACTTGGTCGGACGGTGTACCTGCTGGTATCAATTCGGGGCGAGCCGTGTAGTAGGCATAGAGTGCCGTGCCGATGTAGACAAAAATGAGTGATACGGGAATGTAGAGCAAACCACCAAACAGCGTGGAGCGAATGGCTTCTTTGGTAGACTTGGTGGTCATATAGCGTTGCACGTAGTTTTGGTCGATGCCATAGTTTTGCAGGTTGATAAACAAACCGTAGATGAGCACCACCCAAAAGGTGGGTTCGCTGAGCGATGCACCCAATCCACCCAAACTAAACTTATCGTTGGAAGCGGCTATTTCGAAGAGTTGACTGGGGCCTTCGGGCATCGAAAACGTGAGAATGAGGGCACACGCCACAGCCGCCACAATGAGAATAATGCCTTGCACGGCATCAGTCCACACCACCGCTGCAATCCCTCCCATCAGAGTATAGATTAGGGTGAGCACACCCACCACAATGATAATCAGCTCTATATCGAAACCAAACATCCGATTGATGGGCAAGGCAAGTAGCAGCAAGATAGCTCCCGAACGTGCCAACTGGGTGAGCAGGTAGCACACCGCCACGTAGCAGCGCGCCCAGTAGCCAAAGCGCACCTCCAAAAAGTGATAGGCCGAAACGCTGTTCATTCCTCGATAGAGCGGTATGAAGATTTTGGCCGCCAAATAGGTGGCAAGTGGAATGGAGAGGCTGAACACAAAAGGGTTCCAGTTGCCCCGATAGGCATCGCCGGGTAGTCCAAGAAAACTAATGCTGCTGACAAAAGTGGCAAAGATAGACATACCTACCGCCCAAGCAGGCAGAGAGCCTTCGGCAGCGGTAAATGCTTTGCTGCTTTTGTTGCTTTTAAAATAGAAAGAGCAACCGAAGATAGTGACCCCGGCTATAAAGGCAAAAAAGAGGATGTAGTCGAGAAGTGTGATTTCCATTGTGTAGTAAAAGTGTGGTATTGGGTTTATAATCATTTAGGCACAGGCTGCGTAGGCATCACCGCTGCAAAACTTAAAATAAAGACCTGCCTGTGCTGCCTGCGCCTAAGATAAGGGTATTTGGGGAAACAAACGGCTTATTTGGCCATAATATCTTTGAGTGCTTCGGCTATTTTGGCACGCTCTTCTTCGCGGAACTTACGGTATGGATAGGCGAGTTCGTCGCTGCAAATGCCAAGCACTGATAGCGAACATTTCACCCCTTTGAGGTAGCTTGAGCCATATTTGCCCACCGAGTAGATGCGTGTGCTGATGGCCATTATTTGTTGTTGCAGTTCGCGCACCTTCATCACATCTTGTTGTTTGGCAGCGTTGTATTGCGCCACATACAGTTCGGGGAAGATATTTGCACCACCGTTCACACCGCCATCTGCGCCCATTAGCACACATTCGCCCGTCAGTTCTTCGGGACCTACATAAAGCGCAAAGTCGGGTTGGTTGCGAAGCAAGTAGGTAAGTGTTTGGAAGTAGGTCATATTGGCCGAACTATCTTTCAAGCCCACGATGTTGGGGTGTTTGGCAAGTTCTACCACTGTTTTTGCTTCGAGAAACACCTTCACGTGCGAAGGCATATTGTACAGATAAAGAGGTAAGCAAACCTGGTCGGCAAGTGCGGTGTAATACTCTATCAACTCTTGTTGCGAAGGAGCGAAATAGTAGGGAGCTGCTGCTACCACACCTACTGCGCCGCAAGCTTTGGCTTTTTCGGCAAGTTTCAAACTCTCGCCAAACGAGGTGTCGGTGATGGCTACCAGCAGCGGCACACGTCCATCCACTTGTTTTGCCACCAATTCCACAAAGTCGTAGCGACATTGATATGACAAGCTTTGCGCCTCGCCCGTGGTGCCTAATAAAAAGAGTGCATGAACGCCTCCTGCTACCATATGTTCTACCAATCTTTTTGTTCCTTCTACATCAATTTGGTCTTCGCCCACAAGGGGAGTAACCATCGGTGGGATAATCCCTTGAATTTTTGTACTCATCAGTCTATTGTTTTAAAATTTTAGATTTCGACATTGTATTTCTAAAAAGACAAACAAAAGGCTGATTTGTACCCGCATAGAACAGAAAAAGAGGCAATCATAAAAGCAGAATTAGGCAGGTTTCTTGCTATTTGCGTGTATCTTTTCTATCGTCGTCTTTGATGCGGAAATAGTCGTTGTACATTTTAATACCAAAGATGATAACACTCATCACAAAGGTGATTACGTTTGTGATAAACAAAGGAATATTATCAAGCATCACTCCCTGCACAGCGAAGAAAAAAGCTCCAAGCCCCATAAGCAAGAAGGTGCCCAATGCAATGTCGTCAGTTTTTCGAGTGCGAATGGTGTGTACCGTTTGGGGTAAATACCCAAAAATCAAACAAATAGAGGCTATATAACCTATAATATCGGGTAATGGCATAAGCATAGTATTTTTAAAAGCTATTTTTATTTCAGAACATCTGAAACCAAAGTTAGAATAAAAAACGAAGTGCATCCGATTTTCAAAGAGAAATTTTCCATCAGCGGCATTTATCTAAACTTTCCATTTCTTTCCAATCTTTGCAAAATTGGAAAGAAATGGAAAGATAAAGAGCATTCAAAACCAAAAACTAACACCAAATTGCGTGTCGATGCTTCAGAATATCTACTTTTGTCACCAGTAAACTAACGATTGAACAATGAGCACACCCAAACTTCCCATCTTTTTGGCTCCTTTGCAGGGCTACACCGAAGCAGCCTACCGCAATGCACACGCCTTGGCTTTTGGCGGAGTGACCAGCTACTATACCCCTTTTGTGAGATACGAAAAGGAGGAATTTCGCAACAAAGATGTGCGCGACATAGCACAGGCAAACAATCGTGTGCCCCACCTCACCGTGCAGCTACTGGCCAACAACCCTGCCAAAGCGGAAGCCATCATCGCTCTTTTTGGAGAGCACAATTACCAACGGGTAGATATTAATTTGGGATGCCCCTTTCCAATGCTTGCCAAGCGTGGGTGTGGTTCGGGCATATTGCCCCACCCACACGATGTGCAACAACTGCTGCAAGTGGTGGAACAACATCCCAATATGGAGTTCTCGGTGAAGATGCGATTGGGATGGGAAAGCCCAAAAGAGTGCATTGCCTTGGCTCCTATACTGAACGAGCTACCTTTGAAACATATCACAATGCACCCACGACTGGGCAAGCAGCAATACAAAGGCACGGTAGACCTTGCCGCTTTATCCGACTTTGCCGACGTGTGCCAACATCCCCTCGTCTACAATGGCGATTTGACTACAACAGAAGATATTACACGTATTCATCGAATGTTTCCACAACTATCGGGCGTGATGATAGGCAGGGGACTGCTATCGAACCCAGCTTTGGCTTTGGAGTATGAAACAGGGTGCAAGCTATCGGAACAAGAGATGCGCCAACGGCTCTACACATTGCACCAAGAGGTGCTATCGCAATATGAAAAGCAGATAGAAGGTGGCGAGGCGCAATTATTGAACAAACTGAAAACGTTTTGGGAATATCTGCAACCCATCATCGGCAGCAAACCAGCCAAACAAATCAAAAAGAGCAAAACAATGGATAGCTACCAAGAGGCTATCCGAGCTGTGAGATAAGAGCACCAAACAATCGAGCTTGCTTACATTCTTTTTTATTGTCATCAATCCACCTACTCCACAGACACCCCACCAACCACTCTATTTGTAAATATCAGAGAATAAATACTCGATATTTACATCAAAACCATACTACCAAATAAGAGATAAAAGCCAAAACACATCTGTAACATTTCATTTTTCTGCTTCAAAATAAAAACAAAAGCGATGTAACACAAAATGTAACATACAGAAAAGTCGAAGAAGAAAACGGGGTAAAAAACAGCGTTTTTAGAGCATTTTAGAGCTTTGTAAAGATATTTTTTGTGAATTTGAGAATAGATTTTGTGAATTTGAGAATAGATTCATAAAAAACATACGTAATTTTACAAATAGAGATAAATACCAAGACTTTTATAAAAACGTCGTAAGCCTGTTTGCTTAGAGGTTTTCAATTGTAATAAAAATACAATGTAAAACATAGGCATTACATTTTATATAATAGAATGTAAGCACAATAATAAAAGAAATTACAAACAGATATTTATTAACAAAAACAAGATTTAAGTTATGAACGAACTAAAAAAAACACAGAAAGAAATGCTGGAAACAACACCCACCATTTTCCAAGAAAAGTATGAAACTCCTACCACCGAAGTGATAGAAATGGAGCTTGAAGGAATTATCGCATCGAGCCTCGATAATATGAGCAATGGTGGAGGTGCTTGGTAACAACCTTACAAGAGAGAACAAACGAAAAGTGATGAATTTAAAAAAGGAAAAACGATGAAATCAAGTATGAAAAACATTTGTGCCACAATGGGTGCAGCGATAATAGCACTTAGCTCGTGCCAGCAGTCGGAGATGGAAGACGTAACTCTTCCCGAAACGGACAAGAAACCACTAACTATAACAGTTACCATAGAAAAACCCGTGCAAACAAGAATTGACTTTGGGGAAGATACTAAAACTGGCGGCGTGAAAGTGGACTGGGCAGCAGGTGATGCAATTCTTATGTATAACAGTACTGGGGGATATCAATCAAATGCTGATATCAAAGAACCATCTACTGGGGTGTTTGATATAGGAATGAGCAACCCTGGCAAAGGTACTCATACTTTAACTTTTAAATCCCCCAATTATGAAGCTATATTAGGCAGTAGCTGGTATACCTTATCCTTAGACGAATATAGAGCTGCACTTAAGACGTACGCACCCACCCAAGACGGAAGTGGCACCTTCAATCATCTAAACGATGTGATTCACATAGAGGGAACATTGATTATTGATGACAGTAATGAGTTTGCGACTACGTGCGACGTAACAATGACCCACCAGCAAGCGATGCTTACGCTTAAAATAGCCCCACCAGCAGACTACAATGCGGATACCGACGGCGTACCCTCTAAACTCACGGTGGTGAATGGCACCGACACGTACACATTGAATCTGAGCAATATCACTTGGGCAGATAGCTTCACCGCACACTTGTTGGTATATCCTGCAAGCGGAACACGCGATATGAAGTTTACGGTAGAAACAGCCAATGGCACTAAGTTCAATAAAACCATCAGCAGCAGCAACGATTATAGCGCAGGAAGTAGATATACTGGCGAATTGAAAGATAGTAATGTGCTGGTGAAAGAGGTAACTTACGCATTAGGTACGCTTTCCGCTACGAATGTGCCTGCCGAGGATACTTGGATAATTTCGGATGCAAGTGCAAACGATGCAAGTGCTTTTGATGGTTTAAAAGCCGCTTTAGATAAAGCAAGATCCGTAGGTCGCAACATTTCACTCAAATTCCCTAATTTGACAAGTATACCCGAAGAATCATTCTCATCGTATAACAATTTGATTGACATTGATTTACCCGAAGTGACTTCAATAGGTAAAAATGCTTTTAGAAGCAGTTCACATCTTGCAAAAATAAATTTACCTAAAGCCGAAACAATTGGAGAAGGTGCTTTCTTTTTTAGCACATTAACCAAGCTCGATTTACCCGAAGCAACATTTATAGATAAGAACGCATTCTCTAGTTGTTATTTTTTGACAGAAATAAATTTACCTAAAGTCGAAACAATAGGTGAAAGTGCCATTTACGCAAACTTAGAATTGATTGAAATATATTTACCTTCTGCAAAATCTATCGGTGCAAGTGCTTTTGATTACTGCCAGAATATTGCAACAATATCGCTTCCCAAAATTGAGTCTATTGGAGACATGTCTTTTGCAAATTGCGACCAATTAGTAACTCTTTATTTGGGTACTGATAATCCTAACGCATTAACATCAGTAGGACGTTTTATTTTTAATGGTACGACAGAGACAGGCAACATCACTCTCACCCTTGGTGCAGCGGAGTATGATGCAACTGTCAATGGCACTACTTGGACTACTTCCTATAGAGGCTTTAAAGAAATCAAACGAGCAGCACCAATAGCTGATTAAGCATCTTGGCACATTGAAAACTATAAAAACAAAAGCACGCTTCTTTTCGGTAAGAAGCGTGCTTTTATTATAAAAGAACCCCGTTTGTCATTTTATGGATATTGCTCTTTGAACAACGCATTGTCCTCTTGAACCAGTTTCACGGCCTCTTTTAGCTCACTTGCAGGGAGGTCGAACCCATACCATCCCGTGTAGCAATCTACCACATACCATTTGCCATCTATTTGCAGAAACTCTACCCGCAAATCAATCTCCGACTCCTCGAAACCAGCCTCAAACACTTTCGTCTTTGCCGCATCTTCCACAAAGTGAGTCAGATACACACTCCCATCCTCCTGCTCTATCCGCTCCACCTCGAAAGCATTGGCATCGAGCAGCGGCCACTTGTCTTTGGTAAACGGAAAACTTTTTTCGGTTTCTCCATCATCGGCCAGCAACACAATGGGCGACTTTAGCGGAAACTTGATGCGTGACAACTGAAAAGCGGCACTGTGGGTGAACTGAGCAAGAAAGCTTTGAAATGATTCGCCATCGGCCGGCGCAACAGATGAAGCACGCAATGAGGCATTGATGGTAAACATAATCATCAGCGCAAGCAGAGAAGCGAAATATCGTTTCTGTTTCATAATGGAGAAGATTGTTTGTAATAAAAGACAAACATAGATAAAAATATGCGTTTTTTGGAATACTCAAAATAAAAAATAACATCTATCGGAATATTGCAAACAAGATGCCCCAAAAGTATTGACTCTACTTTTGGGGCATACATCGCTGACACTATATAAACTAAAAAACCTATTTCAACGACGGCATATCATCTCTTGCGAGCACATCGGGGTGTCCGAAAGCCTCCATCCACCACTCTTGATTGGCGTGAATGTGGTCGGGTTTCTGAAACTCACTCGACGAGGGGTCGGACGTGCGGTCGTAATCATACCACGTCATAAACCACGACCAAGTAGCTCCAGCGTTCCACTGCTTACCTATCGGGGCAACACTACCACATTCGCTCAATGAAATCAGCTTTTCGGGATAGAGCTGTTTCAAAAGTTCAAGCTCATCCACAAAAACAGACTCTGCATAATTCTTGTAATTATCGCGCCCAACAGCGTCGACATAGGCATCGCCAGGATACCAATCGTTTCCACCAACTGGCTCATAAGTCCACACCCAAATAAGGTTGTTGAGACCTTTTTCTTTAAACAAATCAAACATCATACGCCACAATGCTTTGTATGACTCTACATCTTTTGCCCCCCACCAGAACCATCCGCCTGCGGCCTCGTGCAAGGGTCGCCATATCACAGGTATATTGGCCTGTTTTAGCAACATCAGGTAGTCTGCTACTTTATTCATATCCTGCATCACCACATTATATTCGTATGTTTGGGGAATGACAGCTTGCGTAATATCAAAGCTGGTTTTATCGGGGTTGCTGTTGTAGTCGGTACTGCCTTCATACAAAGGCACTTCCCAATGCCACATACAGGTGACCAAACCATTGTTGTTCCACCATTCTTGTATCACCGATATGTCGGAGTAGTCAATCCATCCACCCGATGCAGAACTGGACAAGTGCATATAGTCGAAACCATTCATAGCAGGCCATTTGCCCGTTTGCTGATAGACCCACACGGCTCCATTTATATTCCAAGAATCATTGGCCATAACCCCTGATATGAGTTTTTTACCAAAGTTTTCTTCCAAAAAGTTCATAACGTTTATAGCTTCTGAAGACTTATCGGCTGCTGCGCTCACTTCAAAAACAAGCTCATAATCTTCGGTTGAAACAATCCCATCAAGAGTTTGCAAACTCTCCTTTTCTAAAACAACCCGATAGGTTCGTCCTGCCAATGCAGCCACATTTACAAGAACTTGATTGCCAACAGCAGCCACCGATATTGTGTTTAAGCCATTGATTGTTATTTTCGACTTATCCAAAAGCCACACATCCTGATTGAATGCAAACGAAGCTATAACATCGCCAGGATAGAGCAAGTTATCGCTCGTAGGAGATACAGATTGAAGCTGCATCGGTTTTCCAGTAATGCCTACCGTGTCTGCATCTTTACAAGAAACAGATAAGAGCAAACTTACCATCAATAAAATAGAAAAAGAGAGATTCTTCATAAATATAAAAGTAGTCTAAAAGCCAATGTTCATTTAAAATATAAACAACATCCGCCCTATTGACCCCAATGAAGCCAACAGAGCAGATAGATTGCTATTATTGAATTGGGTCGAGACGAAGATTGTCAAAGCTGATTCCTGCTGGCACATTCTCACCAGAAAGGCCACTGCCTTGTACTTCGCCGTCTTCTTTCACAAAAACAAGATTGCCTGTGAGGTCGGCCTTCAAATCGGCAATTTTGCGAGACACAGTAACCCATTTGCCATCGGTGGTTTCGGGAAGAACTCCAGTGCCTCCCCAAATCCAATTATCAGCAAGTACGAATTGAATTGTAGCATCCGAAGCACCTGTTACACCTTCGTCGATGCGCACATCAAATTTAACCTCGTAATTTTCAATATCCGAAATAGTTTGCACCGGAATATGACTGCAATTAAAAATCCATCCATCAACCATAGGGCTTACCAAACGCATATAGGTATTTCCATTCTCTTCTCCCGATTGCGTAGCCTCTCCATTGGTCCAGCTATTGTCCCATCCAGCATTGTGTCCTTCAGTCGGTTCAAAATCAATAACCATAATGGTATTGGCAGTTATCGGATCGGTTGTTGCATCGGAAGGAGCATCACCGTCGCCGTTGTTACCATCGCCATCACCACCATTGTCACCACTGTTATCGCCACTATCATCACCCAAGGTGTTAGAGTAGGCCGACAGACAGCTTAATTTCACATTTTCGCCAGTGATAGCTATGCCATTGGCAAAAAAGACCAACGCATCATCATCGGATATCGTGATACCGATGCGTCCGGCAGTAGTGCCAGCAGTCAGTGTATATTCGTACGAATTGACAGCACGTGTAGCGATCTCTTTATTTACATAAATCTTCGCTTGCGCACTTACCTCTTTTTTATAATAAAAACAAATCACGTCGCCAACGCTTAATCCAGCCAATTGCTCTTGAGAAATTTGAACAGGTGTGTCCATTGACAAATCTACCGCTTCGGTCAACAGAACATTCTCTCTTTTCCCTGTTACATCAGGCACATTGACATCTGCTTCCAAAGACTCTTCACGTCCATCAGTCCACTCTGTTATGTCTTTCTCGATTACGATTTCAACATTTTCAGGATCGGTATCCAAACCTTTTAGTGTAATCGTAAAGCTATGTTTGTATCCAGAGGCATAAGAGTAGGTAGGATCGAGATGAGCCACATAAGATTGGCCATCAAGCTGCATCGTAATATCGCATCCTGTATTTTCAGAAGAGGGCATCACGATGACGTGATATTCTCCATTGCCTTTTCCTTCAAAAAAGAGCACATTGTCGTAGGTAGCCTGCTCGGTAGCAGAAACAGTGCCTGACAACAGGTTGAGCACACCAGCGTTACACTGATTATTGATGGATACAGTAGCGTCCAACAGGCTGTGGCTATCGCTCTTGAGATTGACCACAATTTTGCTAAGCATATGCTTAAAATTGAATGGAACATTACCATCGTTCTGTGTGTGCTCATTGACAGCAGCATACATCACGTCTTTTTGCGAAAGCGGCACATCGGCTGTAAGATTGAATTGATATTTACCCTCGCTTACATTGTCGCTGCTATAAGGGTAATAGGCCATAAAATTGACAGCATCACCATCTGCCGGATAATAAATCTTCTCGGAAACAGACTGAAAACTGCCTGAAGCATCGGGTGTGTGATATGCTATGTTGGCATATTGAAACACTCCTTCTGCTGAGGGTTTTTTCACAAAGATCCCTATCGCATCATTGGCCTCCCAAACAGTGCCAGTAGCTCGGGTCATTTCTGAAACAGTGCCCGAGATTTGGGCTTCTACATAATTTGTTTGGAACACGTTTTCTACATCCTCTGTACACGAAGCCGCAAACAAAGCCGCAGCAAACAAACATAAATGTGTTTTTCTCATACTCATAAATCTTTTTTTTAATGTGAATAATATAGTTAGATTATTTTGGATCCAATCTAAAGTTATCAATACTAATTCCGGCAGGAATGCCTTTACCAAACAGTCCGCAAGTGATTTGCCCAATAGCAAGTTCTCCCGATAGCCAATTGGCAGCATCAAAGCGAATGGTAACCCACTCCCCATTTGTTGATTCGGGGAAAAAGTTTTCGCCTACCCAGCACCAATTGTCGGCTATGACAAACTGCATTGCCGCCGATGAGAATCCGCTTGCACCCTCATCAATTTTTATATCAAGTTTAATTTCATAGTTTTCAATGTTATTCACGGTTCCTCTATCCACGTGATTGCAATTGATGACCCAACTATCGCCCGACAAATCGCTGGCCAAGTACATATAGGTGTTTCCTTTATCATCTACAATAAACTGGGTAGCCTCCGAGTCGGTCCAGCTATGATCCCAACCACTATTATGGTCGCCTGAGGGCTCAAAATCATTCAACATAATGGTATGTTCGGTGATGGGATCGGTAGATTCGCCACCTGCATTGTCATCGACCCAAAGCGATGTGAACAGAGAAACCTTTGTCACGGTGTAATTTTGTCCACTGACAACCACGCCATAGCTTAAAAGCTTTTCAAGCACTTGAGATGTGGATATAACACAATCGTAGTAACCTGCCGCTATATTGTTTGATGTGATTTCAAAACATCCCAATTCGTCGGTCAAACCATCCCAATTGCCCGTTGGTGATTTAAGAGCACCCTGCGGAGAGTCGCCCGTTTGGTCGATGTAGACACGAATTACATCATTTTCTTTCGCATTAGCAAAACGCTCTTTCGGTATCATCAAATTGTCCCAAGAGCCAATATCCTTAGGCTCACCATCGTAAATCACTTGCTCCGACTCCACCCAGTGTCCGCCACCTTCGCCCTGCACTATTGCAATGCTTCCAAGTGATACAGAAGAGTTGTTTGGGAAAAGAGCTGAAATAGACACTGCATCACCCAAAGGAGTATTTGCGGGCAATTTAACCTTAATTTCAGTGTTTGACTTACGCTGAAAATCCATCGCTTCAATCACAATTTGTTTATCTCCATCGCCTATGCACAAAGCTTGAGCCAAAAGAAAATCGGTTCCTATGATAGAAAGCTCTTTGTAAGTCTCCACCTCTTCCGCTGGAATGAAGTAATTTAGTTCAGGAGCTGCTTTTCGTAGTGTTTGACGACTACTTACCTCGCCCGATGGTGTAACCAAAACCAATGCCCCTTCGTCTGAGCTAACGCCTGATGGCACTTTCACCAAAAGCATTTGATTGCCTTTAGATTCCACATATTCGGCAGAAACACCTCCCGGAAATACAACACGCAATGCTCTGTCCAACCCTGCACCTGTTATCTGCAAGATAGATCCCTCCATCACTTGTGTTGGGTATATTGTAGCTATTGAAGTGGTGGCTACGCTACTTTCTTGTTCGTCTTTGCACGAAAAGGTGACAGAAAGCAAGAAGAACAAGGTGGCAAATAGTATTATTTTATTTATCAATTTCATATTCAATCAGATTTAATGATCAATTCCATCCTTCATTTTGACGTAGATTCGGATTCTTATTCAATTCGCTAAATGGAATGGGGAAAAAGTAGTATTTATCATTCCATTTGCGTTGAGAGGTGTGACGCGTCAATATCACACTCCCATTAAACTCTTTGGTCAGTTTGGCATAACCAATATCAGATGATTTTTCTCCTTGCTTCCAACGACGCACGTCCCAGAATCTTTGATTTTCAAAAGCCAATTCCACCATTCGTTCACGTTGGTATCGTTCTTGCCAGCCCTCAAAGTGGCCCGACCAATTGGGCATTTGTACATCTGCACGATTGCGCAATGCGTTTATGGCAGCATTGGCACTCAAATCAAATTCGCCCAACGCCTCGGCATCACCATAATAGTGATACATCGCTTCAGCAAAATTTAGGTAAAACTCACCCAAACGCATAAGTACCCATGCGTGAGGTGTTGTAGTGGCATTGTTGGTAGAGATATTGACGTTAGCATCGCAATATTTCTTTAAATAATAGCCTGTTTGTGTGGCATTCAATAATGGCTGGGCATTAACACCACCTTCAAAAGTTTCGATAGGGCGAGTGTTGTAGTTGGGCCATAAGTCTCCATTGCGCACAATGGTTAGATTAAAACGGGGGTCTATTTTATCGTAAGGTCGATCTGTCATTAAGTTGATGGTGGATTGAGAAAAGCGTTCTCCAAATGAACGGGCATCATCTTCATATTCGTAGGCATCAACCAAAGTTTGCGTAGGGCACATACCCGAAGTACCATTTTCTACCCCAACAGGGTAGTTGAAAACCTCCCAGCTATTGAAAGAGCCTTGCTTGGATGCAAAAATAACTTCTACTCCATCGCCATTGTTGGCTCCCCACACTTTATTGTATTCATCGAGCGACACACCCCACATAGCAGCACGTCTGATAACTTCGTAATTGGAACGTGCAGCTTCCAACCACCACTCATTGCGATTGGCCGTGTTGAATAAAGGAGAGGCTTTATAGAGCTGTGTACGCGCTTTTAGTGCCAAACACATCAGACGGTTGGCTCTTCCAACCTCTTTGCTCAACTCTGTGGTATGTGATATGGGCAAATAGCCTGCAATCAAATCCATCTCTTCAATAATCCAGTCGAAAACAACAACGGCTGGAGTTTGTATCAGGCTATTGGCTTCGGCATTGGTCAGCGATTTTAAAGCAAAAGGGACATCGCCATAAGCACGCACAAGTTCAAAATAGAAATAGGCGCGTAGAAAACGAACTTCGTATTCAAAAAGCTCAAATTTTGTCTTCATCGCTTCATAATCGCTATTGTGCTGATAAGCCGACAAATCAATCTTATCAAGCTTCTCCAAAAACGTGTTAGCCTCGGCTATGGCTTTATAAGAGTTTTCCCAAGTGAATGAGAAAGGGTTATTGGGACTCCAACCACCATTGTAAAAGCGATGAACGCTGGAGGTAGAGATAGCGCAATCGGCCTCATCGGTAGCTGCTGCAAGAGTTGACCCACTACCACCTTCGTAGTTTTTATCAAATCCATTGGGAATGCGTGCATAAACGCTTGTCACCAATTGCTGAATACCATAGAGAGGACTTTTGTATATCCAATCTTCATCATTGGTTGTAACCTCCGTGTAGTTTAAATCGACACAGCTTGTGATAAGAACAAGCACAACCATACTTGTAAAGATTCTATTTATTATTTTCATACACATCATTTGAATTGTAATTAGAACATAAATGAAAGACCAACTGTCACCCCTTTCAATGTAGGATAGAGAGTTCCAATATTTTCGGGATCCATCTCTTTCAAGTTGCTTATAGTAAACAGGTTTTCGCCTTTTGCAAAAAGCTTTAGCTGAGACATTCGGATTTTAGAAATAAGCGATTCTGGAAAGAAGTAATACGCTTCGCAACTGCGCAACTTAAAAAAGTTGATGTCTTTATACCACAAATCATTTGCGCGATAATTGTTGTTGTTTGCTTTTGATGTAAGACGAGGATAAGTGGGGTTGTCATTAACTCCCCAAGAGTTTTCATAATAATGCTTTGAAAGATTAGCCCCATCAATCAAAGGAGTGTACACACCCGACACACCGCAATATTGAGTATAGTGAGCAGCACCCTGAAGTTGAACATTCACACCAAACCCCTTTATGCGAAAGCCTAAATTGAAGGCAAAATTCAACTCTGGAAATGCTGTATCAAAACCTAATTGGGTATTATCATTCTCGTTGACAACTCCATCGTTGTTGTAATCGACATATTTTAAATCGCCCGGCTTGCAAATATCAAACTCTTGTGATGGCGAAAGGCTTATATCGTTATTATCGGCAAAAAAGCCATTGGTTTTAAGCCCCCAAGCTTGATTGACACGTCCACCCACAGCTGAAAGATAATCGTAAGCTACATTCTCAATGGTTCTCAATATCTTATTGCGTCCCCAAGTGACACTTGCTCCCATATTTAGAGAGGTATTAGGTGCAATGCTCTTCACCCAATTCACACCTGCTTCTACTCCGTAACTTGCCACTCGCCCCCAGTTGGTGTATGCCGATGGGATGCCAACCACCATCGAGTTTAGTCCGTCGCCCGAAAGTAAAATGTTATCACGCAGTTGGTAGTATCCATCAATGTTGACATCCAAGCTTCTAAAGAGACGTAAATCTAAACCTACGTTGGCTTTATAAGATGTTTCGAGCTTGAAATTGGATGTAGGCATATAGCCAATGAAAGTGCCCCAATATTGCGAACCTGTTCCTGAACCAAAATAGTAATCGCCTCCGCCTCCATTGTAGTTTTCGAGCCAAATGCCATTGATGGGAACGTAGTCGGAATGTTGCATACCACCAGACAATCGAACTTTAGCCATATTTAGCGCAGCTGCGTCTATGTTGTTTTTTAGGATATACCCAACAGACAATGTAGGTGCAAAAGACCATTTATGCGGATAAGAGCGATTTGAGCCATTCAATGTCAAAATAAGGTCGGTGGTAAACTTCTGCTTCATATCATAGTGCAAATAAGCAATGTAGTTCATCCTGTTGATTGTTTGATATCTGCCATTAGACGAATGGTGTTTTTGATGCCAAATCAAAGAAGCGATAAAATTGTCATCGCCAGTAAATGTTGTTTGATAGTTGGCATTCAATGACAAATAGGAAGAGCGTGTGTGCTGATTGTTCCAGTAACTATAACTTAGGTTGTTTGTCTTATCCCCAGCCGTATAATTGGTGACGCTCATAGGAATACCGTTGCTATCAAAGGCATAGCGTTGGTATCCATACGTATAACCCAGCGCATTTTGCTCGTATATTTCGACAAAGTTATTATAGCCAAAACGTACCGATAAATCGAGTCCTTTAACCCAAAAGTCGAACTTCTGTTTAAGGGTTACATCCCCTTGAAATTCGCGTGAGTGGCTTTTCTGAAAACCTGATGCTTGAATTTTTGCTACCGGATTATTCACACCATAAGCTGTGTTCCCTCCCCAAATTGTAGCCAACTCTCCCGATGGATCGTTGAGAACAGGAAATGCCGAAGCTGGTGTATTGTAAAGCATCCAAGTTAAATCATTGGCCGAAGCACCTGCTGGGCGATTGGTTTCGACAAAAACACCCAAAGCGTTCACTTGCATTGTGGTAGAGCTTGTGAGCTGCACATCCAAATTGGCTCTTACATTGGCTTTCGATAATTTAAGTTGAGACGAATATTTGTCTTGATTTGCATTTTCGAGCAATCCTCTACTATCGGTGTAGTCGAGCATAGCAAAGTATTGCACCTTTTCGTTTCCGCCATTTAACGATATATTTGCTTTATCCTCCGAACCACTATTTTTAAAAACCTCATCCTTCCAATTTACATTAGGATACAAATAAGGATCGAGTCCTACCCCAAAAGCATTAAGTTCATAATCGTTGTACATTGGCGAAAGTCCATCATAGCCACGTGCCTGATTGATAGCTCTTGCATAAGTATAAGCATCTACAAACTCGGTGACTTGCGGGTCGAATGTAAATTTATGGTCGTAAGATACTGTTACCTTATTTTGATTGGCCTTACCTCGTTTTGTCTTCACCAACAAAGCACCGTTCACACCTTCATATCCATACAAAGCCACGGCAGCAGCATCTTTAAGCACAGTTACAGACTCTACTTCATCCAAGGTCATATAGTCGATTGAACGTTCAATACCATCGACCAAAATGAGTACATTATTCTCGCTTGTGGTTTGTATGCCACGAATATTCATTGTAGCTCCATAGCCATTATCGCCCGAAAATCCCCCTTTCTTCAAAGTTGTCAAACCAAGCAATTTGCCATACAATGCGTCTTTCAGAGTAAGAGCAGCGGTTTTTTTCAACTCATCGCCACTAACCGTATAGGTAGATGCGGTTGTCAGAAGTTGACTTTGTTTTATACCTATACCGAGGTCAACAATTCCATTCTCATAATCAATTAAAGTATCCTGTGCAATCAGAGCTGGCGTAATAGCCATTCCTAACGCTACTAAGGCTAACTTTATGATGTTATTGTTCTTCATATTGTTTTCTCTAAATTTAGATTCTTAATTAATACCAACCGGGATTTTGAGTTAATCCATAATTTTTATTGATTTCCTCAGGTGGAATGGGTGCCAATATCCATTTGTTAGACCATCTTTCAGGGTTTTTCCACACAAAACGTGGGTTTGCGCCCCCAATTTCGTAAGGTACATACTCAAACTTTGTAGGGAAAGACTCTCTTGAAGAGTCCCAGGGTTGTTCGATGCGATTGGCATTATCATCCAGTCGATAAACCTTTAATCCACGTAGCTGCTTCTTAAAATCATCAACCAAGAGGCGACGGTTCATATCGTGAAAACGTGTTTCGCACTCAAAACCCAACTCACAAGCTCGCTCTCTCAATATCTCATTTATCAAACTCTCTTTATTTGAAATCAGACTCAGCGATGGGTTTTTCACTTCTAAATCCCCCAATCCCACTCTACGACGAACCGTGTTGATTTGTCCCAAAGCTTCAGCATTGCGCCCTAATTCAGCCAATGCCTCTGCATATATCAGATGAATTTCCGCCATACGCAAATAGGATACCTGCATCGGCTCATCATCTATTATGCCTTGTCCACCTTGATCGTCCGACCCCAAATCGAGAACAAACTTATATGTAGGAAAACCGTGAGGTTTGCACGCCCAGTCGCCACCACTCACTTTAAAGTCGCCACCTTCCCACAACTGAACCGGGTTGCCCGAACCATAATATTGATATTTATAATCTTGTTTTTGTACCACCATCGACTCATACAGACGTGGGTCTCTATCAGCAAAAATATCTTTTTCGGCAGGCGACTGATTGTAATATTGTTGCCCGTCAAAGTTTTTCCCATCAGCCCAAGGGAACATCTCCATCCAATCTAAGGTAGCAGCACAAGCTCCAGAGTGCCAGACATTGGCAGGTGCTTGATCCCATTCGGTCATATAAACTCGATCACGTACTTCGATAAGCTTCTCACGATCACCACGCGAACGATAGGCCGTGCGATAGGCCGTGCGATAGGCCTCTTCGTTTTGAGAAGTAGCTTGAACCAATTGATAGTAGTTGCCATTTTGAGCATTAAGCTTCATAAACTGCTCGCAAGCATCAGCCACATCTTGCCATCGCTGAATATCGTAATTACCATACCACACTTGTAGCTCTGTTACAGCTTCTTGTGGCTCTTCGTCACAATAGGGCGTATCACTATTAAATATCGGACTTGCCACATAGTGCAACAGTTTGGCTTTAAGCCCCACGGCTGCCCCTTTAGTCATACGTCCTGCCCAAGTAGCAATATCGGCATCGGCTATGTTCCAAGGCAAATGAGGTTCGTTTATCGCTTCATCAAGGATACTTAAAGCGTATTTCACTGTTTTATCCAGCGAGGAACGCCCTTCCTCCAATTGTTCATCGCCCTTAAAAGCACGATCGACAATGGGTAAACCACCAAAATGGCGAATGCCATCCAAGTATTTAGAAGCCAATATAACTTTACATTCAGCAGTATAACGAGCCTTTTCTGCGTCAGTCATATCGGGCACACGATGTATGTTAGCTATCAATAAATGACAATCACGAACACAGTTCCAAATGGAGCGTTTTGCGGTGTTGTTCATATTCTGAATACCTCCTTGTGTGATAAAGGCAAAACGGCTTTGCACCCATCCAGGATTAGCATTGGCAGCGGTCAGGTTTCCTGTATAAAACAAACGTCCTAAATCATCCCACCCCAGTTCAGAGTGCATCAAGTCCGAAAGTCCCTCCATCATACCCGAATTGAGTGTATAACAACTTTTGAAAGGGGTATAAAGTCCTTCGTAACATTGCCACACCAAATATTCGGTATATACTTTTTTTGAAAAAATCAGTTCTTCATCTACGTCCTCCCCTTCTGCTTTGTCCAAAAAGCCATCCCACATTCTTATATTATCAACACATCCAGTCAATAGAATAGTGCTCAACACAAACAGCAAAGAGGTTATTTTATATTTTATCATTCTCATAATCAGTCCTATTTTAGAAATTCAATTTAACACCCAAATTAAACACACGCATAACAGGGTATTTTATGAATGAGCCATACCCTCCCCCTGTACTTTCAGGGTCATTAGCATCCATTGGTGTAAAAGTCAACAGATTTGTTCCACTCAAATAAAAGCGGATGTTTGAAGAGCTGGGCAGCCAAGACATATCACGGAGTGTATAACCCATTTCCACATTTTTTAAACGGATGTATTTTGCATCTTGATACCACAGGTCTGAAGTAGCTTGGTTTTGTTTTTCGTTGGCGAATGTAATACGAGGCAAACGAGCAGATGAAGCGTTTTCTGGTGTCCAAGCATTGTTTACCACCCATTGCAATAGTGAGGAGTTGTATTGCTGACCAAATGGTTGGCGATAAACGCCATCTAAATTTCTTGATACGTGAGCTGCACCAGCCCAAAGCATTGTAAAATCAAAATTCTTATATTGCAAATACAAATTGAGCGAGAAAGTATATTCTGGATTATCAGTATATCCCATATACATCTGATCGTATTCTTCGGAAATAATTCCATCGCCATCTAAATCGACATAAACAGCGTCTCCATCCATTAGGTTGTTCACAAGTTGTGCTGGCATTGGTTGCCCATATTTTGCTTGGTATCTCTCTTCCGTTTTTCCCTGATCGTAAAACTCAAAGAAAAGATAGCCTTTTCTTGCTCCAATAGAGTGCCCCGTTGCATAAGTCCAAGTAGGAGAAACATACGAATCTTCTGTCAAGCCCATCTTTTGCCCTATATAGCTATTGGCCAGTACCAGTTTGTCTGGTTTAGGTATTTCGGCTTGTTCCAAAACTTTGTTTTTGGCATACGACAAAGTGGGAGAAATAGACAAAGACAAGTTGCGACCAATATTTGCACGATAGTTTAAGGTGACTTCGTAACCTTGATTCTTCACTCGTCCATAATTAATATACGAAGGACGAAGAGCAGTAGGTGCTTGAATCATATTTTCATTATTAATCAGAATATCTTTGCGATATTCGTAGAAATAATCAAAGTTCACACTCAACTGGTCATTGAAGAATTTCATATCGACACCGTAGTTTTGTTTTATCGCAGTTTCCCAAGTCACGTCGGGCGATGCAGATGAATACTCGCGTGCAACATTTAAAAACAGGTTGTTGGTAGTTCCAAAATTATAGCCTGCATAGTCGCCGATGTTATTGTAATAACCATTGAATATCTGCCAAGCGGCTGGCAGGTAAAGAAAACGATAGCCTTGGCAATTATCATTACCAACAGTCCCTATCGAGCCACGTAGCTTCATATACGATATAACATTGCTTATCGGCTTCCAGAATTTTTCTTGAGAAACAGTCCATCCCAACGACATAGAGGGGAAAAAACCATATCTATTTCCTTTTGCAAAATTCTCCGAGCCATTATATCCGATATTGAAATCGGCCATATACTTGAACATATAATTGTAGGTGACACGCCCCACAAGTCCTACATATCCTTTGGGTATAGAAATGTATGCCGAATTGGCTGCATCCCAAGGGTAGTAGCTCTTCGATTGGTTGTAGAGCAATAGAGCCGCCACGTTGTGTTCACCAAACTTGCGATCGTAATTCAAGCTGGCTTCGGCATACCAATCACGATTGGGCCAGCTACTTTCGTCATAGCCCAAGTTCCAATAGTCGCCGCTACGTTGCAAAGAAACACTTCCGTCATTATTGAGAATAGGTGTAAATTGTGCAGGCTTTCCATTAGTGCGGTTTTTCACGTGATAGTATGTCGAGTTATAAGAGCCTTTCACCCGAAGCGCAAGCCCCTTTGTCAACATATCAAGCTTCAATTTATAAATCAAGTCGATGTTCAACACATTTGTCGACGACAGTTTATACCCTTGTCCATAAAAAGTGTCCAATCCATCGCGTGCGCTTACGGCTGCTTCTGAAGAGATATAGGCTGGATTCGTTTTAATCCATTGACCATCAACAATGCCTGCACCTGAGAAAGGTTGTGCATCCATCAAATAGCGAAAAATATACTCTTCCCCATCATCTCCTCCATTGTTACCAATAGAGCGTTTGTTTTCAACACGTCCACCAAGATTTATCGAAATCTCTTGTAACTTCCCAATATTCAAATCAAGATTTGCACGATAATTATAACGTCGATAAGCAAAATTTGAGTTTTTATCCGAGCTAAATGTCTTAAACAAACCATCTTGATCGAGCATACCTACGGACACAAAGTATTTTGCGATGTTGTTACCTCCATTTACCGAAATGTTATATTGGCTCTGCAAAGCCGAATTTTTCATTATATAATTAATCCAGTCTATATTGGGATACAACAAGGGTTGATCTTGATTGCGAAAATGCTGCACCACATCCTCGGAGAATCGCGGTGTATTTCCATCAGATAGTCGTGCATTGTTGAATACCGTTGCATAGGTATATGAATCGGCAAAATCCAAAAATTTTGTAACCTTTTGCATCCCCCACGATGCTGATGCCGAAATTTGTGTTTTGCCCGACTCCCCTCTTTTAGTAGTTACAAGAATCACCCCATTGGCACCACGCACACCATATACAGCGGTTGCTGAGGCATCTTTTAGAACAGTTATATCGGCCACTTCGTTGGGGTCAATCTGTGTAAAGCTTCGTTCAACTCCATCTACAAGCACCAATGGAGTAGAGCCATTGAGCGAAGCTTGTCCGCGTATAAAAATCGTAGGGTCGTCAGCACCTGGCACACCAGAATATTGTACTGTGGACAAACCTGGAAGCTTACCCGAAATAGCATTCCCCAATGAAGCAGCTGGTGATTTTAAGATTTCTGCACTACTTACATTTGATACCGATCCTGTAATAGTTACTTTTTTCTGTTGCCCATAGGCTATTACAACTACCTCATCTAAGTCGTGAGAGGATGGCTCTAAATTGACATCCATCTTTGTTTTACCTTGAACACTTAGTTCTTTTACATTGTAGCCTACATAAGAAAACACAAGCACACTTTTAGATGGAACTGTGATTTGATAGTTTCCGAAAAGGTCGGTAATAGTTCCATTGCTTGTTCCTTTTTCAAGAATAGACACCCCAATCATCGGCTCTCCGACTTCATCGGTCACTACGCCTTGTACTTGTACTTGTGCAAATGCCAAAATTGGTATAAAGCAAATTTGTGCCAAAAGACACCTCAATCTCATACCTTGCAGTTTTCTCATAAGTATTATAATAAAGTTAAGTAATTAGTATATTTCGATATATTCTTTTTAAATGCCCAATCACTGCCAGCCATCGGATATTGAAACGCCAGGAGGCTAATGCCCCGAAGCCAATTTAACAATATCCGATTACTCTTGTGACAGTTTTAATTGCACCAAAACAGATGCAATACAAAATGTTGTTTAATAGTTTTGTCTGGATTTAATTACTAATCGCTTGTTCCACTTTGCAATTAATCTACTGTATTGAATTTCGAGTACAAACTTACACTATCCTATTTTCATAGAGCCAATCGGATGTATACATAAATCCCTTATATGTATTATAACACATACAAAGGATTTATAGATACAAATAAGAGATTTTTGAGACTCTATTTTTTTTCTTATTACATCAATTAATTTTATATTTGAGCATTAATTTTACTACTATGCTAAAACCACAATCACGTTTCATATTATTACTATTCGCTATTTTACTCGTTTTTCCTTGTTGGGGGAATATTAATTTTCATCAACTGGACATTAAGTCGGGTATCTCCGACAACTTCATACAAAGCATCGTGAAAGATCAATTTGGATTTATGTGGTTTGCCACACACAATGGTGTGAATCGCTACGACGGCTATCGATTCAAACATTACACCACCATTGAATTGGGTGCATACAACAACGATGTAGAGTGGATTGCCGAAGACGCTTCGGGCGTTTTGTGGATAAAAACCCCCGTAAACTATTGTTATTACAATCGCGAAGAAGATGAGTTTGTCAACTCTATACACATTCCATTAAAAAACATAGGCATCAACAATCCTATCGACAAACTATTCATTGATGAGGATAAAAATATTTGGTGCTCTACCAATGACACATTGTATCACTATCAATTCAATAAACAGAAACTATCTTATTATTCCATACCTCACAACACAGAAATCATACACCTCAGCAGTCGCGATTCACAAAGCTATGTATTGCTTTCCAACAACGTCATAGCCAAAACCGACCCCAATAGTGGTGTATTGCTTACTGAAACTTATACCAATTGTGCCGATGCTTTTCGCCCAAGACTTCATCTCGACACAACTTTTGCATTGTGGGTTTACACCTCACAAGACAATTATATCACTACTTATGACACAAAAATGAAACGATGGATTGATTTCCCGGGTTATGAGATGTTCGATAAGAACCAAAATATAATAACATCTATAATCGACGATGGAACGGGCAATGTATGGATAGGAACAGATAATCAAGGAATATACATCAGCAATAGTTTGCACAAGAATGTTCAGCATTATTTTCGCAAGAAAGATGTGCCATTCACACTTACCAGCAATCACATAAACTGCTTTTTTAAAGATGATAGAGGAGTGATGTGGATTGGAACAAGCAAGCAAGGGGTAGCGTATACCAACCCCGATAAGAATGCTTTTGACAACCATAAACTATTGTCAAATGAAGATTTAAACTGCCTTATAGAAGATAAAAAAGGCAATCTTTGGCTGGGGTATGATGGGGAAGGGATTGAAAAACATTCACTTTACGGAGAGAAAACTTACTATATAAAAGGAAAAAACAATTTACCTTCAAATCTTATCGTATGCTCTTTTATCGATTCTAAAGAGCGCATTTGGTGGGGTAGTTATGGCGGAGGTGCATTTTATTTCTCTAATGAGACTTTTACTCCTCTTGAAAGTTTGGTACGCAACGACAATGGTTACAACATACCATTGCACATTCGTCGCATCATCGAAGATAGCAATGGAAGCATTTGGATGGCCACCTACACGCAAGGACTTTATTGTCTCGACACAAAAGGAAATCTAAACAAATATACAAGAGCCAATTCTCCACTACTTACCGATTACATTGCCGACTTATCTTACACCAGTGGACGCGATCTATTTATTGCTACAAGTTCGGGGGTATATCGTATGGATATTATTACCAGAGAAATGGTATATGCCTCGAACACGCGAGACGAGCAACCAATCATTCAAGACAACTACGCCAATTGTATTTATCAAGATAGTAGAGGTTTGCTGTGGATAGGTGGCATACGAGGTGTCAACATTTACAACAAAAAAGATGATACGCTAACACATCTCACCGAAGCCGAAGGGATTTCTCATCCTTACATCCGAGCTATCATTGAAGACAACAATAAAAATATGTGGATTGCAACAGACCACGGAATTACACTCGTCTATGTTATCAATGATCCCGATTTAAAAAAAATGAAGTACATCTGCTATCCCTATTTTGAGGCCGATGGTATCGACAACTTTACATTCAATAACTTTGCCATTACACGCAATAGCTTGAATGAGATATTGATTGGAGGTTCTGGAGGATATTTATCAATCAACCCCGATAAAATTGGATATGCGCACCAAAAGAAAAGTGTCATCTTCACTGCCTTTTTTCTGGCCAATCAGGTGATGAACGTGAATGACAAAACTCCTGACGGAAGAGTTTTATTAAAACAAAACATTCAATTAGCAAAAGAAATGGTTTTAGATTATACCGATCATAATTTTGCGTTAGAAGTATCGGCAATGGATTACGGCAACTTGCATAAATTGGAGTATGCCTATCGACTGAGTAGCAAAGAGGAATGGATTAGATTAGAAGGAAATCGCATCTACTTCAACAAACTTTCGCCTGGGAAGTATAATTTGGAAGTAAAAGTGAATAATCCTTTTCTAAACGACAATGCGCAAATATCACGTTTGACGCTTCATATTACTCCACCGTTTTGGCTATCACTTCCCGGCTATGTGTGTTATGTGACTGTGGCTATCGCATTGCTCATCTATACAATATTCCGAGTTCGCATCAAACACAAAACCCAGCTACGAACACAAAAAAATAAAATAGAACTGGATCAACGATTAAAAACCGAAGAGGCAAAAATGCGCTTTTTCACCAACGTCAGTCACGACTTACGCACTCCTCTCTCACTTATTATAACTCCACTCGAACACATTCTTAAAAAAGAAGAAGCCAACACAATGAGAGGTGAACTGGAGTTGGTTCATAGAAACGCAACAATGCTAATGGATGAGGTAAACCAACTACTTGACTTCCGGCATCTTGACGAACAAAAAATTCAAATGTCTTACTCATTTGGCAATCTGAGCGAATACATAAAAGAGATTTATACACCATTTCATCAAGTAAGGGCATTGAGTGGCATTAAGGTTACTCTGGAAATCAACTCACCCATTATCGAGATGAATTTTGACTGCAATAAAATAAAACGAGTTGTGCTCAATTTAATCTCGAATGCTATCAAATATAATACGCCCAATGGTACAGTTAAAATCATTGTCGACCGCATCGTCACAAACGAAGGTGAGCAGGCTCGCATTCGTGTTATAGACACAGGTATTGGAGTTCGTCACGAGAATAAAGACAATATATTTGAACGCTTCTTTCAAGAAGAGCATCATACCACCTATGCAGGAAATGGAATTGGGCTAAACATTGCAAAAGAGTACGTATTGATGCACCAAGGCAGCATATCGGTGACAGACAACAAGCCCTGTGGGTCTGTATTTACAGTATTATTACCTATCATCAGTGTAATCCCTCCAATAGATATTGATTATGAATCCACAGAAGAGCTACAACCCCTATCTTCTGACACTAAGCAAGACAATAAAGCAAATATTTTGGTGGTAGAGGATAACGAAGACTTCAGACAATTCATCGTACATTGCCTTTCGGATTGTTATAACGTTTTTGATGCTCCAAACGGGAAACAAGCTTTGAATGTGCTATTCAAAGAGAATATACAAATTGTGATTAGCGATGTGATGATGCCTGTAATGGACGGTATGGAGCTATGCAGAAAAATCAAAACTGATATACGAATTTCACATATACCAATCGTTTTGCTCACGGCACGCACCACCGAAGAGCATATACTTACGGGGCTAAAAGAGGGTGCAGACGACTACATCACAAAACCCTTCAATACTGATATTCTACTTTTACGCATCAAAAAACTACTTGAATGGTCCAGCAACAATCACATCAAATTCAAAACAATAGATGTTTCACCAAGCGAAATCACTGTGAGCAGTCTCGACGAACAGTTGATTGAAAAAGCAATACAAGTAGTAGAGGACAATATGGATAATTCCAGTTTTTCGGTCGAAGATCTTAGCTCGTTCGTAGGAATGAGCCGAGGTCATCTTTACAAGAAGTTAATATCCATCACAGGAAAGTCACCAATTGAGTTTATTCGGATTTTACGTATTAAACGCGGCAAGCAATTGCTTGAACAGAGCCAAATGAATATATCTCAAGTTGCATATCAAATCGGGTTGTCACAAAACCAGTTTACAAAATACTTTAAGGATGAATTTGGTTGCCTACCTTCAAAATACTTGAAAGGTAAATCTATCGAAAAAGACAATCAGGATTAACTCTTTAAATATTTGATTTACTATGTTCACTTTCTATTCCTCAAATATTCATATCCAAACCGACAATAAAGGCATTTCTTAGGTTCACAATACGATTTATAAAGCTGAATCAAGGCTTGACTGTCGGCAGCACTACCTACCTCTATACCAGCACTGCCCCACAAGCGAGTGATGTAATTGTTTTCGGCTTTCAGTTTTTCAAGTAGCTGGGTGGCACGCTCGCAAAGCACTTCGCTGGAACGATGCAACCCGTAGGCATATAGAAATGGGATAACTGCATTGATGATGAGAATGTTTTGAGCGGCAGTGCCTAACTTTTTCTCGCGCTGCACCGACGATTTGCCAAACACATAGTGATCTCGCCAATAGCTTGAGGTGTTGGTGACAAGCACTTTGTGCAAAGCCTCCACACTGTCCGCTTCGATTATTTTGGAGAAAAGGCTACGACCGTTGCAATACCAATAGGCAAGCTGCGCCAATCTGACGTGAGGAAAGTTACCTGGGCGAAGACGAAGAAATTTCCACCGTTCGGCCGTGAGAGTATCGGTGATTGAGTAAAGATGACGAAGGTATTGGTATTCTTTTTGTAACTTCCGCATATATTCGTCGGTAGGGTCTTTATCGAGCAAGCCTGCCACACCGATAAACAAGGCCTCAACTCGCTCCACATCATCTCTTATCTTATCTACTGCACGAAAAGGAATCTTCCCTGCCCAAGCTTCAAAGGCATCGCCATTGAGGCCCACACCAAGATAGCGAGCGAGGGTTATAAAAAAAGCATCCTCCCAATTTCCGCCACAAACCTCTACCCTACCACGTATGACGGCAGTCTTTTGCTCAAACCGCTCGGACTGGAGTGCTGTGAGCCACGAATGAACAGTGAGTTTGGAAAGCGATGAGATGATGGAGTAACAGGCAGGCGAGACATCGCCTTTGCTCAGATAACGATAGTTGGCACGCACCGCTTGCGGACAATCGAGTAGCATCTGCGGTATCGTTTCGCCGTTGGAACGGAATGTTTGACTATCGCAACAACCCACCACGTGAAGGATTACCGAGTCGTAGGCTAAATCTTTATCGTGCCCGTGCCGATACCAATCGGATGAGTTGGTGTGAATCTCTACATTGCCCACCCAGAGCGTGTCGCCTATTTTGAGTTTGGCATTGAAAAAGTCGGGGCCAGCGTGCGTGTTGTGCAGTCCCGAGTCGATAACTTCGACCGTTTGGCCGTTTGTTGTAGTGAGTGTGTGCAAAGGAAATATTTTATGCTTCCACACGTAGTGCAGCAGTTGTTCCATATTAAAAGTTGACGTTAATGTGTGCAGCAAATGTAATAAAATTATATATCTTTGCGACTAATATTTTGAACATAAGTAAGTAAGGTAATGAAAATAGCATTAATCGGATATGGAAAGATGGGCAAAGAAATCGAAAAGATAGCCCTCAGTCGCGGACATCAAATCGTTTGTATCATCGACATAGACAATCAAGACGATTTTAACTCAGAAGCATTTCGCTCGGCAGATGTAGCTATCGAGTTTACCAATCCGATGGTGGCATATAGCAACTATATACGCACTTTCGATGCAGGTGTGAAGTTGGTTTCGGGCAGCACGGGATGGATGACCGAGCACGGCAACGAGATTAAGCAAATGTGCGCAGAGGGAGGTAAAACTCTATTTTGGTCGTCTAACTTTAGTTTGGGAGTGACTATTTTTGCAGCAGTCAACAAGTATTTGGCAAAGATTATGAACCAGTTTCCCGAATACGATGTGACGATGACCGAGTCACACCACATTCACAAGCTCGACGCACCAAGTGGCACAGCCATTACGCTTGCCGAAGGGGTATTGGAAAACATCGACCGCAAAAGCTCATGGGTAAAAGAGGAGGCCAACGCCGCCAATCAGCTTCCCATCCACTCCATTCGCGAAGGAGAGATTTTTGGTATTCATACCATCCGCTACGAATCGGATGTAGACAGCATCTCCATCACCCACGATGCGAAAAATCGCAGTGGTTTTGCGTTGGGAGCCGTGATTGCAGCCGAATTTACCGCCACACACGAAGGCTATTTGGGAATGGACGACCTGTTCCCTTTCTTGAAAGCATAACATCTATATCAAAAAGACATTCTATAAATTATGAGAAAAGCAACACGTTCACAGTGGATTAAATGTTCTATCGCCCTTGTTCTTTATTTGGCCTTTTTGTTTTGGGTGAAAAGCTGGTGGGGACTTTTAGTAGTTCCTTTCATCTTCGATGTATATATCACAAAGAAGATACCTTGGGCTTTTTGGAAAGACAGCAAAAGCCCGATGGTGCGCACTGTGATGAGCTGGGTAGATGCCATTGTATTCGCCTTGGTAGCAGTCTACTTTGTGAACATATTTGTGTTTCAAAACTATCAAATACCCTCCTCTTCATTAGAGAAATCATTGCTTGTAGGCGATTTCTTGTTTGTGAGCAAGATGAGCTACGGGCCTCGTGTGCCCAACACACCATTGTCGATGCCTCTTACACAACACACAATGCCTATCACCAATACCAAATCGTATATCGAATGGCCCAAGTGGGAGTATAAACGTGTGCCCGGCTTTGGCAAAGTGAAGATGAACGACATCGTGGTATTCAACTTCCCAGCAGGCGACACGGTTTCGACAGCTTATCAGCAGACCGATTTCTTTGAGAATATGGCATACAACAAAGGTCGCCAACTCTACCCCAACCGCGTGAATATGGACAGCCTAACAAGAGAGCAACAATACATTGTGTACGACCTCTACTACAAAGCAGGCAGCGAGTATATAAAGAAACATCCCGAAATGTATGGCGAAATTATCTCGCGCCCAGTAGACCGTAGAGAAAACTACGTGAAACGTGCGGTGGGATTGCCAGGAGATACGTTCCAAATTATCAATCGAGCTATTTACATTGATGGAGAAAAACAAGAAGATCCAGAGGATATTCAGTTCTTTTACAAAGTATATGGAACGGGAAACCCCATCCCTACACAATATTTTCAAGATGAGTTGGGACTTAGCTTTGAAGACTTGCAGGGTTATGAGCCGGGAGCAACGTTGTTTGCATTGCCACTCACCAAGGCTGCTCGCGAAAAACTACTGAGCAGAAAAGAGTTCGTAACCGCTATCGAGCCTATTGACATAGAGCCTTCTCACGATCTTTATCCACAAAACCTATATACCGACTGGACAGTAGACAACTACGGCCCAATATGGATACCAGCCAAAGGTGAAACGATAGAACTTACACTCGAAAACCTGCCACTTTATGAACGTTGCATCGTGGCCTACGAAGGCAACAAGCTGGAGGTGAAGAATGGAGAGATATACATCAACGGAGAGAAAACAAACCAATACACCTTCGGAATGGACTATTATTGGATGATGGGAGACAATCGTCACAACTCGCAAGATTCGCGTTATTGGGGCTTTGTGCCCGAAGATCACGTAGTGGGAAAACCACTTGTGGTGTGGCTCTCGCTCGACAAAGACCGCAATTGGCTCAACGGCAAGATTCGTTGGAATCGTCTATTCAAATGGGTAGGATAAAAGTAGATGAAAAAAGGACTTAAATGGATTATAGCATTCATCGGAGCAGCATTATTCGTTTTGCTGCTTCGATGTTTTGCGTTTACGTCCTACTACATCCCAGCCAACGGAATGGAAACATCCCTGCATTGTGGCGACCGCATCTTAGTGAATAAATGGAGCTACGGGCTACGTTCTCCGCTACTGTCTCTACTACCCTATCATCGTTGGAGCGAAAAGCCTGTGAGCAAGGAAGACATTGTGGTGTTCAACAACCCAGCCAACACACAAGCTGCCATCGACAATAAGGAGGTATTCATTAGCCGTTGCATCGGATTGCCTGGCGATACTTTGATTGTGGACTCAGTGTTTACCCTTGTTTCTCCCAATGTGACTCGTCGGTTTGATAAGGCCTATTATTTTACTTATCCCAACGAAAAAGAGATTGAGTTGGATTCGTTGCTCAACACCTACTCCATGACGGCAGACACAATCATAGAAATAGACTCGGCACTACAAGCACGCTTGCTACCTTGGCACATCTATCACAATTTAGAGCTGAATATGGGCAAAGAGAGCTGGTTGCAACCATTGAGCCACGATGCTCCATCTGCTATTCATCCGTTGATAGTGCCCGGAAAAGGAAACACGCTCAAAGTATATCCGTGGAATCGTACTCTATTGATGAATACCCTTGTGCTGCACGAAGAACGAGATGCTATAATCAAAAACAATACGCTTTATGTAGACAATGAGCCGGTGGACAGTGTTACTTTCACGAAAGATTATTATTGGATGACCTCCAACAACACCATCAATACTTCCGATTCACGTCTGTTTGGTTTTGTTCCACACGATCATTTGGTGGGTAAGGCTACCTCCATTTGGTTTTCAAAAGAGCCCAACACAGGAGTGCTTAGTGGCTATCGTTGGAATCGTTTCTTCACATCTGTGGAGTAGTTTCTCGCTTTTATTTTTTATCAATCTCTGTTGTTATGCAAACTGCTTATCTCTCTTCTGCTTATTTAGCACCTGTTTCTTATTACGCCAAACTGATGGCTTACGACAACGTGGTTATCGAACAGTACGACCATTACACGAAACAGACCTATCGCAACCGTTGCACCATCGCTTCACCCAATGGCGAGATAGCCCTAACTATCCCTACCGTGAAACCCGACAATGCCAAATGTCCGATGAAAGACATACGCATATCCGATCACGGCAACTGGCGACACCTGCATTGGAACGCAATGACTTCGGCTTACAATAGCAGTCCGTTTTTTGAATATTACGAAGATGATTTTCGCCCTTTCTACGATAAGAAATTTGAGTTTTTATTCGATTTCAACGAAGAACTACGACAATTGGTTTGTAGCCTCATCGACATAGAAACACAGGTTTCATTTACCGAAGCTTACAAAACAGACTTTACGGCAGACGAGCACGATTTTCGAGAAATCATTCACCCAAAGAAAGATTTCACCATCGTCGACCCCACGTTTATCCCAACCTCTTACTATCAGGTATTTGCTACTAAAAATGGCTTCCAACCCAACGCAAGCATTGTAGACCTATTATTCAATATGGGTCCTGAAAGCCTGTTGATACTCGAAAAGTGTTTCGATACTCCTTTGGGGTAACTCCATAAGCCTCCTTAAACAGGGCAGAGAAATAGGACAACGTACTAAAACCAGTGGCATAGGCCACATCCGACACACCCAACTTCTTTTCTTGCAGCAACACTGCCGCTTGTCTCAATCGCACGTTTTTTATAAAATCGCGCGCCGACAGATTGGTCAACTCTTTCATCTTACGGTGTACGTGTCCTCTGCTCAAGCCCACTTGCGAAGCCAATAGTTCTGCATTTAGTTCAGGATTGGCGATGTTTTCGTTTATCACCTGCATTATTCGTTCCATCAACTGCTCGTCGGCCGATTTTAAGTCTATTCGTTGTATGTGCTCTTTTTGTTCTTGCGCACCACTATATCTTGTTTTTAGCAAATGCCTACTTTGTATCAAGTTGGCAATGGTGCTTTTCAGAACCTCCATACTGAAGGGTTTTACAATGTAAGCATCGGCACCTTTCTCAATTCCTTCAACACGCTCTTCTACCCCCGATTTGGCTGTGAGCAGAATGATGGGTAGATGATTGAAGTTCATATTCCCTTTCACCTTTTGACAAAGCTCTGTTCCGCTCATTTCGGGCATCATCACATCACTTACAATCAAATCAATTTTACCCGTAAGCACTTGTTCGTAAGCCTCTTTCCCATCGTGGCAAATCGTTACTTTATACTCTTCAGATAGCTCTTGCCTGAGGTAGTCACAAATCTCCTCCTCGTCTTCAGCTATCAGAATGCGTACATTGGTTTTCGCTTTGGTTTTCATCGTTCGATTGTTTTTTATCAGAGCATCCAGCATAGCCAACTCATCGTGCAGGTGTTTGTAAGAGCGGTTGTTTATATTGAGCAGACATTCACTTTCGCACAGATGACTGCGACCTTTTGGAATGCGAATAATAAATTTGCTTCCCGATTCACCTTCCCTGTTTTGAGCAGAGATATGGCCTTGATGCAGCTTAACCAAAAGCTGTGTCAGATACAACCCGATGCCTGTTCCTACATTTTGATGAGTCGTTTGATTGTCTATCCGATAAAAACATTCAAATATCCGTTCTATCTTGTCGGGATCGATACCGATGCCATTGTCCACAACAGCTATTTCAACATATTCTTTCAAAGCGTTTGTGCTGTTAGCGTCCATCCCTTCGGTTATGTAAATCTCTACAATTCCACCATCGGGCGTGTACTTGAAAGCGTTGGAAAGAATATTCAAAAGGATTTTATCAAAGTGCTCACAATCAATCCACACATTCATTGCAGGCTGTTGGTGCGACAACAGAAAAGAGATGTTGTGCTTTTGAGCGGTGTACTCAAACGACTGCATCACCTCCTGAACAAAAGAGACCAAATCGGTTTCCTCAAAGTGAATGCTCATTTGCCCTTTATCCACTTTGTGAATATCCATCAACTGATTGATTAGGCTCAATATGCGCTGCGCATTGCGATAGATGAGTTGATAGCTTTTATAGACTTCGCGAGAAGCATCCAATTTAAGCAGTTTCTCAATCGGAGCCATTATCAGCGTCATCGGCGTGCGTATTTCGTGCGATATGTTGATGAAGAATTGCAATTTGGCATCATTCATTTCGGCTGCGTGTTTTCGTTCCATCAACTCACGTCGGTGGTTCATACGCATACGAATGTAGTTTATCACTCCCACCAGTAACAGCAAAACCAGTAGAGAATAGATTGCGTAAGCCCACCACGAAAGATACCACGGAGGCATTATTGCAATAGAAATACTGCGAACAGGAGCTTCGCTCCCTTGATTGGCTACGCAAACTTCAAAGGTGTATTCGCCGGGAGGCAAGTTATTGTAGGTCACTTCGTTTTGCCCCGGATTGGTTTTGAGCCAAGTGGTGTATAGCTCTTTTATTCGATAGGCATATACCAGTTGGTTGGTATTGTCGAAGGTTAGTGTAGCAAACGTGATGGTAAAGGTGTTATCTCGATAATCCAGTGTAAATCGTTCAGCTTCGTCCACGGGCACTTCGACCACTTGTTTTTTGCCCGAAAGAGTTTGCGTGTTGACCGATTGTTGCTGAATACTGAAATTGGTGATGTAGACGGAAGTTCTTTGGTTATCATCGTCTATCTCGCTGGGATAAAAAGAGGTGATTCCGTTTACTCCTCCAAAGTGTATTTTTCCATCGCTATTTCGCAAATAGGCACCTTGAAAAAACTCATTGCCTTGCAACCCATCTTTGGCATAATAGCTGACAATGTTTTCTTGTTGGGGCATCACACAGCTAATGCCTCGATAAGTGCTCACCCAAATAGATCCGTTATCATCTTGACAAATACCACAAATCACGTTGTTGGGCAGTCCGTTTTTTAGTGTAAAACGCTGGCTTTGTCTACTCTGTTTATTAAAACGATAAAGTCCTTCGCCTGTTCCAGCCCAAATATCTCCTACCTCATCTTCGAGAAGCACGTAACCTATGCAATTGCCAATAAGAATGTTGCTACCCAAATCGACGAAACTCTCGGTGACGGGATTAAAACAACTGACTCCCTTGTAGTGAGCAATCCAAAGCAATCCGTCACGGTCGATCTTAATCTCATTAATCCAAGCATTGGCCAGGCTAGTTTTTTGTTTATCGAGTTCGTCACCTTGATGCGCTATATACCTCTTCATTTGTCCTGTACGATTGTTGTAGCAATATAGCCCCGAACCAAAGGTTGCAAAATAGAGATTTCCCTCTTTGTCTTCCGCAATAGAAGTCACTTTATTCACCTCTATCCCATCTACTTGCTGCAAGCGTCCCTTCTGTTTATCGAGCACACCTACGCGATGGGTGGGCGCACCTATCCACAATCGCTGCTGCGAATCCTCGAAAAGCACGTGTATCACCTTGGGTATCGTTCCTCCTTCGTCCTCGGGCAATAGGTGACGCACACGTTTTCCGCTGTTATCCAACTCATAAAGTCCTTCGTTATCGTTGCTTACCCAAAGATGCCCTTTTTTGTCTTCATACATTGCACGAACACAATTGTATCCGATGGGGTTGTAATAGCTAGACAGCCGACCCATATAGTCGAATCTCATTTTTTTGTGATTGATAAATGCAACTCCTTTCTGACAAAAGCCTATCCACACGTTTTTGTCCTTGTCTTCAATCAACGCGTGAACTCGACTTTGATTATAATCCAGCGTAGCTATATCGGGCTGATAAGTTTCGAGCACTTTTCGGTCTGTATCGTATATTTTGATACCTTCGCCATCGCATCCTACCCACACTTCACCCTCTATCTTTCCAAAGGTAAACACCGAGAATGAATTTGTCGCATCGCTCACGGGCACTCGCACAAAGCGGTTATTGATAGCATCGAACCGCACCACACCTTGCTTTTGCGTTCCTATCAGCAGCTCGTCGGTAGCAGTTTTCACAAGTGCCGTCACGCTGTTATCGGGCAGTAGCGGGTAGCGATACATTTTCACATCAAGGGTTTTAGGATGAAAATAAATAAGCCCATTAAACTCGGATCCAATCCAGATACTACCATCGCTGTTTTCAATCATATTATTCAGAAAATAGATTTGCAAAACCTCCATCACCTCTACCATACTGTGTGCTTCATTGGTATGGGGGTGATATTTAAACAAACCCTGTCCTGCGGTAACAATCCAAATCTCGCCGTTGTGCAGTTGCGAAATACAGGTCACGTGAGGATTCTGCTTTCGCCCGTCTCTATAAATCGGAATCTCCACAAAGGCATCGACGGCTCGGTCGTAGCGCATCATCCCGTTGTAAAAGCCCAGAAATAGATTGCCTTTGTCATCTTCGAGCATACAGCGCACATAATTGTTTCTAAGCGAAGTAGAATCGTCTACGTCGTGCCGATAGTTGGTGAAGTTTACACCGTCAAACTTATTGAGTCCATATTCGGTAGCAATCCAAATGTAGCCTTTGCTATCTTGATAAATTTGATTGATGAAGGTACTCGAAAGTCCATCGTTGGTATCGTAGAACCGACCGGCTTGCGCAAAGCTCAAAAGGGAGAAGAAAAGCCCCCAAAGCGACAATATTAAAGTGCGTTTTTCCATTGTTCAGTCCCTCTTTAGATCAGGTTTTATTTTAAGTTGGTAGCAAGGCCTATCCAGCTTGCTGACAAGGCCTTGCCAGCGTGGTAGATAGGCCTTGCCACCATCCTCCATAGATATAGCTATCATTTACTCATCGAGATATAGAGAACTTGCTAAACAAATATACTATTTTTTCGAGCAAAATATTACAAATGAATCACCTATTCATCTTTGTTTATTCTAAATGTAACACGACAAATAGAGTTTGTAACATATAGAAAAACGCACGATACCAATTTGGCGATATACGATACCCAGCAAACAGTAAAAACGACCGATTCAGAGTAAGTTTGTATCCAACCAAGAATCTGTTATGTTAAACCATTAAATCGATTAGTAAATGAAAACCTGAGAATGCACCTCTATTTTAATTCCCCCAAAGTTTTAAATCAATCTTTTTTTTATAATCTAAAAAACGTTTTATGAGGAACACTAATTTAAAATTTAGACTCTCTGTCTTCTTGTTTCTCCTCACTTATTTGTCTATTGGGCTATCGGCGCAAGACATCACCATCAGAGGAAAAGTACAAGATGCCAACCACGAACCCGTGATTGGAGCAAGCATCTTAGTGAAAGGTACGACCAACGGAACCATCACCGATTTGGATGGAAACTACACCCTACAAGCATCTGCCAACGCTACATTGGTGGTGACTTACGTGGGCTATCAAACCGAACAAATAGCGGTGGATGGAAGAAAACAAATCAACATCGCACTGAAAGAAGATGCCAAAGCCTTGGAAGAGGTTGTGGTAGTGGGCTATGGTACGGCACGAAAATCGGACGTGACAGGCTCTATTGCTTCGGTACAAGGCGACATTATGCGTGAAGTTCCAGCCGCCAACATCAGCTATGCACTGCAAAGCCGTGTTGCTGGGGTGGATATGACACAAACATCGTCGAAACCGGGTGCGAATATGCAAATTCGTATTCGTGGTACTCGTTCGCTCACCGCATCCAACGATCCGCTGATTGTGCTGGACGGTATACCGTTTATGGGAAACCTGTCGGACATCAACCCAAGCGACATAAAGAGTATGGACATATTGAAAGATGCTTCGTCTACTGCTATATATGGTTCGCGCGGAGCCAACGGAGTTATCCTGATTACTACTAATAAAGGTAGCGAAGGCCAACCCGCACGTGTGACCTACAACGGATACTTTGGCTTGAAAAGCGTATTTCACGACTACCCGATGATGAATGGTGAGGAGTTTGCTAAACTACGCCAAGATGCCAATATGTTTACCAACTCATTGGACGAATCGGACACAACCAACACCAACTGGCAAGATATGATGTATCGCACAGCCATTGTGACCAGTCACGATGTGAGCGTGGCAAATGGAACCAAGAATGGTAGTTACAGCGTGGGTGTGGGCTACTATTACGACGAGTCGAACATTCCTACTCAATCGTTCGAACGTTACAACATCCGTGCTACAATCGATCAAGGCATTGGCGATTATCTCCGCTTTGGAGCCTCTACCATCACCAACTACAACATTACCAAAGGTAGCCAGATAGGGCTTTACAACGTGCTCAGCGCATCGCCTATCGCCACCCCCTACAACGAAGACGGCACACTGAAAAGAACCATCCGCATGCCATTGGACGAACAATGGGTGATGACCAAAGATGTGCTTAATGAAGTAGGTGAATCGTGGGTAAATGAATCGACTGCAATCGGGTCGTACAACACATTCTACGGGCAAATTGAGTGCCCTTGGGTGAAGGGATTGAAATATCGCATCAACGTGGGTATGAACTACCGAGGCGGAAAGACAGGTGCATTTACAGGCGAAGGCATAAACAGCTCGAACGCTACTACCGAGTCGACTGCATCGGTGCAACACACCGAAACCACCAACTGGGCAGTAGAGAATATGCTAACCTACGACCGTACATTCGCTCAAAAGCATCAGTTGAACGTGGTAGCTATGTATTCGGCAGAACAAACAAAATACACCAAGTCGTATATGTCGGGCAAAGACATTCCCGCTTCTTACTTCCAATACTACAACATCGGGCGTGCCGATGGCGAAATCACCGTAAACCCCAACAATCAGGCTTACGAAAAGAGCGGTTTGCTTTCGTTTATGGGTCGTGTGATGTATGCTTACGACAACAAGTATATGTTGATGGCCACCATTCGTTCGGACGCATCATCGCGTCTTGCCAAAGGACACCAATGGCACACCTACCCTGCCGTTTCGCTGGGATGGAACATCAAGAAAGAGCGTTTTATGGACAATGTAGATGTGGTAGACATATTGAAAGTGCGTGCAGGATACGGACAAACCTCCAATCAGGCAGTAGCCCCCTACTCTACATTGGGTATGCTTAGCACCCGTCCATACAACTTTGGCTCTACCTACTCTACGGGCTATTACGTGTCGGCACTTCCCAACGCTGCATTGGGCTGGGAATACTCCTCTACTTGGAACTTCGGTGTGGACTTCACTTTGTTTGGTGGCCGCTTGTCGGGTACATTGGAGTATTACATCCAAAAAACACACGACTTGCTACTCAACGTAAATCTACCATCTACGGCAGGTGTGAGCAGCTATATGGGCAACATTGGTAAAACCCAAAACAAAGGTATCGAACTTACGCTGAACGGAACCATCATCGACAACAAAAACGGATGGACGTGGGATGCAGGAATCAATCTCTACGCCAACCGTAATAAATTGGTAGAATTGGCATCGGGACAAGAGCGCGACGAAGCCAACAACTGGTTTGTGGGCTATCCCATCAACTCCATCTTCGACTACGAAAAAACAGGTTTGTGGCAAGAGGGCGACCCCTATCTCGACATTCTTGAACCGGGTGGTAACGTGGGTATGATTAAGGTGAAATATACAGGCGAATACAACGCCGACGGCACACCCGTTCGCCAAATAGGAACTGAAGACCGTCAAATCATCAGTATGGAACCTAAGTTCCAAGGAGGTTTCAACACACGTGTAGCTTGGAAAGGATTAGACCTAACCATCATCGGCGCATTCCAATGTGGTGGTAAGCTTATCAGCTCCTTGCATTCATCCAATGGCTACTTGAATATGCTATCTGGACGTAGAAACAACGTGAAGGTAGACTACTGGACACCCGAAAACACCAACGCCAAGTACCCAAAACCCGGCGGTATTATGAGTGGTGACAATCCGAAATATGGCTCTACATTGGGGTATTTCGATGCTTCGTATATGAAAATACGCACCATCACTTTGGGTTACAACTTCGACAGCTGCCCCAAATTGAAACAGTTTGGTATCGACAATCTACGCGCCTATGTCACCATTCAAAACCCATTCGTACTCTTCTCTCCATTCACCAATGAATGTGGCTTAGACCCCGAAACAAACTCATTGGGCGACGAAAACGTAGCAGTAAATATGGTGAGCCGCTTCCCCATCATAGGAACCAACACCCCATCTACTCGCAACTACTTGTTTGGTATTAATCTCACATTCTAAATTAAGCGTAAACTGATATGAAAAATATAATTCAGAAACTAAAACAAGCCGCACCCATCGCATTGGCATTGATGCTCACCACCTCGTGCGGCAGCGTATTGGACGAACAACCACGCAGCTTTTTCGAGCCGGGCTTTTTCAAGACAGAAGCCGGTGTGTATGGAGGGTTGACCTCGATGTATGCTCACCTGCGCTACATATACGGGCAGGCTTACTACTACAACTCTTGCCAAACAGGAACCGATGAAGCCACTTATGCACAGTCGGCCGATGGAAACTTCAAGGATGCCGACCTATCGGGAGTAGGTAGCCTCACCCCCAGCAGCAGCCGTTCGGATGTGTTGTGGGGCGCAGCATTCCCCAACATCAACACAGCAAGCGGCATCATAGAGAACGCCATCGAAGCAGGTATCGACAACAGTCTGATTGCTGAAGCGCGCTTCTTTCGTGCATTCGATTATTTCTTGTTGGTGCAGACCTTTGGTGGTGTGCCGCTCGATTTGGGTGCTGGAGAATTGATGTTCAACACCACTCCTTCGCGTGTGTCGGTGCGCAACACCGTGCCTGAGGTTTATACCAAAGCGATATTTCCCGACTTGCTGACAGCGATTGACGACCTTCCCGAAACTCCTCGCCTGACAGGAGCGGTTACCAAAACGGTAGCTCGCTTGCTGCTCTCGAAAGCATACCTTACCTACGGATGGTGGCTCGAAAACCCCAACAGCATCCCTACCTACCCTGAATGTAGCCGTGTAGATTTGGATGGACAAACGGCTCAATGGTATTTCCAGAAAGCATACGACATCGCCACAGCAGCCATTGCCAATCCCGGTCCTTATGGCTTGCAAGAGACTTTCTATATGGTGAACGCTGGCCCCAACGATCGCAACAGCGAGATATTACTCTATGCCGATCACACACAAGAGAGTGAGTATTACAATGGAGGTAGCTTGACGTATGGTAGCGGTGGAGCACCCGATAACTTTGCAGGATGGATGATGACGTGGAACTACACCAATATGACCAGCTCTATGGACGAAAGTTGGAGTGCTAAAATCAATCCAGTGCAGCGTGCTGCCACTCAACCATTGGGTCGTCCGTGGACACGTATGTGCCCCACCATCAATGTCATCAGAGACATTTTTGTCGACAAGAGCAACGACTCACGTTACGATGGCACATTCACCACTGTATATCGTGCCAACTGGCCCAAAGGCGGAACACAGGCAGAATATGTGTACAATGCCAACAACATGATCATCTATCCCGGCGATGCAGTGTTGACCTTCTTGGGCGAAGAACCCGAAACACCTGTGACTTATCCTTCGGGACAAGGCAATAGCAACATTGGCACAGGCACACTTCCCGATCGTGCAGATTTTGTGGTGTCGCCAAGTGGTATCAGCCGCATCGTTTATCCCGGTTTGTGGAAACTCGGCCCTTATCGCACCGACAACGGTGATGGTTTGGGACAGCCCAACGCCGGCAGCACTCGCCCATACAACATCCTGAAGTTCTCGGAACTCTACTTGGTAGCAGCCGAAGCCGCTGTAAAAGGGGCACAAGGTTCTCAGCCGGCAAGAGATTTAGTTAACGTGCTTCGTGCTCGTGCAGGAAAATGGAGTTACAGCAATGCCGACGACGCTGCTAAGGTAGAAGACAACAGCGCAGCGATGACAGCCGCTACTCCTTCTACCATCACCATCGACTACATCTTGGACGAACGCTCGCGTGAGTTTTATGGTGAGGGGTATCGCTGGTTCGATTTAGCTCGCACACAAACGTGGAAGCAACGTGCTGGCACTTACGAAATTTGCGGAGCAAGCTACGGTGATCACACACCACAAACCATCACTCGCCAAATAGACGATTTCCTTTATTTGCGTCCTATACCAACTGGACAATTGGAAGGTTTGGAAATGACCGAAACAGAAAAGAGTATTTATCAGAATCCCGGATATTAAAATATCACTAAGATTAACTTTACAAATACACACTGTTGGTTAATAGGTAAACGAGGTTAATAGATTGTTTTTTAACACAGGAGGTGAGAGCGATGCAAACCATTTCTCTTGCCTCCTATCATTCAAAAAAAAGAAATTACAGATATGAAATTAAAAATCCTCCTATATCTTGTTTTGCTTGCAGCTGCTTGGCTCACCCCCGATGCGCGAGCGGCCGATAAGTTCGTATCTACCAATGGCGGCTTTGTGTGGATTACTCCTTCCAAAGCTCTTCCTATATTGATAGATGCCAACGAAGACAAAGGGGTGCTACGAGCCGTGACAAACCTGCAAACAGATGCGCAAAAAGTGACTGATAGATGTCCGATGTTGACATATCAACTTACTACATCCAACGTGTTAATTGTGGGAACTTTAGAAAACAACCGTTGGATAAAACAGTTGGTAGAAGCTGGAAAGATAAATGGCGAAGAACTCGCGGGTGCCTACGAGAAGTTTATTATCACCACGGTAGACAATCCTTTTGAGGGAGTAGAGCAAGCGGTGGTGATTGCCGGTAGCGACAAGCGTGGAGCAATCTATGGCATTTACGAACTTTCGCAGCAGATGGGGGTATCGCCGTGGTATTATTGGGTCGATGCGCCTATCAACAAGCAAGACACCATTGCCATAAACCGAGGCACATACACCGATGGCGAACCAGCGGTGAAGTATCGAGGGATATTCTTAAACGACGAATGGCCTTCGCTGGGCAAATGGGCTGCGGCCACGTATGGTGGATTCAATAGCCAATTTTACGAAAAGGTATTCGAGCTGATTCTACGCTTGAAGGGAAACTTCTTATGGCCAGCAATGTGGGCAAGCGCATTCTACGACGACGACCCACTAAATGGCCCTCTTGCCAATGAGATGGGGGTTGTAATGGGCACTTCGCACCACGAGCCAATGGCACTGGCACAGCAAGACTGGAAACGCACAGGCAAAGGTGAGTGGAACTACCAAACCAACAAGAAAGGATTGAATGAATTTTGGAAACGGGGTATGGAGCGTGCCAAAGATTGGGAATCGGTCATCACCGTAGGGATGCGTGGCGATGGCGACGAACCAATGAGCGAAGAATCGAACATCCAATTGCTGCAAAACATCGTGAAGGAGCAACGCCGCATTATAGCCGACGTAACGGGCAAAAAGGCTAAAGATACTCCGCAAGTGTGGGCACTCTACAAAGAGGTGCAAGACTATTATGACAAAGGAATGCGTGTGCCCGACGATGTGACACTGCTACTGTGCGACGATAACTGGGGCAACGTGCGAAAACTCCCCCTACTCGATGCTAAACCACGCAAAGGGGGCTATGGTATGTATTATCATTTCGACTACGTAGGCGCACCACGCAATTCTAAATGGATTAATATCACACAGATACAACGTGTGTGGGAACAAATGTTGCTCACCTACAACCACGGTGTAAAAGAGCTTTGGGTAGTAAATGTGGGCGATTTGAAACCGATGGAATACCCCATCACCTTCTTTCTGGATATGGCTTGGAATCCTACACGGTTCAATGAAAACAACTTATTTGAACACACCGTAAGCTTCTGCACACAACTATTTGGCACACAGTATGGCGAAGAGGCTGCTCGGTTGATGGATATGTACAGCAAATACAACCGCCGCATCACCCCCGAATTACTAAACGAAAACACGTACAGCCTCAACCATTACAATGAGTGGGAGACGGTACGAAAAGAGTATGAAGCCCTTGCGCTATCAGCTCTGAAGCTTTACTATCTGCTACCACAGGGTTGCAGAGATGCTTTCGACCAATTGGTGCTCTATCCCATTCAGGCATCTTCCAATCTCTACGATATGTATCACGCTGTGGCAATGAACAAGGCCCTTGCAGCTGCGCAACAACCCGAAGCAAATGAATGGGCCGACAAAGCAAAGCTCTATTTTGAAAGAGACTCTGTTTTGACTCACCACTACAACCACATTATGGCAAAGGGCAAGTGGAACCATATGATGGATCAGACACACATAGGCTACACATCGTGGAATCATCCCGACTACAACATAATGCCTGCGGTGACTTATGTAAATGCAGCAGATAGCAAGAAACAGCCCATTTTCGAGGAGCGCAATGGCTATGTGTCGATAGAGGCCGAGAATTATAGCCGAGCAACATCCAATGAACCTGTGCGGTGGATTACTATCCCCAATATGGGGCGCACGCTTTCGGCCATCACCACAATGCCCAATACCGTCGACCCATCGCCCGAAACCTACGTGGAATACGATTTTGAAACAAGCTCAACGGGAGAAGCAAAGGTGATTGTTCGCTTTTCGTCTACGCTCAATTACAACGAGAACCGAGGGTTGAGTTATGCCATACGCATAGACGATGCCCCCGAACAAGTAGTAAACATCAACGGACACTACAATGGCGAGCTGGGCAAATGGCAGGCCGACCACGTGATAGACAGCCAAACCACACACCAAATCAAATCGCAAGGTTTACATACTTTGCGCATTCGCCCACTCCACCCCTCGTTGGCGATGCAGAAGATTATGATTGATTTGGGAGGACTACAACCCGCCTATTTAGGCGCACCCGAAACAAGAAAGTAGATTTTTCATAGATTGGTTTTTGTGTAGAAAAGGTGTATCAACGGTGATTATATGTCACAGGAGATGCACCTTTATCATTACCTCCAAAACCAATAAAAGGCCGATTCACCCGTAGGTAAACCAGCCTTTCGACAATCAAATCAACTAATGAAGTCGGGGGTTATTTTGCGATTTTACTTTTATAAATCTTACCGTCTATTATTACTTTCACGATATAAATATCGCTTGCAAATGCCGACAGGTCGATAGAAGAAGCGTTTTGAGCCGATGCACAAGGCAAGCCAGCTTTGGTATATACAGTTACATCTGCAGGTGCATTGCTGTTGATATATAGCACACCACCTTGCACGTATAGCGTAAATGGAGTTTCAATCGCCATCTCTGCGCCAATGCCTGTTGAGCCTTCAGCCTCTTTCAATTTCACGTTGTCGATGTAGTAGTTGGCATCGTTTGAATTTAAGCCAAGAGCCAAAGAGAATGAGTTTTTGGCTTTATCCTCATCAGTCAGCGTCATATCTGCCACATTGTAATTGAGGGTAGTCCAAGTATTAAACTCAGCTTTCTTTCCATAGTCACCATCTGGTTTGTACACGTGTGTACCATCTATCGAAATCACCATTTGTTTGCAGTTTGCCCATTCGTCTGTTGCGTGAGTTGGGATATAGAGGTCGAAGTAAACACCCTCGTAGTCGGCCAATGTTTTGCCTTCGGGAAGTGTTACGTTAAACTTCACCAACGGATCCCAGAAAGTAGTTACCAAGTTCACTACTTTGTTGTCGGCATTTTCAGGGTCGGCAGCCACGGTTGCGGTAGCTTGTCCTTCATCATAAGTTTGCACATCAATAGCATCGCCTATGCTTTTGCCTTCAAAATCTTCCACAGCCAAAAATCCCTCTTCCGAAGCCACTTTGGGAGCTATCAATTTCACATTGTCTACACAGTAATTGGCAGTGTTGGAGTTGATACCAAAACCCAATGTGAAAGAGTTTTTTGCTTTGTCCTCATCGGTCAGTGTCATAGCCGAGCAAGGATAAGTAATGGTAGTCCAAGTAGACATAGGAGCAATTTGCGGATAGCTATCTGGAATTTTATAGACAAACTCGCCATCGATTGAAATCACAAATTGTTTGAAGTGAGGCCATTCATCTTGTGCATTTTCACCAATATAAATATCAATGCTCAGCTCATTGTAGTCGGCCAATGTTTTACCTTCGGGCAGAGTTACATCAAATTTAAAGCGAGCGTCCCAGTTGGTAGCAGCAATGTTTCCTGCCTTATTGGTTTCATTCACGGGGTCGGCCACTACGGTAGCGGTGGCTTGTCCTTCTTCATAGGTTATCACTTCAAGCGCATCACCTACATTTTTGTCTTCAAAATCCGCCACTAAGAAATCTTGTGCCGATACGTGGGTAACCAAACCCATTGAAACAAGTAACAAAGAGAGTAATTTTGTTTTCATAAATAAGTACTATTAAATTAAGGTATTTTATCAATGCGTTTACTCGCTAAACGCTTTAACACAAAATTAGTGTGTTTGACGACAAATTGCTATTCTTCTTGTTACACAAGCTTTCAGATAGGTTACTCTTTTTTTGAAATAGATACATCAAATGATATATGCCAGTTTACAAACAATGCACCACCCCAATAAACAAGCCTTAGCGAGCTGTTTATCAGAGTGGTGCATCGAGTAGTTTCTTGATACGAACTAACGGTATCAGTCTTTCAGATAATATTGTATGGTAGTGACCACGCGCACTTGCTTGATATAGGGTGCATTGCGGTCGGGGTCGGTGATGGTAAATTGTCCTTGCGATGCCACTTTTATCTTGCCCAATCTACTATCAGAATCTTCGGCAAACTTCTCGGCGGCTTCGCGTGCGCTTTGGGTTGCCTCTTTTATCATTTCGGGCTTGATGGCGTTTAATCCTTCAAACGAGAAAGCGATGGTGCTTGTACCATATTCGCTCGACGAAATTGCAAGTCCATCTTTCAGCAAGGTAGCGGTGTTGTTCATCGCCTCAAGCACTCTATCTACTTTTTGAGAAGTGACGGTGACAGTGGCCGTGATGTTGTAGCGTGAGCGCACTTCACTGGTGTTCACATACCGATCGGCATAGAGGTCTACCACCACGGGCAAGGCGATGGATATATCGCTCTCTTCGATGCCATTGCTCTTGAGAAAAGCGATAATTTTTTGGTTATTCTTCTCCATATCAGTGTAAAGAGAAGTAAGGTCATTACCGATAATTTTGTATTGAAGAGGCCACAAAACATTGTCGGCACGTACCGTTCGCTCCGAAAGTCCTTTCACTGTGACAATTCTTTCGGTGTCTTTAAATCCTGTGATACCGCTTTTGAGCAGTGCGCCCAAGCACACCAAACCCAATGCTAAAATAAATGCTGCTAAGGGAATAATTACTTTCTTCATAAGTCGTTATTTTTAAAGGTAAATCTGTTTTTACTTGTAGATGAGTGTAGAGAGATAAGTTTCGTCAAACATCTCATTGGCCACTTCCCATAGCTCTTGCGCCGTCACTTGCTCTATGCGATGACAGATGGCAGGCAGATTCTCATGCTTGTTGTAGTGGAGGTATATCTTTGCCATGCCCAAGGCATTGTTCTCGTAGTTGTCCGATGCCACGCAAATTTGTCCTACCAGCTGCTTTTTCACCGCTTGCAGTTGCGAGGCAGTCAACTTGTTGTCGCGCAATCGTTTCAACTCTTTGTAGGTGAGGCGCAGGCAGGTGTCTATGTCGTCGGTATCGGTGCCAAAATAGATGCTAAAGGCTCCTGTATCGGTATATGAGGTGAGGTTCGACTCCACGTTGTACACCAATCCACGGCGTTCACGCAATGCCACGTTCAAGCGGCTGTTCATTCCGGGACCTCCCAAAATATTGTTGAGCAGGTAGAGTGCCGTACGCTTATCATTGTAGGCACTATATCCCCTACTGCCTATCATCACGTGCGCTTGGTGGGTGTCTTTTGGTATCACCAATTGTTGAGGAATATAGGGAAGCGGCGGCATTCGGTCTGTTTTGCAAAAAGAGCCAGCCAAAACCTCACCCATCCCTTTCTCAAGCATCCGTATCAAGCGTTTAAAATCGATATTGCCTTGTGCGAAGAATACCATATTTTCGGGCTGATAAAGTCTTCGAGTAAAAGCAAGTGCCTTTTCGGTATCAAACTGTTTCAGCAAGGCGGGATGCCCCAATATGTTTCTTCCCAATGGATGCCCACGGAAAATCAAGTCTTCAAAATCATCAAAAATAAGTTCTGAGGGATTGTCCTCATACGACTGTATTTCGTCTATTATCACGTCTACCTCTTTGTCTATCTCGCGTTGCGGAAAAACCGAATGAAACACGATGTCGCATAGCAAATCCACTGCACGGGGCAAGTCTTGGGGCAAGAAGGCGGAGTAAATCACCGTCTCTTCTTTGTTGGTGTAGGCATTCAAGTCGCCGCCCACCGCTTCCATCCGGTTGAGGATGTGCCAAGCCTTGCGTCGCTCGGTGCCTTTAAATACAAGGTGCTCCACAAAGTGCGCCATACCCTGTTCTTGTTCGTGTTCGTCGCGCGTGCCAGCATCTATTGCGAAACCGCAATACACCACATCGGTTTGTGCGGGTCGGTATATCACTCGCAAACCATTGGAGAGGGTATGCACCATTGGCTCTGTTTTTATTGATTTCATGGGTTGCTATCTATAATGAAGTTGCAAAAATACAACAAAACTTATTGTGGTTCATCGAAAATTATGGATATTTGCCAACAATAAAACAGCACGTTGCCATTTATGATAAAGATAGGAGTTTTCTGCGCTGCTTCGGCAAGTATAGACGAGAGCTATTTTGAAAGTGCCTCGCAAGTGGGCAAGTGGATTGGCGAAAATGGCTATACACTGGTGTATGGCGGAGCCGACATGGGCTTGATGGAGTGTGTGGCAAAGGCTACCAAAGCGTCGGGCGGAAACATCATCGGCGTGGTGCCCACCAAGCTCGAAGAGAACGACCGAGTGAGCGAACTACCCGACCAAATAGTGCATACACAAAACCTGAGCGACCGCAAAGATGAGATTGTGGCCTTGTCCGATTATCTCATAGCTCTGCCGGGTGGAGTGGGAACGCTCGACGAGATATTTCACACCATCGCAGCAGCATCGATAGGCTATCACCACAAAAAAATCTTGTTTTATAACACCAACGGCTTTTACAACACACTGCTCAAAGCATTAAGCGAAATAGCGGAGAAAGGATTTATCCGTCACTCACTTTCGGACTACTACGATGTAGTGGATTCTCTTGACCAACTAACTGAACGAATAAGGATATGATTGAATCGATTAACGAACTATTGAAAAAAGAGGCACAAGCGGTGCTCAACATCCCCGTGACTGAGGCCTACCCTAAAGCGGTGGAACTGATTGTGGAACAAATACACCACAAAAGAGGCAAATTAGTGACAAGCGGTATGGGAAAAGCTGGACAGATTGCGATGAACATAGCCACCACCTTTTGTTCCACAGGCATCCCATCGGTGTTTTTGCATCCCAGCGAGGCGCAACACGGCGACCTTGGTGTGCTGCAAGAAAACGACCTGCTGCTGCTCATCTCCAATTCGGGCAAGACGCGCGAGATTGTGGAGCTGACCCAACTGGCGCACAACCTGAATCGCAACCTAAAATTTATTGTCATCACCGGAAACCCCGATAGCCCATTGGCGGCACAGTCGGACGTATGCCTAAGCACAGGCAAACCCGACGAGGTGTGTACATTGGGTATGACCCCTACTACCTCCACCACAGCTATGACAGTGATTGGCGATATATTGGTGGTGCAAACTCAAAAACAAACCCAATTTACCATTGAAGAATACTCCAAGCGTCACCACGGTGGCTACTTGGGCGAAAAATCGAGAGAATTATGCGAAAAGTAATTGGCATTGGCGAAACCATCTTCGACATCATCTTCGAGAACGGACAACCCACAGCGGGTGTGCCCGGCGGATCGGTGTTCAACGGAATGGTGTCGCTGGCACGAGTGGGCGCAGAGGTTTCGTTCATCAGCGAAACGGGCAACGACCGTGTGGGCAACACCATCTTGCAGTTTATGCGCGACAGCGGTATGACTACCGACTACGTGAATGTATTCCCCGACGGCAAATCGCCCGTTTCGTTGGCCTTTCTCGACCAACAGCACGATGCGGAATACTTGTTTTACAAAGACTACCCCAACCAGCGGCTCGATGTGCTGTTTCCCAAGATACAGGAAGACGACATCGTAGCCATCGGCTCTTACTTTGCCCTCAACCCCGTGTTGCGCAGCAAAGTAGTGGAACTACTCGATATAGCTCGCGAAAAAAAGGCGATTATCTACTACGACTACAACTTTCGCAGCACCCACCAGTACGAAGCAATGAAGCTTGCTCCCACCCTTATCGAGAACTTGGAGTATGCCGACATAGTACGTGGCTCTTCCGACGACTTTTTTTATGCCTACGGAATGCAGGATGTTGACAAAATCTACAAAGACAAAATAGCCTTTTACTGCCCCAATTTTGTTTGCACCAATGGCAGCCAGCCTGTGCAGCTACGTACCCGAACCACCAACAAAAGCTACACAACACGACCCGTAGAGGCGGTGAGCACCATTGGAGCGGGCGACAACTTCAACGCTGGCATCATCTACGCATTGCTTAAATACGATATCCGGCACCGCGACCTACCTACCTTGAGCGAAGCTTGGTGGGACAAGATTGTGGAGTGTGGCATCCGCTTTTCGGCAGAGGTATGCCAAAGCCTCAACAACTCGGTATCAATGGAATTTGCCCAACAAAACAGCTTGGAGCGATGAAACACCTACTACAACTCATTCTGCTGCTGGCAATGCCACTGATGGCTTCAGCCTGCCACAGCGAAAGCAGCAAAGAGTCTCAGCAAGGCCACCTGCAAGTGAAACACATTGATGCCAAAACGGTGGAGGCCGAAGATGTTCCAGCTCTGCTTCAACAAGCAGAAATCCCATTTCAGTCCATTGGCACGGTCAATTGGAGCAGCTTCCCCTATCGCCCCGATGTGAAATTTCGCATCGCCTACACACCACACGCATTGCTGCTGCACTATTGGGTGACAGAGGCAAGCGTGCGTGCCTTGTATGCGCAAGATGGCGAAGCGGTGTGGAGTGACTCGTGTGTGGAGTTTTTCTCCATTCCCGGTGGCGATGGCGTGTACTACAACATTGAATGCAACTGCATCGGCACCATTTTGATGCAAGCTGGCACGGAGCGAAGCGACAGGCAGTCCGCACCCGAAGAAACAACCGCCCTGATAAAACGTTGGGCAAGTTTGGGCAACCAGCCATTTGAGGAGCGCATAGAAGAAACCACGTGGGAGGTGGCATTGGTGATTCCCTACGAGGTCTTTTTTCAGCACTCTATCAACTCGCTTGAGGGCAGAAACGTAGCAGCCAACTTTTACAAATGTGGCAGCGGATTGCAAACTCCTCATTACTTGACGTGGAATCCTGTGGGAACAACCAAACCCGACTTCCACCAGCCACTCTATTTCGGGCTACTATCCTTCTAATCGCTTATTCTCATCTTCACGCCACAAATATTGGCAAACCCACACAACTGTCCAAGCCGATTGCTGAAAGTGACTTTAATAGTCTCTTCAACACCCCACTCTCTTCTTTCATTTATATATATACGCCCGTAAAGTATAGGAAATTCGCGTAAAAAAGAATAAGTTTATAATATATAGATACTTCTGACGATAGCTATGCACATCTATCGCCTCAACTATGCACACTCCATTTGCTGGGTAGCTATATCTAACGCGGTAGGCATAGCTACCCAGCACGGTAGATAGGCCTTGCTACCAATCAGGGTGTAGGAATAGCACCATTTCCGAATGAGTTCAACGAATGAACAGATATATTGTTTCAAAAAAAAATGTATCTTTGCTACACCAAAAATTTAAAATACAACCTCTATATGCCAAGCAAAATAACGGAATCCATCACGGCATCTAAAATGCGGTTTACGCTGTTTGTATTTTTATTTATTCAAACAATCACCTTGTTTGCGCAGTCGTCTGCTGTCTTCGACTCGCTCACTACCCTCATCAATCAGAGCAAAGGAGAAGAGAAGCTAAATATCTGTTATCAGGAGTGCAGCCGAGCGGCGGCACACACCACGGTGGACAACGAACTGGCATTGCTTCACATCTACCAAGCAGAGGCCGAAAATCAGAACAATGCCAAACACGAGATGATGGTGCGCACACTGCGACTCTACACCTTCTACAACAGCAATATGCACGATAGCATCTTCGTCTATATCAACAATGATTTGGAGGTGTTTCAAAAACACGAGCAATGGGACTTTTACTATTCGTGTCGCAGCCTGACGGTGGAGAGTTACCGCTATGCCAACCGTTTGCAGAGTGCTCTGAGAGAGGCGCAGGCTATGTACGACTTTGCTGTGAGCCACCACAGCAACTATGGAAAAGGGGTGGCCGCCTACCTCATTGCATCGTGTCACCAAAGTATGAATCGCAGCGCACAAGCGGTGGAGTTTTTCGAGACGGCAGAAGAGTGTATGCTGACAGAGGGCAACGTGGGGCAACTGCACAATATGTATGGCATCGCATGGGAGTCGTTTCTGGCTGCAGGCGAAAACGAGAAACTGCAAAAGATGCTGGACAGGTGGGACGATATGTGGAAGGAGTATTGTAAGAAAAACGAGATGCAGCTCACCGATGTGGCTATCTACTACTTGGTGTGTGTATCGGCAAGGGCACACTTGTATACCGATAACAAAGATTTTGAAGCGGCCAGACGTGAGTTAGATGAAGCTGCCCGCTTAGCCGAAAATCAGAAAGAAATTTCCAAAGCTTTGTGGTTGAAAGAAGAGGCACGATATGCCGAAGCGATGGGTGGCTTGGACACAGCACTACACTATTTGGACGAATGCCACAAGGTGCAAACAAACCACAACAACCAGATTGCCGCTGTGGCTACACAAGAGATGCGAGCCAACTTGCTTATGAAACTTGGACGAATGGACGAAGCCGCACAAATCTACCGCAAGCTACTCCCTCAAAAAGATGCTATGATGCAATTGGATATGGCTGCACAGCTCGACGACTTTAGTTCTATCTACAAGGTAGACACACTGCGTGAAGAGAAGATTCTGCTTAGATTGTGGCTGACGGTTGCTTTAATTGGTTTTGGAGCGATGGCGCTACTTACCACAGGATATTTTTACTATCAAAAGAAGCTGCAAGCCAAAAACAGGACTATTGTCTTGCAATACCAAAAACAAAAAAATACCGAAAAGACACTCGAACAGATATTGGACAGCGAATCTTCCACCACATCGTCGGACAAAGATATGGAGATGTTTATGGAAATCAAGAAGTTTTTGAATAACAAAGAGGTACTCTCAAATCCTTCATTAGATCGCAACCTGCTTGCTGCCGAATTTGGCACCAACTACACCTATATCTCAAGAGCCATACAAGTTGGTGCGGGGGTAAATGTTAGTGCTTATATCAACCAAGTGCGAATAGACTATGCTTGCGAACTGCTGAAACAAGATAGCGAAAATAGCATTGCCGAAGTGTTAGAGAAGTGTGGTTTTCAGTCGCGTTCCTACTTCTACCGCATCTTCAAAAGTCAAATGAATATGTCGCCCACCGAGTTCCAAAAAGAGTTGAAAGAGTAGCCCCTTCACCCTACAAGAACCGTGTTTCTATTTTTCAAAATGAGCGTTATCATTTGGAAAATGAATGTATTTCGCACCTGAGAGCAAAAACAAAAGCCCCACAACTACTTATTTATCAACTCATTGCATATAGTAGACAATTAATTGCGCATAGTAGACACATCTAAAAAGTATTCTCATTAATTTAGCTGTCGAAACGATTGTAGCATCATAGCTGATATCTAAATGCACAACTACAACTTGAAAAATACAACACTAAAAAAAGGATATGAAGAGAAGTATTCTATTACACGCAGCCACCGCGCTGCTGTTGCTTGGCACTGCTACGGGCTGCCAGCAAGAAATTGTTGAGGACAACGCACCCTCACAAGGGGCAATGAGAGAAATCATCATCCAAGCCTCGATGGGCGAACCGGGCGTAAACACAAGGGCTTCGATGACACCCAGTGGAGATGACTTTATGAACACTACGTGGGTATCTCAATGGCAATCGCACGACCAATTGGGAGCTTGGAGCACGGGGGTCTCCCAACTTTCGGATTTCAATATCAATGCCGGATACGACAACGAGACGAAGAGTGCCTCGTTTACAGGACAAATACCACAAGATGCAACCCAAGTACGCTTTATATACCCCTACGATGCTGCCGCAACAATCACAAGCAACACATACACCGTAGACATCAGCACCCAAGTGTGCGACGGTGGAGCGGTGTTTCACCACTATGCCAAAAACAAACCAATGGTGAGTGAGTTGATGGATGTGTCTGACGGAAATATCGCTGATGTAACACTACATAACCTCTGCGCAGGAATGGAGTATCGCATCAAGTTAGACCCTGCCATTACACAAACCGATGTACGGCTGCTGCGTGTGGAGCTGACAGGTGCGAATATAAAGAGCACCGCCACCCTTGCGCTCACCGACGGAGAGCTGACATATTCGGACGCAGCCAACCAAACTATTGCGATGAATATAGAGAACTCACCACAGCTGGATGACTACAAGGGCGAAAAATACTTCTCGGTAGTTGGATCGGTGTTTCCGTTTGAAATGGATGTGGACGATGAAATCACCCTCACGGCATATACCAACTATGGTTTATACACGCGAACATTCAAAGCCACCGAAACAATGAACTTCGGATTGGGCAAGCACCACTACCTTAGCGTGACGATAAATGCTTTCACAGTTTCAAACACTTGGCTGGGAAAAGGAACAGCAGCCGACCCTTACTTAATAAGGAATCATACCGATATGAAATATATCGCTAATTGCGTTAAATATGGGTCGAATGATGATCAAGGTGGGTATATAGAATTTACCTCAGAGGGAGTACATTTCAAACTAATGAATGATATAGACCTCGAATGTAATGAGCAAGAACAATGGTTGCCAATAGGAGTGTGCGAGATTGGTCTCAGTATTCCTTTTGCAGGCACATTCGACGGGAATGGCAAAAGAGTAACGGGGCTTTATATTAATACAAATTCTCAATGGGATAATATGGCTTTGTTTGGCAACATAGAGGGTGCAACCATTAAAAACCTCATTGTAGAAGGCAATGTGACAGGAGGTGGTAACAATGCGGGCATTGTAGCGAATGCACTCAACAGCACCATCATCAACTGCTGCAACGCAGTGGTGGTGACAGGGGGAGTATATGCTTCTGGCGGTATAGCTGGAATTATTTCCAACACTTCGATAATGAATTGCTACAACACGGCAGCAATTAACGCAAGCAGAACGGCGAATTATTTCGGCTCCATAGCTGGCTATGCTGATAATCAATCCAAGCTAAAGAATTGCTATACCTTAAAGGACTGCGCTGAAACGGGATATTTCGTAGATGGACAAATCATTAACGAAGGAGTCCAGATAGAACAATGTTATGACGAGGCATCAACAGATATTTCCCTCACTACGCTCAACACCAACGCAGCTTCCATTCCGGGAGCTTGTGCTTGGATGGAAGGTGCTGACGGCTACCCCACCTTTGCGTTTGAGGAATTGCCTGTGGCAAGTGGCGAAATCACCGATAACTGGATAGACTTTGTAGCCCCCAACTTTGGTGGCGGACAAGGCACACAGAAGAATCCCTACATCATCAGCACCCCACAAGAGCTTGCCAAATTGGCGGCGGATGTGAATGGAGATAACACCTACTCAGGTAAATACTTCGCCTTGGCTTGCGACATCGACCTCAGCGGCAAGCAATGGACGGCGATAGGAGTGTATAAAAACATGTATGGTGTTGTAATTGAAAAGCCCTTCGACGGTACATTCGATGGAAACAACAAAAAGATTACGGGGCTGTATATCAACAACAGCAACACAAGAACCGATGTTCAGGGGTTGTTTGGATATTTAGGCAATAGCGGCACTGTTCAAAACCTGCGCATGTCGGGTTCAATCACCGTTCAAGCCCATAATGTGGGCGGCGTGATAGCATACAACACAGGTATCGTCAAGGGTTGTAGCTTCAGCGGCACCGTGTCGGCTACGGTTTGGGATACTGCTGGTGGCAATAGCAGTTGCACCGTTGGTGGCATTGTAGGTTGTTCTAAAGGAACAATCATCTCTTGCCACAACACAGGGATGGTGACGGCAACAAGTCAATCAACTTCCGCATCTCCTTATATTGGTGGCGTTGTTGGTAATACTTATACCTCTATTACTTCCTGCTATAACATTGGTACGGTATCGGTTATGGGTGATAGCAATAGTTATGTTGGTGGCATAGCTGGGGTTGTAGAAATTATTTCTTCTTGCTACAACAATGGCGCTGTGTCGACTTCGGGAGGTTATACTGGCGGCATCGCAGGTTCTTCTATTTCCATCACCTCCTGTTACAACACAGGTGCGGTGACGGGAGAAAATAGCAATATCGGTGGCATTGCTGGAAATACTTATAGCAGGGTAGAATATAGTTATTGTCTGAATGCAACTGACGGTGGCACAGATACAACAATAGGAAGTGGCAATGCTACCCTTAACAATGTAGCTGCACTATCAAAAGCCGAAATGACCAATGGCACAATGTATAGCAACTTAATACTGGGCGATAGCAATTATTGGAAAAATCGCACAGGCGATTATCCTTGGTTGGGCTTTTAAGCAAAAAGAGTAATAGCAATAAAAAACAACAGATAGAATGAAAACAAAAATTAGATACGTGAAACCCACCATTGAGGTGATAACCATAGAGCTGGAAGCATCCGTGCTATCGGGCAGCAACCAGAGTTCGGGAACAGGATGGGGATAATAGCTTGCTGAGCTACTTCCACAAAAAAAGAACGCTGTAAAAAAGATAACAAAATGTTTTTCTTTTTGGCAGCGTTCTTTTTTTATCTTTGCAAATAAAACCATCCCCACAATGAAACATCTACTAAAGCTGTCGACAATATGCGTAGCCATCTTGTTGATGGTGGCTTGCACCAACCACAACGACGACCACACACAGGGCTACACCATCAATGGCAACATACAAGCCCTCGACGGCACCATCTATCTGATAAAGAAAGACGGGAAAAGAAAAGAGACCGTGATAGACTCTACCAACGTGGCCGACGGAAAGTTTGCTTTTAGCGGACGGATAGAAACACCCATGTATGTGTTTGTGCAAAAGAAATACGAAAGCAACAGCCCCATCGTGAGCTTCTTTCTCGAAAACTCGGATATAACCATCGCTGGAAACACCTCGGAGTTGGAGGAGATAAGCGTGAGCGGCTCTACCGAGAATGATTTGTATCGATATGGTTACTACCCTGTGAGAAACGACTTGGAGAAAGTAGTGGCGTTTGTAAAGCAAAACCCCAGCAGCATAGCTGCCGCCTATGTGATGATGGACGCGCTGATATACGAACTACCCATAGATGAAACTGAGGCGATGCTAAACGCTATGAGCACCACCGCTCAAAACAGCTCTTATCTACAATGGGTGAGAAGCACCTTAGTAGCCAAAAGAGAAAGTTTGCCCGGAAAGCAATACAAGGAAATAGTATTGCCCGATGTGGAAGGCAGCCAGTTGTCGCTATCGAACGTGTTGACGGACAACAAGTATGTGCTGCTCAACTTCTGGGCATCGTGGTGCCCTTATTGTCGTCGCGACAATCCCGGTTTGGTTTCGGCATACACGCAGTTCAAAGAGAAAGGATTTGATGTATTTGGCGTGTCGCTGGACTACAACGCATCGCAATGGACTAAAGCCATAGCAGACGATGGGTTGGTTTGGAGCAATGTATCGGATTTGAAACGCTGGGAATGCGCACCAGCTTTGGAGTATGGTGTTATCTTGATTCCATCCAACTTTTTGATAGACTCCAACGGCATCATCGTGGCGCAAAATTTGCACAACGACGCTTTGGAAGCAAAGTTAACCGAACTATTGGGAGCTGAGTAGGTAGCCGATTTACCTCTTTCACAGTTATTCTTTACAAAGTGTATCAGCTAAATGAGAATTTTTGCCTAAGTTTGTTGGCTGTAATGAAATTGTAGGTATGGAAGATAGTTTTGATATACGCGACCACCAACTCACCAAAAAGGAACGCGATTTTGAGAATGCGTTGCGTCCCCTAAGCTTCGACGACTTTAGCGGTCAGGACAAAGTGGTAGAAAACCTTCGCATCTTTGTGAAGGCGGCTCGTTTGCGTGGCGAAGCACTCGACCACACGCTGCTACACGGCCCTCCGGGACTTGGTAAAACAACGCTATCAAACATCATCGCCAACGAATTAGGGGTAGGATTTAAAGTGACCTCAGGCCCCGTGCTCGACAAACCGGGCGACTTGGCAGGCGTGCTCACCAGCCTCGAACCAAACGATGTGCTTTTCATTGACGAAATACACCGACTATCACCTGTGGTAGAGGAGTATCTCTACTCGGCAATGGAAGATTACCGCATCGACATTATGATAGACAAAGGCCCGTCGGCACGTAGCATACAGATTGATTTGAACCCGTTCACATTGGTAGGTGCTACCACACGCAGCGGACTACTAACCGCGCCACTACGTGCCCGTTTCGGCATCAACCTCCATTTAGAGTATTACGACGACGACATACTGAGCAGCATCATCCGCCGTTCGGCATCAATACTTAGCGTGCCTTGCTCCATTCCGGCAGCAGGCGAGATAGCCTCGCGCAGCCGTGGCACGCCTCGTATAGCCAACGCCCTGCTACGCCGTGTGCGCGACTTTGCACAAGTGAAGGGCAACGGCTCTATCGACACCGAGATAGCCAATTTTGCCTTGGAAGCACTCAACATAGACAAATACGGACTGGACGAGATAGACAACAAGATTCTACTCACCATCATCGACAAGTTTAAGGGTGGTCCTGTGGGGCTGACCACCATCGCCACCGCATTGGGCGAAGACCCCGGAACCATCGAAGAGGTGTATGAGCCTTTCTTGATAAAAGAGGGATTCTTGAAACGAACCCCCCGTGGTAGAGAGGTGACCGACCTTGCCTACAAACATTTAGGGCGTGTGTCGTTTGGCACACAGTCCACCTTGTTTTAACAACAGAGCAGCAACACAATGGCCGAACTTAAATCGTTGGTAAAAGATACCGCCATCTATGGCATCAGCAGCATCGTAGGACGTTTTCTGAACTACCTATTGGTGCCCATCTACACGCTCACTATGCCAGCCTCATCGGGCGACTACGGAGTGATAACGCAAATATATGCTATCACGGCATTGCTACTTGTGCTACTCACCTGTGGAATGGAAACGGGCTTCTTTCGCTTTGCCAATAAAGAGGGTGAAGATCCGACGCGTGTATATGCCACTACATTAATCACTGTGGGAATGATCTCGCTGTCATTCCTATTTGTCTGCTTGGTGTTTCTGCACCCAATAGCCAGTGTGATGGGATTTGGCAAAAACCCGTGGTACTTGGGTATGATGCTCATCGTGATAGCAATGGACGCAATTCAAAGCATTCCTTTCGCTTACCTTCGCTACCAAAAACGCCCCATCAAATTTGCCGCCTTAAAGATGCTCTTCATCGTCACCAGCATTGTGCTCAACATTGTTTACTTCGTGATACTGAAAGGCACCAACGTAGGCGCAGCCTTTGCCATCAATCTCATTTGCACCTCGGTGGTGATGATTTGCCTTGTGCCGCAACTTGTGGGTTTCCGTTACCAACTGGACAAAGCCTTGATGAAACGGATGTTCAGCTACTCGTTCCCTTTGATGGTGCTGGGCATAGCAGGCATACTCAATCAGGTGGCCGATCGCATTATCTTCCCCTTTGTTTACCCCGACCGTGCCGAAGCCGACGTGCAACTGGGCATCTACGGTGCTACCAGCAAGATAGCGATGATAATGGCCATGTTTACACAGGCTTTTCGCTTTGCCTACGAGCCATTTGTATTTGGCAAAAGCAAGGACAAAGACAACCGTGCAATGTATGCGCAAGCAATGAAGTTTTTTATCATCTTTGCCTTGCTCGGCTTTTTGGCGGTAATCTTCTACTTAGACATTCTGAAATTCCTCATCGGACGCGATTATTGGGCAGGCCTGCGGGTAGTTCCCATCGTGATGACCGCCGAGATGTTTATGGGCATCTATTTCAACCTGTCGTTTTGGTACAAGCTCACCGACGACACTCGCTGGGGGGCTTACTTCTCGCTCACAGCCTGCATCATCGTGGTGCTGATGAACATCTTCCTGATTCCCATATACGGATATATGGCTTGTGCGTGGGCTGGCTTTACGGGATATGCCGTGGCTATGCTCCTATCCTACTTTGTGGGGCAAAAAAAATATCCCATCAACTACGACCTCAAAGGCATTGGTACCTACGTGCTATTGGCTTTCATCTTATATGCCGCAGCCCAATATTTACCTATCGATAACTTGGCGTTGCGATTGGTGTTCCGCACACTGTTGCTCTGCTTGTTCATCGCATTTATCGTGAAACGCGACTTGCCGTTGAAGCAAATTCCATTCGTAAATCGTTTTATAAAGAAATAGCCTATGAAGACCGATCCACGCAACGTACACGCTATTAAGAAATTTATCAGCGAATATCTCGACCTACGAAAAGACAAAGAAGACGAAATAAAAACCGTAGAATCTATTCGTAAAGGTGTAGAGTTTAAAGGTGCAAACCTTTGGATTTTGATATTTGCCGTGTTTATGGCTTCGCTGGGGTTAAACGTAAACTCTACCGCCGTAATTATCGGAGCGATGTTGATTTCGCCACTTATGGGGCCAATTATGGGTGTGGGGTTATCCGTAGGTCTGAACGACTTTGAATTGATGAAACGCTCACTAAAGAGCTACCTCATCACTACGATGTTTTGCGTCATCACTGCCACCATCTACTTTCTTTTCACCCCCATTGCCGAAGCGCGGTCGGAACTGTTGGCTCGCACATCGCCCTCTATCTACGATGTGTTTATCGCCTTGCTGGGTGGTATGGCTGGCGTGGTGGCACTCTCTACCAAAGAGAAAGGGAATGTGATACCGGGAGTAGCTATTGCCACCGCTCTGATGCCCCCACTCTGCACCGCGGGCTATGGGTTGGCTTCGGGCAACTTAGTCTATTTTCTGGGCGCATTCTATCTCTATTTCATCAACTCGGTGTTCATTAGTTTGGCTACCTTCATTGGGATTCGAGTGATGCATTTCAAACGCAAAGAGTTTGTAGACAAAAAGCGTGAATCGACCGTAAAGAAATACATCATCATTATAGCCGTAGTCACAATGGCACCTGCCATCTACCTCACCTTCGACATCATCAAAAGCACGTTCTACGATTCGGCAGCCAACAAGTTTATCAACGAGCAACTGAGCTTTGAGAATGCGCAAGTAGTAGATCGTAAGATAAACTACGATGAAAAAGAGATTCGCGTGGTACTGCTGGGCGAAGACGTGCCCGAAGCCTCGCTTGCCATAGCCCGAGATATGATGAAAAACTACCAATTGGGCGACACCAAGCTGACTGTGCTACAAGGCATCAACAACAACCAAGTAGATATGACTTCGATGCGTGCTATGTTGATGGAAGACTTCTATAAAAACAGTGAACAACGCTTGCAAGAACAGCGCACTCAAATATCGCATTTAGAGAGTGAACTGCGCCGCTACAAAGCCTACGATGAAGTAAACAGCTCGTTGATACCCGAAATGAAAGCTTTGTTTCCCGAAGTAACCAGCGTGGCAGTGTCTCGTATGGTAGAAATCAGTGTGGAAACAATGAAAACGGACACCATCGAAGTAGCTCTGCTCAATTTTGACAAGCAACCTGCTAAAAAAGAGCTTGCCAAAATTGATGAGTGGCTTAAAGCGCGTTTAAAAACCAATCACTTAAGATTGATAGTAGAGTAAAACAACTATAAAATCCCTTTTATCCCTAATTACCATGAAGCTAAGACCGCTCTTTTTTCTAATACTCACACTCTGCACCCTTACATCGCAAGCCGATGAGGGTATGTGGCTGCTGGGCAGCATCAACAAACAAGTACGATCGACAATGAAGGAGATGGGCTTGGAAGTGCCTTTCGACAAAGTGTATAGCCCCAAACATCATTCGCTATCCAACGCAGTAGTCAATTTCGGTGGTTTCTGCTCGGGCGTGGTGGTGTCGGACAATGGGCTGGTGTTTACCAATCACCATTGCGGTTTTGGAAGCATTCAACAGCTTTCTACCCCCGATTTCGATATTATCAAAAATGGATATGCAGCCTACACACTCGAAGAAGAGTTGTCCGACCCAGAACTCTATGTGCGCTTTTTGGTTCGCTCGGAAGATGTGACCAAACGAATGCTCAAAAATATCAAGCCCGATATGAGCGAAAGCGAGCGAACCAATATCCTCGACTCCATCGCCCGGAAGATTTCGGAAGAGGTGAGCCGAAAAGACAGCACACTGGTAGGCGTGGTAGATACTTACTATGCGGGCAACGAGTTTTGGCTATCGGTATATCGCGACTACAACGACGTGCGTCTGGTGTTTGCCCCTCCCTCCAACATCGGAAAGTTTGGTTGGGATGCCGACAACTGGATGTGGCCACGTCACACAGGCGATTTCTGCGTGTTTCGCATCTATGCCGATGCCAATAATCAGCCCGCCGACTACTCGCCCGACAACGTGCCCTATCGCCCCGACTACGTGGCTCCTATCTCGCTCGATGGGTATCAAAGTGGATCTTTCTGTATGACAATGGGCTATCCGGGAAGCACCGAGCGTTATATGTCCTCGTATGGCATTTTGGAGATGGTAGAAGGGATAAATCAAGCGATGATCGACATCCGAGGTATCAAGCAAGATATTTGGAAGAGAGAGATAAACGCCAACGACTCCATCCGCATTCAGTATGCTTCTAAATACGACGAAAGCTCTAATTACTGGAAAAACAGCATCGGAAAAAACAAAGCCATCTACCAGCTAAATATCCTCGGAAAGAAGCGAGCACAAGAAGCCACCCTGTTGCGATGGATTCAAGACAACCCCAAAGAGAGAGAGAAGCTATTGCACTTGTTCACTAACTTGGAACTGGCATACAGCTCGCGTAAAGAAACCGATCGTGCTTTGGCCTACTACGTAGAGAGTTTCTTGAATGGCCCCGAACTGGTGCAAGTGGCTTTGGAGATACTCAACTTCGATTTTGAAGGTGAGGAAAAGGATGTGATGCGCAATTTTCAAAAATTATTAGACCAATACGACAATCTCAATTTAGATGTAGACAAAGAGGTGTTTGTCGCTATGCTCAACTCATATCCCAAGTATGTGAGCAAAGCATATTTACCTGCCATATACACCACCATCGACACCCTCTATCAGGGCAATGTACAGGCTTATGTAGACACGCTATATGCAACCTCAAAGCTCACCACCACAGAAGGGCTGGAACTATTCTTGGCACAAGATTCTACTTATCAAATCATAGAAGACCCAGCCGTGGAAATGGCCATTGACATCATTCTCAATTACTACGATATGAACCAGTCGATGATGGAAGCGAACGAAAACATCGAGAAGGGTGAACGACTGCTAAACGATGCAATGAGAAGAATGTACGCTTCGAATAATTTCTATCCCGATGCCAACTTCACGATGCGGCTTAGCTTTGGCACGGTGCAAGGATATTCACCCTACGATGGTGCTTTTTACAACTACTACACCACGCCAATGGGTATTGTAGAAAAGGTAAAAGAGCATTGGGGAGACCCCGATTTTGAGGTAAATCCACGATTGATGGAACTCTTCAACAAAGGAGAATATGGGAAATATGGCGATGAAGAGGGCGAAATGCGCGTCTGTTTCATTTCCAACAACGATATTACAGGCGGAAATTCGGGCAGCGCAATGTTTAATGGCAAAGGCGAGCTTATCGGGTTGGCATTTGATGGCAACTGGGAAGCGATGAGCAGCGACATAGCCTACGAGCCGAATATGCAGCGTTGTATCGGCGTAGATGTGCGCTATATGCTATTTATCATCGAACAATATGGAGAGGCAACCAACATCATCGAGGAGTTGAAGCTGAAATAATCGACCGTCAGCTATTAATATCTATTGCGCCAACTATCAACAATCCATTTGAGGAGTGTGAATAGTTGGCGCAATCGTTGTTTTAAGCCATTATTGCTTGAGAATAATAACAGTGACAGCAGCAATGATAAATGCCACCCCCAAACCAATGCCATAGGTGAGCGGTTCGTGAAATATCCAAATGCCCACACACACAGCCGTCACAGGTTCCATAGCTCCCAAAACTGAAGTCAGCGTAGAGCCAATCATTTTGACCGAACGCACCAAAGCCAAATTGGATACCACCGTGGGAATCAATGCCAGCATCACCAAGTTTCCACCCATTTGCCAGTTGTCTATCCCTTGTATTCCCGTAGCAAAGGGCACACCTACCAACAAAAACATCGTTCCAAAAAGAAAAACATAAAAAGTCAGCTTAATGCCTTTCATTTTGCCCACTTTCAGTTGGCCGATGGTGACGAGATAAAGGGCGTATCCCAAGGCCGACAGCAAAACAATAACAATGCCCCACACACTAAAATGACCCGCATCGCCCCCACTCGACAAAAAATAGACTCCCGACACCGCCAACACAATGGCAGCCATTCGCCATATCGATTTTTTCTCACGAAAAAAAATCATCATCAGCACAGTGGTGAGCACTGGATACATAAAATGAAGAGTAGTGGCGATGCCACTGGGCATATATTTATAGCCCCAAAACAGAAACAAAGCCGACATTAAATAGAACAAAGACAATAGCAGCAAAGGAGGAACATCGCGCCACGCTATGCGAAAATCCGCTTTGCTAAGCAGCATCAAGCCTCCCAGCGCAATGGTAGCAAACAAGAAGCGATAAAGCAATATCGATTCAAATTCCATTCCACGGCGCATCACCGGAATGGCAAAAAGAGGAATAAGCCCGAAAGAGGCCGAAGACAACAATCCGTAAAGGAAGCCATTAAACTTATTCATAGGGCAGGCAGTCTGTTTTCTAAAAATCAATCTTTATAGATAATACTACAAAAGTAAGCAAATAAAGTTCTTTCCTTGCTGCTTTTTATAGGCAACACCCTTATTTAGTTGCAAAACATTTGGTTAAACGTGTTAAATGAGATGTAGTTTGGCTAATAATAATAAAGGGCTTTGTCAACCAAAATGATTAATGCCTATCTTTGTAGCGTATTATATAATGAGGCAAATATACGTATGTACAAAAACCTGTTGAATTGGCTGGCTATTGTTATTTTACTTCCTTCTTGCTCTAAATCATCGCCGAACATCTCGACGGTGTGTGAAGAGAACTATGTAGGCAATTGTATCATCAAATGGGAAACCACCCCCACCATTCCCGGGCAAGTAAAAGTGTATGCCTCTTTGAATCCCAACTTCATCCCCGAAATAAACCCTGTGGCTTCGGCGTGCATTTCGGATGAAAGAGTGACAATTATCACCAACAACCCCTCTCAACGCTATTTCTACTCGATGGTATTCGACAACAAGTACCGAGTGAAAATAGCCTCACGAAACGTCAACATACCAGGCGTTCAAAACTTTCGCGACTTAGGCGGCTACAAATCGTCTGAAACTGGGCAGAACACCCGTTGGGGAATGCTGTACAGATCGGCTAATATTGAGCCTAAAGGATCGACAGAGAGAAAGCTGAAAAGCATAGGCGTGAAAACCCTGATTGATTTGCGCCCCCAGCGAGAGCGTAAAAGCGTAGGTGATAGTTTAGCAGGAGCTCGCGTGGTTCGTATTCCTATCGATGTGATGAGTTTGACATCTTTGCTGGGCGATATACAGCAAGGAAAAGCAGACAGCAAAAAGATAGATGAACTGACGAAACAATTCTATCGCGACTTCGTGGCCAATTATCACGACGAGTACAGACAAATGTTTGACGTGTTGCTCGACAAAAGCAACTATCCTGTGGTGATTTATTGTTCATCGGGCAAAGGCAGAACGGGTATCGCTGCCGCGCTTGTACTGGCTGCATTGGGTGTAGACGAAAACACCATCGTGCAGGATTATCGTTTAAGCAACGATTACTACAACATCGCTAAAGCGTATAAGTACGCTTACAACTTGCCTCCCGCTTCGCAAGAAGCTGTCACCAGCCTTTATACTGCGAAAGAGAAGTTTATAAATGCGGCAAGTGCGGAAATTAAAAAGATTAGCGGCGACAAGGTCACTTTTCTGAAAGAACAAATCGGGCTAAGCGAAGATGAGATAGAAAAGCTGCGAAGCATCTTGCTTGAATAATTCGAGCTATATCGAAGTATGTTAGCGTTTTATACCTATCTTTGCACCCAAATATAAAGATATACAAATAGTTAATGAAGACATTTGAAGAGCTTGGCGTATCTGCGGAGATACAAAAAGCAATTGAGGAGATGGGGTATGTGAACCCTATGCCGGTACAAGAAGAGGTGATTCCATACCTTTTAGGAGAAAACAATGATGTGGTAGCCCTCGCCCAAACAGGCACCGGAAAAACTGCAGCTTTCGGTTTGCCATTGGTTCAAAAGATTGACGTAAGAAATCGTGTTCCACAATCGCTTATACTTTGCCCCACACGCGAGCTTTGCTTGCAGATTGCGGGCGACTTGAATGATTACTCCAAATACATCGACGGATTGAAAGTGCTTCCCGTTTACGGTGGTTCGTCTATCGACAGCCAAATACGTAGCTTGAAGCGTGGTGTGCATATCATCGTGGCTACACCCGGTCGTTTGCTCGACTTGATGGAGCGCAAAACTGTATCACTCTCGACCATTCACAACGTGGTGATGGACGAAGCTGACGAAATGCTCAATATGGGCTTTACCGATAGCATCAACGCCATCCTTGCCGATGTACCCGAAAATAGAAACACGCTACTTTTCTCGGCCACAATGAGCCCCGACATAGCACGAATCTCGAAAAAATACCTGCGCGATGCGAAAGAGATTACCATCGGACGCAAGAATGAAGGTAGCAACAACGTGCAGCACATCGCCTATACCGTTCACGCAAAAGACAAATACGCCGCTTTGAAGCGTGTGGCCGATTGCAACCCACAGATTTATGGCATCATCTTCTGCCGTACTCGTAAAGAGACACAAGAGATTGCCGACAAACTGATGCAAGAGGGGTACAACGCCGACTCGCTACACGGTGAATTGTCGCAAGCCCAACGCGATGCTGTGATGCAAAAGTTCCGCATTCGCAACATTCAGCTATTGGTGGCTACCGACGTGGCTGCACGTGGTTTGGATGTGGATGACCTGACTCACGTAATCAACTACGGACTACCCGACGATACAGAAAGCTACACACATCGTAGCGGACGTACCGGACGTGCAGGAAAAACAGGTACTTCTATCGCCATCATCAACCTACGCGAAAAAGGCAAAATGCGCGAAATAGAGCGCATTATGAGCAAGAAGTTTGTTATTGGCGAACTACCTACTGCCAAAGAGATTTGCGAGAAGCAATTGGTGAAGGTGATTGACGACTTGGAAAAAGTAAAGGTAAACGAAGAAGAAATCAACGACTTTATGCCCGAAATCTACCGCAAACTGGAATGGTTGAGCAAGGAAGACTTGATTAAACGTGTGGTATCGCACGAGTTCAACCGCTTTTTGGACTACTACCGTGGCAAAGGCGACATTGAAGCTGTGACCGATGGACGTGGCGAAAGAGGCGAACGCAGAAACGGCGAAAGAAGCCGCAAAGCACAATCTGGATTCAAACGCCTGTTTATCAACTTGGGCAAGACCGACAACTTCTTCCCAGCCGAGCTTATTTCGCTACTCAACAATAACACCCGTGGACGTGTGGAATTGGGCAAGATTGACTTGATGAAAACATTCTCGTTCTTTGAAGTGCCCGAAAGTGACGCTCAAAACGTAGTTAAATCGTTGAATCGCGCCAATTACAACGGTCGCAAGGTTGTGGTAGAAATGGCCGATGAAAACTCGTCAGAAGGCGGAAAAAGCAACAGAGGCGGACGTGGATCTTATGGCAAAGAAGGTGGTAGAGGCTATCAAGGAGGCAGAGGAGACCGTGCAAAACGTGACGGTGCAACCGATCGCCCCAGACGTGATGCTTCGAGCGATAAAAAACAAAAACCTTCACGCGAAGAGCGTGGCTATACTGGCTCACGTGGCAAAAAAGACGATTGGCAAAAATTCTTCAACGGCTCTGAACCCGATTTCAGCGAAGAGGGCTGGGCAAGAAGAGAACCTAAAAAGAAAAAATAAGAGTAACAACTCTTATCAGTAGATAAAGCAAATCCCCTGTCAGAGATTAAATTCTGGCAGGGGATTTATTTTTTCATAAGCAACCGCCTCATTTCCGTTTCAAATAATATTGCCGCTCCTCTTCGGGAAACTTCTCGATGGAATAGCGGAGCATTGTGCGTGGCATTAGGGTGCTGTGTTTGTCGAGAAACTGTACAAGCAGATCTTTGTCACGCTTCCCCAACTCGCGAAGCATCCAGCCAATGGCTTTGCGCATCAAGTCGTGCGGATGCTGCAAAAGCTTTTCCGAAAGAGCCAATATATCGAGGTATTCCCCGTAGCGGATTAGTTTCCAATTGGCCACCACTGCAATGCGCTGCTCCCATAGCAATGCGCTATCGGCAAGACGATAAAGGTCGTGACGTGGCTTGTCTTTGAGATATTCGCCCACAATACCTGGTGCCGACAGGTCTACCAAATCCCAATTGTTGATACGCTCGGTTTGTGTCAGATAGAAATCATAAATCTCTTTTCGCGCCAATTCACCGCTCTTTTTGAATCGTTCCACCAGCATCAACAAGGCACAAAGCCTGCATTCGTGCCACGGGCTTTGTAGTAGCTCTTTCATCACCTCAAAATCGCATCCTTTGTATTTCTTGGCCACTATTCGCGTGTTGGGCACCACCACCCCTAAAAACCGATCACCTTCGCCATATTCTCCTTTTCCTGTTTTAAAAAAGCGTGGCAAGTACTCCCGCTTCACTGGGTCGATGTAGGCCTCAAGCTCTTTTTGAATATGTGCAGCAGTTGTTTTCATACGTTTATTTTTATGGTTGTAGCAAAAATAAAGAAAATTGAAGGTAGATTATCATCGAATATATAAAAATAAAAGAAAAAGTCTCCATTCAACAACCAACAGAACCCGACAGCATCATAAACAATTGATTATCAACGAACAACAACCACACGAAAACTGGCTTTGGTAGATAGGCCTTTCCAGCTCGGTGGAAAGGCCTACTCAGCTTGGTAGACAGCCCTATCTACCAAGCTGGCAAGGGCTACTTGACATTATGATGCTATAAGCCAAGCCTTTTTGATAATATTTTTCTCAATAAGCCAAACAAGCCCTTGAAATCTTTTTTATATTTGCATTAAAATGACGATAAAATGGTCTTAAATTACATTTGGATTGCTTTCTTCATCGTAGCCTTTGTAGTGGCATTGGGAAAGCTTCTTCTCACAGGAAACACACAAATCTTCACTGACATTATTCAGTCTACTTTCGATTCATCGAAAACGGCCTTTGAAATATCGCTGGGGCTGACAGGTGTGCTTTCGTTGTGGCTGGGTATTATGAAAATTGGCGAAAACAGTGGATTAATCAACACACTGGCACGCTGGCTCAGCCCTGTGTTTTGTCGTTTATTCCCCGATATTCCAAAGGGACATCCTGTGATGGGAGCTATCTTTATGAATATGTCTGCCAATATGCTGGGACTGGACAATGCCGCCACTCCAATGGGACTGAAAGCGATGAAGGAGCTTCAAGAGTTGAACCCCCAAAAAGACACGGCGAGCAACCCTATGATTATGTTTTTAGTAATCAACACATCGGGATTGATTCTGATACCCATCTCGATAATGGTGTATAGGGCACAGATGGGAGCCGCACAACCAACCGATATATTCATCCCCATTTTGCTAACCACGTTTATCTCTACAATTGTGGGGGTAGTCACCGTGAGCATATCACAACGCATCAACCTCATCAATAAGCCCATACTCATCCTCGTTGGGGCACTTAGCCTCTTTTTTGGTGGTTTGATGTATCTGTTTGCCACTATTTCGCGTCAAGAGATGGGAACTTACTCCACACTAATAGCCAATATGATTCTTTTTGGTGTGATAGTGTTATTTATTGTGAGTGGATTGAGAAAGAAGATAAACGTGTACGATTCGTTTGTGGAGGGTGCAAAAGAGGGATTTACCACTGCCGTGCGCATCATACCCTACTTAGTAGCGTTTTTAGTGGCTATCGCAGTGTTTCGTACTTCGGGAGCAATGAGCATCATCACCGAAGGGATAGGTTATGCAATCGGCGCAATGGGGCTCGACACATCGTTTGTAGAAGCTCTGCCTACGGGCATTATGAAATCGCTTAGTGGAAGCGGCGCCAATGGACTGATGATTGACACGATGCAACAACACGGCCCCGATTCGTTTGTGGGCAGAGTGAGTTGCGTGGTGAGAGGCGCATCGGACACTACATTCTACATTTTAGCGGTCTATTTTGGTAGCGTAGGCATCAGCAAAACACGCAATGCGGTAACTTGCGGATTGATTGCAGATTTTTCGGGTATCATAGCTGCCATTTTTATGAGTTATTTGTTCTTCTATTAAATTATCAATACCAATACATATATGGCTGTAACATATCACGCAGAAGGGACTAAAATGCCTGAGATAAAGAAACGAAACACCACGGAGTGGATTAAAGAGGTGGCTAACAGCTACGGGAAACGTCTCGGTGAAATCGCTTATATTTTCTGTTCGGACGAAAAAATATTGGAGGTGAATCGCCAATATTTAGAACACGATTACTACACCGACATCATCACCTTCGACTACACGGAAGGAGACAGAATATCGGGCGATTTGTTCATCAGCTTGGATACCGTAAAAACAAATGCGGAGCAATTCGCTCAAAGTTATGAGGAGGAATTGCACCGCACAATTATACACGGGATATTGCATCTTTGTGGCATCAACGACAAAGGGCCAGGCGAGCGCGAAATAATGGAAGCCGCCGAAAACAAAGCGTTGTCGATGCTTGCCTGCAAAGAGGGCTAAATTTCAACTTATCAGAAGTAGAGCCGAACACCACCTAAAAGATCGATGTGGCCGAGACCTTCGGTTTCATCTCTGAAGATGGTGTTCTCATTACGAAAATAAGAGGCCGATGTAACAGCTTTTGCCCCTATTCCCATAAATGGTAGAATCATATATTCGGCACCTACACTTACATCAAAGCAGGCACCACTCCTGGTCACCCAATGATCGTCGTAAGACACATATCCCATCCCAATATCGACTTTAAACATCCAACGATTCAACCTCTGAACATATCCGATTTGAGGCGCAATGGTGTAGAGCGACAAAAAACCTTCGGGTACGTCCCTACTCTTGAAACGCGATACGTGAGCACCTATCGACCAACCTTTTCGGAGCACGTATTCGTATTGTAATTCCCATTTTATACCACCCATACCGCCTTTGAGACGATTGCCATATATATCATACAGTTTGCTTGTAATCCATCCATAACCCACGTTGAAGCTCACAATGTTGGCAGGAGGGGCAGATGCAGGACGAATCCTGTTTACAACTTCGTGATATTCTTTACGGAAATTATCCAAAGAGGTGTCTATTGTATCGTTTGAATGAAGTATCAGCGCAGAAACCTGATGACAAGAACTCGACCAGCGATTGGGTGTTTGATGTGTCACTACATACAGCCCATTGCCTCCTTGTTCGGATGCTGCTTTTTTTGCCAACTGCATCACTCGGTCGTAGCCACAATTCACAGCAAATCCACCATCTTTCACACACACGCTACCAATGGCCCTGGCATTCGGAGGAAGCGAATCGCCTGCTTCATAAACAGCAACCTGCAACGGGGCAACAGTGGAAGGAAGAGCGGTTGATGTACGGGTAATTACTCGTGGCGAACAAGAGCAAAAAAAAGCGATGATAGAGAATAGATAAAATAAAGGTTTCATAGAATTCATTGTTTGTACAAAAAATAATAGTTTGCTGTTAACAAAGGTATTATGATTTACTTAAAAATCAAGAGTATTCATTCTTTTTCGTACTTTTGCGGTGTAAAAAAGTTATCAAAAAATGGATTTTAAATACGATGTAATTGTTATCGGAGCAGGACACGCTGGCTGTGAAGCCGCAGTAGCTGCAGCAAACTTAGGGTCGAAAACATGCCTGATAACAATGGATATGAATAAAATCGGGCAGATGAGTTGCAACCCAGCCGTGGGCGGTATTGCCAAAGGACAAATTGTGCGTGAAATAGATGCGTTAGGAGGTATGATGGGGCTTATCACCGATCAGACGGCCATTCAGTTTCGCATTCTCAACCGCTCTAAAGGGCCTGCAATGTGGAGCCCTCGTGCGCAGTGCGACCGCAACAAGTTTATCTGGGCGTGGAGAGAAGTGATAGAAAACACTCCCAACCTACACGTGTGGCAAGACACCGTAAAAGAACTATTGGTAGAAAACGGAGAAGTCACAGGCGTGAAAACAGTGTGGGACGTTACATTTCAAGCAAAATGCGTGGTTATCACTGCTGGCACATTCCTCAACGGGCTGATGCACGTAGGCAAAAACATGCTTCCTGGCGGACGTATGGCCGAACCTGCTTCATATATGCTCACCGAATCAATTACCCAACACGGTATTACGCACGATCGGATGAAAACAGGAACACCTGTGCGCATCGACGGACGCAGCGTACATTACGACCTGATGGAAACTCAAGATGGTGAGAATGATTTTCATAAATTCTCGTATATGAACACTGGCGTGCGCCACCTGAAACAATTGCAGTGCTGGACTTGCTATACCAACCCCGAAACCCATCGCATATTGAGAGAGGGACTGGTAGTATCTCCCCTATTCAACGGTCAAATTCAAAGCATCGGGCCACGTTATTGCCCCAGCATCGAAACTAAAATAGTCACCTTCCCCGACAAAGAGCAACACCAACTATTCTTAGAGCCCGAAGGAGAAACCACGCAAGAGCTTTATCTAAATGGATTCTCTTCATCATTGCCAATGGATATTCAAATCAAAGCATTGAAGCAAATACCCGCTTTCAAAGATTTGGTTATCTATCGCCCTGGCTATGCTATCGAATACGATTTCTTCGACCCAACCCAACTGAAACATACGTTGGAATCGAAGGTTATCAAAAACTTATTCTTTGCAGGACAAGTGAACGGAACCACTGGTTACGAAGAAGCTGGAGGCCAAGGACTGATTGCAGGCATCAATGCACACATCAATTGCCACGGCGGAGAACCATTTACACTAAGTAGAGACGAAGCTTACATCGGTGTTTTGATAGACGATTTGGTGACCAAAGGAGTAGATGAACCTTATCGAATGTTTACCTCACGTGCCGAATATCGTATTTTATTGCGTATGGATGATGCCGATATGCGATTGACAGAAAAGGCTCGCAAGCTGGGATTGGTGAAAGATGACCGTTATGAACTGCTAATCAAAAAACGTGAAGCAATCGAACGCATCGTCACTTTTGCCCGAACTTATTCGATAAAAGCGGTATTAATCAACGATGCGCTCGAAGCATTAGGCACCACCCCATTGCGACAAGGCTGCAAACTAATCGACTTAATCAATCGCCCACAAATCACGATATGCAATATAGCCGAACATATACCTGCATTCAAGAAAGTGCTCGATGAGATAACCGAGCGCAAAGAAGAAATCATCGAAGCAGCCGAAATCTTAATCAAATATGAAGGCTACATCCAACGCGAACGTGTAATTGCCGATAAACTTTCGCGATTGGAGTCAATCAAAATCAAAGGAAAGTTCGACTACAATTCGTTGCAATCACTATCGACCGAAGCTCGCCAAAAGCTTTCGAAGATAGACCCCGAAACCATTGCGCAGGCAAGTCGAATACCAGGCGTATCCCCCAGCGACATCAACGTGCTGCTGGTGCTTTCGGGACGATAAACCGATAGCGTTTCACGTGAAACAAACCATTTAACAAAACCATTTAACTTGATGAATATGAGCAAAGAAAGACTAATTCAAAGTATAAGAACAATACCAAACTTTCCCATTCCTGGTATTTTATTCTACGACGTAACCACGCTCTTTAAAGATGCCGAATGTTTGCGTCTCCTATCGGATATGATGTATGAAGAATACAAAGAGAGAGGTATCACCAAAGTAGTAGGTATTGAATCGAGAGGATTTATTATGGGTCCCGTTCTTGCCACCCGCGTAGATGCAGGCTTTATCACTGTGCGCAAACCCGGAAAACTCCCAGCCGAAACCATTCAACAAAGCTATGATAAGGAGTATGGCACAGACATCATCGAAATACACAAGGACGCTTTGACCGAAGACGATGTAGTGTTGCTGCACGACGACCTGCTTGCCACAGGGGGCACAATGCTTGCAGCAGTTGAATTGGTGAAAAAATTCAAGCCTAAAAAGATTTATGTCAACTTCATCATCGAGCTATCCGAGCTAAAAGGAAGAGAGCTTTTTGGCAACGACGTAGAAATAGAATCTATCCTAACCGTTTAAGCCGTTTAAAAGATAATATTTTCTATATTTGCAGGGTGTAGTTTAGTCTACACCTTTTTTTGTTATGGAAGCAAGCAAGAAAACATCTACCGAAGAGTACCTAAGAGGTATCGTATCCAACCTCCCCGAAACACCAGGTATTTACCAATACCTAAACACCGAGGGAACAATTATCTATGTAGGCAAAGCCAAGAATCTGAAAAGGCGCGTGGCCTCCTACTTCAATAAAGAGCATCAACCTGGCAAAACACGGGTATTAGTGAGCAAAATCGCCGATATACGCTACGTGATAGTTAGCACCGAAGAGGATGCGTTATTGTTGGAAAACAACCTGATAAAGAAATACAAACCACGCTACAACGTGTTGCTCAAAGATGATAAGACCTACCCTTCCATCTGCGTGCAAAACGAATATTTTCCACGCGTATTTAAAACGCGCAAAATTATCCGTAACGGGTCATCGTATTATGGGCCATACAGCCACGCACCGTCGATGAACGCACTACTCGATTTGATAAGGCATCTATACCCGTTACGAAGTTGCAATCTCAATCTTTCGCCCGAAAACATCAAGGCAGGCAAGTTTAATGTTTGCTTGGAATATCATATCAAAAACTGCGCAGGTCCGTGCATCGGGTTACAATCTTCCGATGAATACGCTAAAAACATTCTTCAAGTAAAAGAAATCCTGAAAGGGAACACGCAGGAAGTAAGCCGTTTACTTTTACAGCAAATGAACACACTTGCCAAAGAGATGCGTTTTGAAGAGGCTCAAAAAGTGAAAGAGAAATACACGTTGATAGAAAGCTACCGCGCCAAATCGGAAGTAGTAAGCTCTATCCTGCACAATATAGACGTTTTTTCTATCGAAGAGGACGAAAACGCCGCTTTCATCAACTATTTACACATCACCAACGGAGCTATCAACCAAGCATTCACCTTTGAATACAAAAAAAGATTGAATGAGACGAAAGAGGAGTTACTGTCATTGGGCATCATCGAAATGCGTGAACGATACAAAAGTCTTTCGCGTGAAATCATCGTTCCTTTCGAGATGGATGTAGAGCTAAACAACGTGGTATTCACTGTGCCACAAAGAGGGGACAAAAAGAAATTGCTCGATTTATCACAGTTGAACGTGAAGCAGTACAAGGCCGATAGGATGAAGCAAGCAGAAAAACTAAATCCCGAACAGCGAAGCATACGCTTGATGAAGGAGATTCAACAAGAACTCCATTTAGAGAAACTCCCAATGCAAATAGAGTGCTTTGACAACTCGAACATACAAGGAGCGGATGCGGTGGCTGCCTGTGTCGTTTTCAAAAAAGCCAAACCATCTAAAAAAGACTACCGGAAGTATAACATCAAAACCGTGGAGGGCGCCGACGACTATGCTTCGATGCGAGAGGTGGTAAAACGACGATATAAGCGCGCCTTAGAGGAAGAATCACCCCTGCCCGACCTAATTATTACCGACGGCGGGAAAGGGCAAATGGGAGCCGTAAAACAGGCTCTAAATGAAATTGGCGTGAACATTCCCATTGCGGGACTGGCGAAAGACAGAAAACACCGCACTTCGGAACTATTATATGGCTTTCCACCGCAAATTATAGGCTTAAAGCAAGGCACACCTTTGTTTCGGCTACTGGAACAAATACAAGACGAAGTACATCGCTTTGCCATTACTTTTCATCGAGATAAGCGTAGCAAAAGACAAGTAGCATCGGCACTCGATGAAATCAAAGGTATCGGTGAGAAAAGCAAGACAGCCTTGCTACAAGAGTTTAAGAGCGTGAAGCGCATCAAAGAGGCTACTATTGAGCAACTTGCTGGGGTGATAGGATTCTCGAAGGCACAACTTATCAAAGAGCAGCTTAAATAGACGGAAACAATTATGCGTTCGCACATAAGCACATAACAAGGATGTATGTGCTAAAAAAATGATAATTGATTATTTATCAGTTACAAATGGCTAATTTTGCAAACGGTTATAATAAAAATAAAATATGAGAGTAGTAATACAGCGGGTATCACACGCATCGGTCGCCATCGAAGACAAATGCAAATCGGCCATCCAGAAAGGCTTGCTCGTGTTGGTTGGAATCGAAAGCGATGATACGAAAGAAGACATTGACTGGCTCTGTAAAAAGATTGTGAATCTACGAATATTCGACGATGAAAACGGGATAATGAACCGCTCCGTAATGGATATCGAAGGGGATATATTAGTGATTAGTCAGTTCACCCTACACGCATCTACCAAAAAGGGAAACAGACCTTCGTATATCAAGGCTGCAAAACACGATATATCCATCCCACTCTACGAACAATTCTGCCACGAATTGAGTTGTTCATTAGGTAAGAATGTGGGCACAGGAACATTTGGGGCAGATATGAAAGTAGAGCTGCTCAACGATGGCCCTGTGACTATTTGGATGGACACTAAAAACAAGGAGTAGTATGACAATAGAAGAGGCCCAGCAAGTTGTAGACAACTGGATAAAGCAATATGGCGTGCGTTATTTTAGTGAACTGACCAATATGGCCGTGCTCACCGAAGAGGTAGGAGAATTGGCACGTGTTATGGCACGCAAATACGGAGATCAATCGTTTAAAGCAGGCGAAAAAGAGAATCTTGCCGATGAAATGGCGGATGTTTTATGGGTGCTCATCTGTCTTGCCAATCAAACAGGGGTAGACTTGACAGAGGCTTTGAAGCAAAACATCGAGAAGAAAACCCTACGAGACAATAAAAGACATATCAACAATATCAAATTAGAGAATCAAGATGGAAATGGAATTGGATGACAACAAGTACGAAAGCACATTAGCCAAGTACAAAACCAACCTGAAAGACGAGGACATTCAGGCAAAGGTAGCCAAACTGATTGAAACAAAAGTGGCTGAAAACGATACCAAAGCGGTAAAAGAGTTGCTTTTCAGTTGTATCGACCTCACTACCCTCAACAGTACCGATAGCGAGGTTAGCGTGATGAAGTTCACCGAGAAGGTGAATGAATTTGATGATAAATACCCACACATCAAGAATGTGGCCGCTGTTTGTGTATATCCCAACTTTGCAGAAGTGGTAAAAGACACACTACGCGTAGATGGTGTGAATGTGGCTTGCGTATCAGCAGGATTTCCTTCATCGCAAACATTTATCGAGGTGAAGATTGCCGAAACATTGCTGGCTGTACAATTGGGAGCGAACGAAATAGACATCGTAATCTCTATTGGTGAGTTTCTGGATGGAGACTACCAAACAATGTGCGAAGAGATTCAAGAGCTTAAAGATGCTTGCAAAGCGGCTCATTTAAAGGTGATACTCGAAACTGGCGCATTGAAGACAGCTTCAAATATCAAGAAAGCTTCAATTCTTTCAATGTATGCTGGAGCCGATTTCATCAAGACTTCGACTGGCAAGATGCAGCCTGCTGCTACTCCCGAAGCCGCTTACGTGATGTGCGAAGCTATCAAAGAGTATTACGATAAAACGGGAAATAAAATAGGATTTAAGCCTGCTGGAGGCATCAACACCGTTCACGATGCTTTGGTGTATTACACCATCGTAAAAGAGCTGTTGGGCGAAGAGTGGTTGAACAATAAGATGTTCCGCATTGGCACAAGCCGTATGGCAAACCTATTGCTTTCGGACATATTGGAAGAAGAAATAAAATTCTTCTAAAACCTTGTTTTTATTAAAACAAAAGCCCGCTTTTATTGCGATAAAAGCGGGCTTTTTTATTTCGTGCGGTTTACTACGTAGGCAATATAGAGCTCCAATGATTTGCGCACATCCGAAGGCGGAAAATGAGCCAACACATCAAGTGCCTTGTTCTTGTATTCTTCCATTATCATTTCTGCATATTCTATCCCCCCACCTGTTTTAGCACATTCTATCAAGCGAGCAATGTCTTCGTTAGTTGCTACTCCGTTCTTTACATCTGCTGCTAAAGTGCGCAACACAGGGTCATCGTTCTTATTCAAAACATAAAGCACGGGCAGTGTCAGTTTACCTTCTTGCATATCAATGCCTGTAGGTTTGCCAATCTCTTTGCTATCGTAGTAATCGAATATATCGTCTTTGATTTGAAAACAAATCCCGATAAATTCGCCAAAAAGACGCGCCATTTCCACTTTCTCTGCATCTACCTTGGCCGACAAAGCACCAGCTTTGGTGCAAGAGGCAAACAAAGCAGCAGTCTTTTTGCGTATCACATCAAAATAAACTACTTCCGAAAAGTGTGGATTGGAGATATTGGATAGTTGAAGTATCTCGCCATCGGCCAAGTCTTGCCCCAACCGAGCAATGACTTCCACTATTTCGTAATTGGCAGTTTTACTGGCGTGAACCAAGCTTGTAGCGAGCAAGAAATCGCCCACCAACACAGATACTTTGTTGTTGAAAACGGCATTTACCGACAATTGCCCTCTGCGTTCGGTGCTTTCGTCTACCACGTCATCGTGTACCAAACTTGCGGTATGAAGCAGCTCCAAAGAGGCTGCCGCGTGTAGAGCCTCGTGGGTAACATCGCCAAACAAACGGGTGGTAAGCATTAATAGTATCGGACGCATCATCTTCCCATCCTTTTGCTGAATATGCACCAAAGCCTCGTTGAGCAAAGTGTTAGAGCTATTCAAAGATGAAGCAAAGATTTTTCTTAGTTCTTCAAGTTCCGAATGTACAGGAGATTGAATAAGAGATAATTTATCCATATAAATGCTATTTTAGTACAAAAGTAATAATAAAACCATTAGTACGGTATTTTTTAGTACTTTTACCCGTGAAAAAATAGAATATACACCCGTTTTATTATGGACAAAAGTAATAAACTTTTCTTGCTCGATGCGTATGCGCTTATCTACCGAGCCTACTACGCATTCATCAAAAACCCACGTTTCAACTCAAAAGGCATCAATACTTCTGCTATTTTAGGCTTTATCAACACACTCGAAGATGTACTCAAAAAAGAGAATCCCACACACATTGGAATCGCTTTCGACCCTCCTGGCCCCACTTTTCGCCACGAGGCTTTCGAGGCATACAAGGCTCAACGGGAAGAAACGCCCGAAGGCATTCGTGTTGCTGTGCCAATTATCCGAGAGATTATCCGTGCCTACAACATCCCCATTTTAGAGGTGATGGGCTATGAGGCTGATGATGTGATTGGCACACTTGCTACCGAAGCTGGCAAACAAGGCATCTATACTTATATGATGACCCCCGACAAGGATTATGGACAGCTGGTGACCGACCACGTGTTTATGTATCGCCCCAAATATGGCGACAAAGAGTTTGAAGTGATGGGGGTAGAACAGATCAAGGCGAAGTTCGACATCGAAGAGCCCAAGCAGGTGATTGATATGCTTGGTTTGATGGGCGACACATCGGACAACATTCCGGGTTGTCCGGGCGTAGGCGAAAAGACTGCTCAAAAACTAATAGCCGAGTTTGGAAGTATCGAAAACTTATTGGAGCATACCAGTCAACTGAAAGGCGCACTTAAAACAAAGGTAGAAAATAATCGTGAACAGATTGAGTTCTCCAAATTTCTGGCAACAATCAAAACCGATGTGCCGATTGAGCTTGATATGAAATCGTTGGTTCGCGAAGAACCCAACGAAGAGGAGCTACGAAAAATATTTGAAGAGTTGGAGTTTCGCAACCTAATGAGCCGACTTTTCAAGAAAGAGCCTCAACCGCAAACATCTCCCCTACCTGCTTCACCCGAAATGGGCCCGCTCTTTGCAAATTCACCTCCTGTTCAGGGCGATTTGTTTGCGAAAATTCCGACTGAGGGGCAAGGAGATGAAAATAATTCGATTCTACGAGGCTTAGAAAAAGATAAAATAGAGTATCAAATCATTGATAATAAGAACGATAGAGGAGTTTTTATTCAAAAGTTACTTACATCAGAGTTTTTTGCGTTAGACACAGAAACCACCAACGCCGAACCGATGTTGGCCGAACTGGTAGGAATGAGCTTCAGCTTGGCAGAAAATCAGGCTGTTTACATACCGATACCTGCCAATCGAGAAGAAGCGACCGCAATTGTTAACGAATTTAAAGAGGCACTCGAAAATCCGAACTCATTGAAAATCGGACAAAACATCAAGTACGATATGATTGTATTACAAAATTATGGTGTGCAGGTGAAAGGCAAACTTTTCGACACGATGATTGCCCATTATGTGCTTCAACCCGAATTGCGACACAATATGGATTATTTAGCGGAAGTCTATCTCAACTATCGCACCATACATATAGAGGAGTTGATTGGCCCCAAAGGAAAGAACCAGAAAAATATGCGCGACCTCGCACCGCAGGATGTGTACTTGTATGCGTGCGAAGATGCCGACATCACACTAAAGCTAAAAAACAAGCTGGCACCTATATTAATAGAGGAGGGAGCCGACAAGCTGTTTCACGAAATAGAGATGCCGTTGGTTCCTGTTTTGGTCAATCTCGAAAGCAATGGTGTATTGCTCGATACCGAAGCTTTGAAGTTATCATCTACACACTTCACCGAAAAAATGCGCAACATTGAATCGGAAATATTCACTTTGGCCGAAGAGGAGTTTAATGTGTCATCGCCCAAAAAGGTAGGTGAAATTCTTTTTGAGAAACTCAGAATTATAGAGAAAGCCAAAAAAACAAAGACTGGGCAATACGTCACATCCGAAGAGGTGCTCGAAAGCATCCGCCACAAGCACGACATTGTGGAGAAGATATTAGAATATCGAGGATTGAAGAAACTATTGAGCACCTACATTGATGCCCTACCCCAACTTATCAATCCACGCACAGGACGGATACACACCTCGTTCAACCAAACGGTGACAGCCACGGGGCGACTGAGTTCGAGCAATCCCAACTTGCAAAACATTCCCATCCGAGACGATAATGGTAAGGAGATTCGCAAAGCATTTATCCCCGATGAAGGGTGCTTGTTCTTTTCGGCCGACTATTCGCAGATAGAGCTACGCATAATGGCACATCTGAGTGAAGATCGCAATATGATAGACGCATTCTTGAGCGGGCACGATATTCACGCTGCTACTGCTGCAAAAATATACAAGGTAGATATAGCCGACGTAACCTCGGAAATGAGACGCAAGGCAAAAACAGCCAACTTCGGTATTATATATGGTATATCGGTTTTCGGGCTGGCCGAACGACTGAATGTAGACCGTAAAGAGGCGAAAGAGCTTATCGAAGGATATTTTGCTACCTACCCTGGAGTGAAACAGTATATGGATGAGTGCATTCTGGAAGCTCGCGAAAAAGGATATGTAGAGACCATTTTCCACCGCAAACGTTATCTGCCTGATATAAACTCACGCAATGCAGTGGTGCGTGGCTATGCCGAACGGAATGCCATCAATGCACCTATCCAAGGAAGTGCCGCCGATATTATAAAGGTTGCCATGGCAGGCATACTCCGTCGCTTTGAAAGTGAGAACCTGAAAGCAAAGATGATTTTGCAAGTACACGATGAGTTGAACTTCAGTGTGCCGCAAAATGAAAAAGAGCGCGTAGAGTATGTGGTGATAGAAGAGATGGAAAAAGCATATCGTATGCACGTGCCTTTGAGAGCCGATAGTGGCTGGGGCAAGAACTGGCTCGAAGCACACTAAAAAGCGCATTAAAACCACAGTAGGTTTCAAATCGTAAGTAGCAACAACAAAACAGTGCTACTTACGATTTTTTTTATCCGTATCGCTGCCACATTCACTTACAACACTCCAATTGTCAACTATATATAGCTATTGCGCCATATGTAAACAGTTATCGCGATAGATATAAACACTCTACAACCCATAAAAACAGTTATTGAAGCGATAAAACTGATTCCCTATAAGTTCTTTTATTATCAGCTAATTAAGGCGAAAAAGAATAGAAAAAGAGTGTTACTTACAATCTATAAGTACCTATCCCTATGAAAAAATACACGAGTAACAATCTTTAACTATATAGACATAATTGCAGCAAAAAACAGCCAAAACAAGACGAAAGATACTTGATATATATCAAAATAACACATCACACCTATCATATTGTCACAAAAGTATCTTTTTGATATTGATTTAAGTCAATACAGCTTACATATAGTCACATTTTTATCCTTTATACTATTGCAGATATAAAACTTAGCTATATATTTGCACTGTAATCAAAACGATTACTATCATTTTGAAAGTAACAATTAAAAATTATAATGTCATGAAAACTAAAACCTTTTTCAAAGTATTTGCATTAGTTGCAATTCTCTTTATGAATGTAATGGCTATCTCTGCTCGCAGTTATGATGGAAATTTGGTATCGAACAAAGAGGAGAAAGATGGTATGATGGTGGCTCAAACCGTTTACAAGAAAGACGGTTCTACTTTGGCAAATTATATGAAGCACAGCTATGCGTATGATGCCCAAAAAAGAATGACTGAAAGTATAACACAAAGATGGAACAATAATAAGCAAACCTGGGAAAACAATCTTTTAGTAACCTACACTTATACTGGAAAAACTGTAACGACCAATTATTATCAGTGGAACAGCAAGAAGAAAGAATATATTCTTGCTCCTGAGTTGACCGTTACGATGGACAATAGAGATATGTGATTCTCTCATTGAAATGTTACCTTTACAAACTATAAAAGAGGTCGGCGTAGTGATATGCCGACCTCTATTTTTTTGTGCCACGTGAAACAAACGCACTTCCCACACTCCACATTGTACGTCCATTTCGCAATAGCGCAGCGTGCCAATGGTAGCAAGGCCTACCCAGGGTGCTGGTAAGGCCTTGTCAGCATACTGGGTAGGCCTTGCTACCACGCTAAGTAGGCCTTGCCAGCAAAGAGCCAACTTACAGATTGAAAATGAGGAATTTACAAAAACAGCCCACTTCACCCCATTAGTAAGGTAAAATTACGAGCACAGCCTGCGAAACTTGAGTTATTTAATAGTTTATACACCAATAATTCGTATATTTGCCCACAATTTACTGACAAGTTATAAAGGAATCTAATGAGTCCACTCAACTTTACTCACATTTTGACACAGGCAGTCGATGAGCTTTCGGATAGCGAATCATACAAAGGACTGTTTCATCAGCACAAAGATGGCGAACCATTGCCTTCGGCTCGTATTCTGTGCGATGTTATCGACTTGGCACGTGCCATTCTGTTTCCTGGCTATTACGGAAACTCTACCATCAATAGCCACACCATCAATTATCACATTGGAGTAAACATCGAAACGCTCTTCAACCTACTGAGCGAACAGATTCTTGCCGGACTTTGTTTTGCAAGCGATGGAGCGTGTGACTCTTGCACCGACTCGAAAAGAGAGGAGGCCGCAAAGCTTGCCGCTAAATTTGTGAGCCGGCTGCCCCAATTGCGCCGCGTGCTTGCCACCGACGTAGAGGCTGCATACAATGGCGACCCCGCAGCCGAAAGCTTTGGCGAAATCATCTGCTGCTACCCCGCTATTAAAGCAATCAGCAACTATCGCATCGCGCACGAGCTGTTGCAACTTGGCGTGCCTCTGATTCCACGCATCATCACCGAAATGGCGCATAGCGAAACAGGCATCGATATTCACCCAGCGGCTAAGATTGGCGAATATTTCACCATCGACCACGGCACTGGTGTAGTGATTGGAGCAACCAGCATCATCGGCGACAACGTGAAATTGTATCAAGGGGTGACATTGGGCGCAAAAAGCTTTCCGCTCGACGAAGAAGGCAAGCCGATTAAAGGCATTCCTCGCCACCCAATATTGGAAGACAACGTTATCGTCTATTCCAACGCCACCATCCTTGGGCGAATCACCGTTGGCCGAAACGCCACAGTGGGCGGCAATATTTGGGTGACCGAAGATGTGCCACACGGAGCCCGAATTGTGCAACCCAAAGCGAAGAAGTAGAAAGAAGAACCTATCGAAGAGAGATAAAAAGAATATTTATTTAATAATAAAAGAAGCAACAATCGGCAAAAGATGTGCGTCGAGCACAAACAAACAGGTTGGAGCTTTAAGCAATGTATGAGCAAAGAATTTGAAATGATTGCCAAAACATTCCAGGGATTGGAAATGGTACTGGCTGAGGAACTGACCGCACTTGGTGCAAACGAAGTACAAATTGGACGACGAATGGTGTCGTTCTCTGGCGATAAAGAGATGATGTACAAAGCCAATTTTTGTCTTCGCACAGCCATCTGCATCCTAAAACCCATCAAACAGTTTACTGCAAAAACAGCCGAAGATGTGTATGATGAGGTGAAGGCCATTCAATGGGAAGACTACTTGGACGTGAACAAGTCGTTTGCCGTAGATGCTGTTGTGTTTAGCGACGAGTTCCGCCATTCCAAATTCGTATCTTACAAAGTGAAAGACGCTATTGTGGACTACTTCCGCGACAAAACAGGCGAACGCCCATCAGTACGCATCAACAAACCCGACGTGTCGCTCAACATTCACATTGCGCAACACGCCTGCACGCTTTCGCTCAACTCATCGGGCGAATCATTGCATCGTCGTGGCTATCGACAAGAAGCAGTAGAGGCTCCATTGAACGAGGTGCTTGCAGCTGGTATGATTTTGATGACTGGCTGGAAAGGCGAATGCGACTTTATAGACCCAATGTGTGGATCGGGAACAATTCCTATTGAGGCAGCACTTATTGCACGCAACATCGCTCCGGGAGTATTCCGCAAAGAGTTTGCCTTCGAGAAATGGGTAGATTTCGACCAAGAACTATTCGATAAGATATACAACGACGACAGCCAAGAGCGTGAGTTCGAGCATAAAATATATGGTTACGACAACAACCCGAAAGCCAACGAAATAGCCCTTCACAACATCAAAGCATCGGGTGTGTCGCACGATGTGGTGCTGAAACTGCAACCCATACAGCAGTTTGAACAACCCGCACAAAAGGCGATTATGGTGACCAACCCACCCTACGGCGAGCGCATCTCCACCAACGACCTATTGGGTTTGTACAAAGTAATTGGCGAACGCTTGAAGCACGCTTTTGTAGGCAACACCGCTTGGGTGCTATCCTACCGTGAAGAGTGTTTCGACCAAATAGGCTTGAAAGCAAGCGAAAAGATAGAGCTAAACAATGGATCGCTTGAGTGTGAGTTCCGCAAATACGAGATATTTGATGGAAAATACAAAGACTTCAAAGCTGCCGAAGAGGGTGAAAACGGCGAACAACCGAAGGAGGAAAAACGTGAGTTTAAGCCACGCGAACAAGGAGACAGCCGTCCACCAAGAAGAGAGTTTAAACCACGTGCAGAAGGAGATAGCCGACCACCAAGAAAAGAGTTCAAACCACGTGCAGAAGGAGACAGTCGTCCACCAAGAAGAGAGTTTAAACCACGTACAGAAGGAGACAGTCGACCACCAAGAAGAGAGTTCAAACCACGTGAAGAGGGAGACAGCCGCCCACCACGAAGAGAGTT
>CAMTPA010000002.1 GCA_947074275.1 uncultured Bacteroides sp.
ATAGTTTGAGTGCTATTATATTGATTAGAATTATCTATTTTTGCATAAATATTTATTGGAAATTTACCTAATATGACTAAATATCCTCTTTTGGGAATGACATTGGCCGAGTTGCAGCTATTGGTAAAAGATATGGGAATGCCACTCTTTACTGCCAAACAAATAGCTTCTTGGCTTTACGATAAAAAAGTCGATAGTATTGACGATATGACAAATCTGTCATTGAAGTTTCGTACGATGCTGAAAGAGGATTATGAAGTTGGAGGCACATCTCCTGTAGAAGCGATGCGTTCGGTAGATGGTACAATAAAGTATTTATATCAAGTCAGTGAAAAGCATTTTGTAGAGGCTGTTTATATACCCGATGAAGATAGGGCTACACTCTGTGTCTCATCTCAAGTGGGTTGTAAAATGAATTGCAAATTCTGTATGACAGGAAAGCAAGGTTTTTCTGCAAACCTAACTGCCAATCAAATATTAAACCAAATTAATTCGCTACCCGAGCGTGATAAGTTGACGAATATCGTGTTTATGGGTATGGGCGAACCGCTTGACAACTTGGATGAAGTGCTGAAAGTGCTGGATATTCTTACCGCTTCTTATGGCTATGGTTGGAGTCCGAAACGTATCACTCTGTCTACTGTGGGTTTGCGCAAAGGCTTGCAACATTTTATCGAAACCAGTGATTGTCACTTAGCTATTAGCTTACATTCTCCTTTCACTACGCAGCGCACCAGTTTAATGCCAGCCGAAAAAGCTTTTTCGATGTTGGAAATGATAGAATTGTTAAAGAAATATGATTTTAGCAAACAGCGCAGACTTTCATTCGAGTATATTGTTTTTAAAAACGTAAACGATTCTTTGATGTATGCAAAAGAGTTGGTTAAAATACTACGTGGTCTGGATTGTCGAGTGAACCTGATTCGTTTTCATGCGATTCCCGGAGTTGACTTAGAGGGAGCGGATATGGAGACAATGACTCAATTTAGAGATTATCTCACATCGCACGGTGTATTTACAACTATTCGCTCTTCTCGTGGTGAAGATATTTTTGCAGCTTGTGGAATGCTTTCGACTGCAAAGCAGCAGAATGAAAACAATGATGAAGTTTAATGTCATTTTTATCGTTTGTGTAATTTTGAATTTGTATAAACGTCAAATACTAACATTATGAAAAAGTTTTTGTCTTATCTTGGTTTAGCAATTGTCGTGTTAATCGCCTTCTCGGCTTGTAAAGGACGTAAGGGTATATTGACCCCTACTGCCAGTGGACGACCTTATGAAATACTTGTGGTGGTAAAACTCGACCTGTGGGAGGCTCCAGCTGGTAGAGCATTGTATGATGTGCTTGATACAGATGTGCCAGGACTTCCACAATCCGAGAGATCTTTCCGTATTATGTATACCTCACCTAAAGATTTTGATTCGACACTAAAACTGATACGTAATATTATTATTGTAGATGTTTCGGATATTTACACTAAAGCTGCTTTTAAATTTTCGAAGGATGTATATGCCTCTCCACAAATGATAATGACAATACAAGCTCCCAACGCAAAAGAGTTTGAAACTTTTGTAGAGGCAAATCGCCAGCAAATTATTGATTTCTTCACAAAAGCTGAGATGAACAGACAGATGGCTTTGTTGGAAAGGAAACACAATGATAACGTTGCCCACAAAGTAGACAGTGCTTTTGGCTCTAAGGTTTGGCTTCCAGCTGAATTAACCTCTTCAAAGCAAGGAAAAGATTTTTTCTGGGCTTCTACTAATACGGCCAGTGGAAATCAGAATTTTGTTATCTACTCTTATCCTTACACAGATAAAGAAACTTTTACCAAAGAGTATTTTATTCACAAGCGTGACTCTGTGATGCAAGCTAATATTCCTGGTGCTCAAGAAGGAATGTATATGACAACTGATGCGGTGACGGTAGAAACTAAGCCTATCAATGTGCAAGGCAAATATGCTCAAGAAGCTCGTGGGTTATGGCGTGTGAAGGGTGACTTTATGGGTGGTCCGTTCGTGTCTCATACTCGCGTTGACACCATAAATAACCGAGTAGTTACTGCTGAGGTATTTGTATATTCACCCAATAAATTGAAACGCAATTTAATTCGTATGTTAGAAGCTTCTTTGTATACTCTTAAATTGCCAGGTGTAGAAGCAACGACAAATGTTGATACAACCGAAATAGAATCAAAAAACTAAGAATAGAATAAAATAAGAACGACTTATGGAAAATAATAAAATTAGAATTGGTATCACACAAGGCGATATCAACGGGGTTGGTTATGAGGTGATACTAAAAACGTTTGCCGACCCGATGATGTTGGAATTGTGTACTCCTATTATCTATGGTTCTCCAAAAGTTGCAGCATATCATCGTAAATCACTTGATTTACCAACGAGCTTTAGTATTATTCATACCGCTTCAGAAGCTGCTAATAATAGATTGAGCATTGTGAATTGCACCGATGATGAAGTAAAAGTGGAATTTGCTAAAGCTGATGTTGAAGCTGGTAAAGCTGCTTTTGTTGCTTTAGAGAAAGCAATTGCCGAATATAAGGAGGGATTGATAGATGTTATTGTAACTGCCCCTATCAACAAACATACCATTCAGTGTGAAGATTTTGCCTTTCCTGGTCATACAGAATACATCGAGCAAAAGTTAGGAGATGGAAGCAAATCTTTAATGATACTAATGAGGAATGACTTGCGAGTGGCTTTGGTGACAGGACATATTCCTGTGAAAGATATAGCTGCTTCTATAACAAAAGAGAGAGTTATGGAAAAAATTGCTATCTTGAATGCTTCGCTCAAAGTTGATTTTGGCATTGGAGCACCGCGTATTGCTGTTTTATCATTGAATCCTCACGCTGGCGATGAAGGACTTATTGGAAAAGAAGAAGAAGAGATTATTATTCCCGCTATTCAGGATATGGCAAAAAAAGGATTCTTATGTTACGGGCCTTATCCCGCAGATGGCTTTATGGGTTCTGGCAACTTTGCTCATTTTGATGGTATTTTGGCAATGTATCACGATCAAGGACTTGCTCCTTTCAAAACATTAGCGATGGAGGATGGAGTAAATTACACCGCTGGACTTCCTGTGATTCGTACTTCTCCGGCGCACGGCACTGCTTATGATATAGCAGGTAAGGGCGTGGCCAACGAAGATTCCTTTCGTCAGGCTATTTATGTGGCTATGGATGTTTACCGGAATCGCGAACGTGAGAAAGCGGCCAGAGCGCATCCATTAAGAAAGCAATATTACGAAAAAAGAGATGATAGTGATAAGCTGAAGCTTGACACAGTTGACGATGATTTATAAAGTTTTACGATAGAGTTTTTATTGAGATATGACAAGGGCGGAAATACAACAGGTGAAACTAAGATTCGGTATTATTGGTAATAACGAAACTTTATCACGCGATATTGATATTGCTATTCAAGTGGCACCTACCGATCTTTCTGTGCTGATAACAGGTGAAAGTGGAGTGGGAAAGGAGAGTTTTCCGCAAATTATTCATCAATATAGCAAGCGAAAACACGGCCAATATATAGCAGTAAACTGTGGAGCTATTCCTGAGGGAACTATCGATTCTGAATTATTTGGTCACGAGAAAGGTGCTTTCACTGGTGCGATTGGTGAACGTAAAGGCTATTTTGGTGAGGCCAACGGAGGAACCATTTTTCTGGATGAGGTAGGTGAGCTGCCTATGTCTACACAAGCACGCCTGCTTCGTGTGCTCGAAAGTGGTGAGTTTATAAAAGTAGGTTCTTCTAAAGTGCAAAAGACGGATGTGCGTATTGTTGCTGCTACCAATGTAAATTTGATGAGTGCAATAGCCGATGGACGCTTCCGTGAAGACTTGTATTATCGCTTGAATACAGTGCCCATACAAGTGCCACCTTTGCGAGAACGGGGGGATGATGTATTATTGCTCTTTCGAAAATTTGCTACCGATTTTGCGGAAAAATATAGAATGCCTGCGATTCAATTGACGGAAGATGCTAAACAAGTATTGCTGGCCTATACTTGGCCAGGCAATGTGCGACAACTGAAAAATATCACAGAACAAATATCTATTATAGAAACAAATCGGGATATTGATGCAAAAATACTGCAAAGCTATTTGCCATCTATTGGCTCTCCACGACTACCAGCCATTATGGGTAAAGATAATAAAAGCTTTGATAGTGAGCGTGAAATGCTTTATACTCTGTTGTTTGATATGCGGCAAGAAGTGTCCGAATTAAAGGTCATAGTACACAATCTGATGAATGAGCGTGGGGGAGACGTTGCTGTAATGAATACTCCTGTGCCAGTTGTTCCTCCAGTTACTACCTTGCCTACAATTATTCATACTGTAAAAACGCCACTGTCTGATATGAGTGACATCCCCGAACCAACTGAGTATGTAGAAGAATCCCTTTCGCTCGATGATGTAGAGAAAGAGATGATACGAAAAGCATTGGAGAAACATAACGGGAAAAGAAAAAGTGCAGCTCAAGATTTGAATATCTCGGAACGAACACTTTATAGAAAAATAAAAGAATATGGATTGGATTAAAATAATAAAACACGTAGCACTTATTTCGGTACTGCCTTTGCTTGTAATGGCTTGTACAATCTCTTATAAATTTAATGGTTCTTCCATCAATTACGACAAGGTTAAAACAATTTGTATTGAAGATTTTCCTATAAAATCGGCGTATGTATATGCTCCTCTTGGCACACGGTTTAATGACGAGCTACGAGATATATTTATCAGGCAAACCCGACTACAATTGGTGAAAGCTAATGGTGATTTGCATATTGAAGGAGAAATCACTGGATACAATCAATATAATGAGGCGGTACAAGCCGATGGCTACTCATCGAAAACGAAATTGACTATAACGGTGAACGTTCGTTTTGTGAACAATACCAATCATACGGAAGATTTTGAACAACAATTCTCTGCTTTTCGTACGTATGATTCGAGCCAATTGCTCACAGCGGTACAAGACCCTTTGATTGCGGAAATGGTTCAGGAGATTGTAGAGCAAATATTTAACGCAACTGTTGCTAACTGGTAATCTATAAATGACAAATTTGAATCTTCAACAATGGATTCAGCATCCCGAAATGCTGAATAAGGATACATTGTACGAGCTTAGAATGCAGCTTGCACGCTTTCCTTATAGCCAAACGTTGCGTCTGCTATATCTTAAAAATCTGTTTTTACTTCACGATATTACATTTGGAGCAGAGCTTAAAAAAGCTACTTTATATATCACCAATCGGACAATACTTTTTTATTTACTCGAAGGAGACAATGTATATCCACTCCGCATAGAAGAAAAAGAGATTGAAAATGGTGAAGTTGTTGATGGCGATCGCACTCTGACACTGATAGATGCTTTTTTGGCTAATATGCCCGAAGATGCTGCTGTATCTAAGGATTTGGATTACGCCACGGATTATACCTCTTTTTTGATGGAACACACCGACGGTGAAACCGAACAAGTAGAGGGTAGCCCTAAGCTAAAGGGGTTTGAACTCATTGATGGTTTCATTGAGCATAGCGAGGCTCAACCAGTTGCTTTTATGCAGTTGAACGATTTGGATGAAAATCCTGCGAATGACAACTTTGAACATCAACCCTATTTGCAAGAGGATGAAGACAATAGCTATTTTACAGAGACATTGGCTAAAATATACATAAAACAGCGCAAATATTCCAAGGCACTCGAAATAATTAAAAAGTTAAGTTTGAAATATCCAAAAAAAAATGCTTACTTTGCAGACCAAATTCGATTCTTGGAGAAATTGATTATTAACGCTAAATCAAAATAACAAAAATGTTTTATCTATTACTAATTATCTTAATGGTTATTGCAGCCGTATTGTTGTGTTTCATCGTGCTGATTCAAAACTCAAAAGGTGGCGGTCTTGCATCGGGATTCTCATCTTCAAACGCAATTATGGGTGTACGTAAAACTACAGATTTTCTCGAAAAAGCAACGTGGGGATTGGCTATCTTTATAGTAGTGTTGAGTATTGGTGCTGCGTGGGTAGTTCCAACTCGTATCTCTAAAACACAAAACATTATCTTAGAACAAGCTCAACAAGAAGAGGGTACAAACCCTTACAATCTTCCAATGGGCACAGCTGCTCCTGTGGTAGAAGAGGTAGAAGTTGAAGCTCCTGTTCAAGCTACTCAGCAACCAGAAAATTAACATTCGCACGAATATAGATATATCGTAAGGGCGATAGAGTCGTAAAGATTCTATCGCCCTTGCTGTTTTTATGCAAAAAGATGATGCAATTTGACGCAAACAGTTAATATTTGGCTACCTTTGTCTAATAAGTATCTATATTAATCCTGTTTTTTATATCACAATGACAGAACTTTTAAAACAAAAACTCAATGATTCTAAAGTAATGCGCTGGAGTGTGCTTGCTTTGGTTGCTTTCACTATGTTGTGTGGCTATTTCCTAACCGACGTGATGTCTCCTTTAAAACCGATGCTCGAAAAAGAGTTGATGTGGGATAGCCTCGATTATGGTTTCTTTACCAGTGCCTATGGTTGGTTCAATGTATTCTTACTGATGCTTATTTTCGGTGGGATTATTCTCGATAGAATGGGAGTACGCTTCACAGGTTCGTGGGCTTGTGTGTTGATGGTGGTAGGATGTGCCCTGAAATATTATGCCGTAGCCTCTACTTTTGCGGAGGGCACCACGATTTTAGGTTTCAAAACGCAAGTGTTTTTGGCAGCTCTTGGCTATGCTATTTTTGGTGTAGGTGTAGAGATCGTAGGTATTACCGTGTCTAAGATTATCGTGAAATGGTTTAAAGGTAAAGAGTTGGCGTTGGCTATGGGCATCGAGATGTCTACCGCACGCATTGGTACTACATTGGCTATGGTTCTCACTGTGCCTATGGCCGAATACTTTGGTTTTTACGATGAGCTTGGCACATTTCACACCAACATTCCAATGCCGATTTTATTCTGTTTGATTTTGCTTTGCATTGGCACAGTAGCTTTCTTCATTTACAACTTCTACGATAAAAAACTCGACCGGTCTTTGGAAGCCGATGGTGAAGAGCCCGAAGAACCTTTTCGTGCAAAAGATATATTGCTGATTGTAACTAATAAGGGGTTTTGGCTTATCGCATTGCTTTGCGTGCTGTTCTATTCGGCTGTATTCCCTTTTATTAAATATGCTGCCGATTTGATGGTGCAGAAGTATCACGTAGACCCTAAATTGGCAGGCACTATTCCTGGTTTGTTGCCTATCGGAGCCATTATTCTTACACCTGTGTTCGGTTCGCTCTACGACCGCATTGGCAAGGGGGCTACTCTGATGATTATTGGATCTATAATGCTTATAGTGGTTCACACTTTGTTTGCTTTGCCTATTTTCAATGTATGGTGGTTTGCCACTATTATTATGATTATTCTTGGTTTTGCGTTCTCGTTGGTTCCTTCGGCTATGTGGCCCTCTGTGCCCAAAATCATTCCCGAACGGCAGTTGGGTACGGCTTATGCTTTGATTTTCTGGGTGCAAAACTGGGGATTGATGGGTGTGCCTTTGTTGATAGGATGGGTACTCGACACTTATTGCAAAGGCCCCGTAGTGGACGGCGCACAAACTTATGACTATACATTGCCAATGTCTATTTTCGCTCTTTTTGGTGTGTTGGCTCTTTTTGTTGGCATTTGGCTGAAAGCCGAAAACAAGAAGAAAGGGTATGGACTTGAACTTCCGAATATTCAAAAATAAAGGCTTATGGCTACGAAAGAAAAAATCAACTTGTTGGATGTAGTTCCCTTCCGTAGCACACATATCACAACCGAATGGGAAGACGATTGCATTGTTATCGTCTTTCCACGGTTCAAATATGAGTGGATGAAACGTTTTATGTTGCCGCGTGGGTTGTCTGCCGATATTAAGGTAAGGCTCGAAGAACACGGCACGGCCGTGTGGCAATTGATTGACGGCGAACGAAGTGTAGGGGAGATAATTGAAAAACTCGCAGAACATTTCGAAAACGAAACGAACTACGAGTCACGTGTCACTACTTATATTGCCCAGTTGCAAAAAGATGGTTTTATTATTTACCTTCTTCCCGATCAACCTTAGACAAGCCTCCTGTTGCAGGGTTGAAGATAACCTTAATCGTTGAGTTTTTATTGAATAGCGCAGGTGCCAGATACTCTACCGTTCCAAACTGAGTGATAGGCATCTCCTCTTCAAGCAATATTTTTCTGTCTTTTGTGAGGGTTATCATAGCTCTTCCTGGCACGTTGTATGCCACTCCATCCACCTTTTTCTTATTATCCTCTTCGGGGATGCTTACTGTTTTCAAATCTTTAATTGATATGTAGATTGGTTCGCCCGAAAGGTCGTTGTTTCCTACAATACCCAGCTTCTTTGAGAAGCGGAATGCCACCGCTTTGTCCAGCTCTTTATTGGGAGCCACCCGTATAGTATAAGGGATTGGATCTATATCGTAATGTCCAGCAAACATTTCCGTCAACGCTTTTTCTTGGTCTTCCAAAGCTTCGAGCATTAGTTTCATTTGTTCGCCATCTTTGGGCATAAAGTCTGCTTGCCCACGCACCAATGCGTTTTTGCTTTCACGGATGCTATAAATCTCTTTTGCCACCAATTCGGCCATTTTAGCAGTTGAGTTGGCGGTCAAAATCTCTTCAGTTAAGAAGTCGCGTGGATCTAATGCTTTTCGCTTTGCTGCTTCGGCAGGTGTGGCTGTGGTTTGTCCCGAACTGCTTCTTGGTACATTTATCGATTTGATAAGACCGTCGTCCGTTAGTTCAATAAGCGGTGCGGTAGTTCGGTCTTTCATCTTCACAAAGTAAACGTTCTCTTTGTCGGGCACGCCTGTTATTTTTGCTGCAACACCCGTCAGGTCGTAATACTCTTCCGGTTCAGTCGACACGTTTTTTAGTCGTAGGTATCTATCGGCATATTTGGCAAACTCACCCGGTGTGTAGTTCACTTTATTTACTTTTGCTTCTATTTCAATGTAAGTTTTGGGCAGTGCATACGTCACTCCATAATCTTTTCCACGCATCACCCCCGAAACTACTTCGGTTTGGGCGAATCCGCTCATCGTGGCTGCCAAAACTCCTGTTAAAAGAACGATTCTCTTCATTTCTCGCTTTTTGATGTTTACTGGTTTATATAGCAAATTTAGTGAAGTTATCTTGAAACTCCACTTCCTCTTAACCTTTATTCGCTTATCAGCTTGAATGCCATAGGCAAGTAGGCCACAATGTCGCTTGCGGTCATTCCCGTTTCGCCCAATTTCTTTTTAGCCAAGTCGCCTGCCAATCCGTGTGCAAAGACACCCATTTTGCAACAATCCTCTGCCGCATAACCTTGTGCCAGCAGTGCCAGCAAAACACCCGTTAGCACATCGCCACTTCCTCCCGTAGCCATTCCCGGGTTTCCAGTAGGGTTGAAGTAATAGCTGCTCGATGGTGTGATGATGGCTGTGTAGGCTCCTTTCAGCACAATGTAGACTTGTGCAGTTCGTGCTAATTCGGCGGCTTTGCTCAGTCTCTCAAATGAGTTTTGGCACTTACCCACCAAACGCTCCAGCTCTTTGGGGTGGGGGGTGAGGATAGAACCTTTGGGTAGTGTGCTGATGCACGAGCGATTGTTCGACAGGATATTCAACCCATCGGCATCTACGATGATTGGCGATTGGCACTCTTTGATTTGTTCTAAAAAAGCAGCTTCGGTCAGTTCGCTCTGTCCCAGTCCGGGGCCTATTGCCACGGCGCGATAATCGTCGGTGTCGGTGGCTTCGCCAAATATTCTTTCGTGCAGGTCGTTTTCTACCATTGCTTCGGGCACGGATGTTTGCAAAATCACGTTATTGCCAAAAGGTGCGTGAATGGTGAGTAATCCCACACCAGAGCGCAAACAGGCTTTTGCTGCCAGCACCGATGCGCCCGCCATACCGTAAGAGCCTGCTATGAGCAAAGCGTGCCCAAACAGTCCTTTGTGCGCAAACTTAGGGCGTGTTTTTACGAGTGGTTGTATGTCGTCCAGTTCCAAAATCGAGTAGTTAGAGTCAATCTCTTCGATGCCCTCTTTGCTCAGCCCTATATCCACCAAGTCCCAGTCGCCTATTAGTTCGGCATTTTCGGCAAACAAAAACGATAGTTTTGGCATTTGCAGGCTTAGGGTCACATCCGCTTTCACAATGTTGGCTCTCACGTTAAACGAGTTGTCCTCGCCCATCAGCCCCGACGGAATATCGATAGATACGATGGTAGCAGACGAAGAGTTGATAAGCTTCACCACGGCAGCAAACCCACCACTAAGGGGTTTGTTCAGCCCCGAACCAAACAAACCATCTATCACCAAATGGTCGGGTGTAATGGTGGGGGGCACAAACTGGTTGATGATTTCGTGAAAGGTCACTTCAGGCATCATTTGCAGCAGCTCCTTGTTGTATTCGCAATCGGCCGACAGCTTGTTTTTGGTATTAAATAAGTACACCTCTACGCGATACTCTTTTTCGCACAACATTCGTGCTACTGCCAATGCGTCTCCACCGTTGTTGCCCGGGCCTGCAAAAACCATAACGGGCATATCGGAATCCCAACGCTCAGCAATGGCTTCGGTTAGTGCCGTGGCTGCACGCTCCATCAGGTCGATAGAGCTTATGCCTTCGTTTTCTATTGTGTAAGCATCTAAGTTTTTGATGCTGCTTGTAGGGAATATTTTCATTACTTTCCTGTCTAATCTGTTAAATGAGTCACAAATATACAATTTCCGTAGAAGATAAAGTCGTTTTCACCCTGCTAACTATTTCTATACGTTCTATTGTTTATGCTCAAGGCCAAATATGCGATGTGGTTAGTCTTGATAAACCGACTACACACAAAGAACTTTTTCCTTTCGATGATTGTTTCAAATAAATTCATAATTAATTAAAAATCATACGACTATGGCAAATAGAGAAAAAAGCATTAAGCTATTGAACAAGGGTGTAGCAAAAGAGATTGAGACTGTATTGCAATACCTCTATTTTCAATTTCATTTCGAAGACAAAGGATATACTCATTTGGCAAAATTATTCAAAAGCGTAGCTATCAAAGAGATGATGCACATTGATATGCTTTCCGACAGGATTCTATTCCTGAAGGGTGATGTGATAATGAAGCCCGTTTCGGACATTGTTTATTTGGAAAAGAAAGATAATAAGATAGATCTCGATATAAAGAAAGTGCTTCAGATAGCTGCCGATATGGAAAGCAAAACGGTGGACTTATACAACGACTTTGCAAAACAATGTGGCGAAGAGGGCGATGCTACATCTAAACGATTGTTTGAAAAACTGATAGAGATTGAAGAAGAACATCAAGATACGTTTGATATTGAAGGTGATAATTACGAAAAATTTGGTGATACTTATTTGGCTTTGCAAACCATACAGCGTGTGCAAGGAAACGATGAAGATGGACATACCGATGTGGGTATGAGCTAACTCTGAGCTCGATTTAGTTTCACCCTGTTGAAACAAAAGTTTCTCCCCCTTGGAACTAAAGTTTCACGGCCTTGAAACAACAGTTTCATCGAACAGAAACTGATGAAACTGTTTAGGTTTGATAAATTGTTTTTGTTTACTGAGCGCATTAAATACAAAAAGCCTGACAAATGTCAGGCTTTTTTATGAGTATAAAGGTAGTGTCAATTGCTGAATGTCAGCTCTGTACCATCGCTTTGCACAATGATGGGGCGAGTTCTATCTACCTCTTGTGCCAACAGCTTCTTCGACAAGTCGTTTAGCAAATAGCGTTGTATCGCTCTCTTCACTGGGCGTGCACCAAATTCGGGGTCGAAACCAGCTTTTGATATAAAATCCAAAGCCTCTTCGGTCAGCTCCAAGTCAACACCATTTTCGGCAAGCATCTTCTGAACAGCGTGAATTTGAAGTCCCACGATTTCCTTAATCTCTGTTTCGTTGAGAGGTAAGAACATAATGGTCTCATCAATACGATTCAAAAACTCAGGGCGAATGTTTTTTTTCAGCATATTCAGCACCTCTTGTTTGGTTTCTTCAATCACCTGCTCCTTGTTTTCACCGTGCAGATTTTCCATCTGAGCCTGTATGAAGTGGCTACCCATATTCGAGGTCATAATGATGATGGTGTTCTTGAAATTGACTACACGTCCTTTGTTATCGGTCAGTCGTCCATCATCGAGCACTTGGAGCAGGATGTTGAACACGTCGGGGTGTGCTTTCTCAATTTCATCAAACAATACTACCGAGTAAGGTTTACGGCGAATCGCCTCTGTCAGTTGTCCACCTTCATCGTAACCCACATATCCGGGAGGTGCTCCAACCAATCGCGATACACTGTGTTTCTCTTGATATTCGCTCATGTCAATGCGTGTCATCATCGAGTCGTCATCAAACAAAAACTCAGCAAGAGCCTTTGCCAACTCTGTTTTTCCCACACCCGTAGTGCCCAAGAAGATGAAAGAACCAATGGGGCGTTTGGGGTCTTGCAAGCCAGCACGACTACGACGCACAGCGTCCGACACCGCGGCGATGGCCTCGTCTTGTCCTATCACACGCTGGTGCAACTCGTCTTCGAGGTGTAGCAGCTTGTCTTTTTCGCTTTGCAGCATTTTATTCACAGGGATACCCGTCCAGCGCGACACAACATCGGCTATGTCTTCCGCATCTACCTCTTCTTTTATCATTGCTTTGTCGCCCTGCATCTGGCGAAGCTCTGCTTGAAACTCTTCTATCTCTTTATCCAGTTCGCCCAACTTACTGTAACGAATCATTGCTACTTTTTCGTAGTCGCCTTCACGTTCGGCTTTGTCGGCTTCAAACTTCAGATTTTCAATTTGCACCTTGTTTTCTTGGATTTTGTCCATCAGGGTTTTTTCGCTTTGCCATTTTGCTTTCAGCGATTTTTCTTGGTCTTTCAAGTCGGCAAGCTCTTTGCTGATGGTGTCCATCTTGGGCTTATCCTTTTCGCGTTTGATGGCTTCACGTTCTATTTCGAGTTGACGAATGCGACGTGATATTTCATCCAGCTCTTCGGGAAGCGAATCTACCTCCATACGTAGTTTAGATGCCGCCTCGTCCATCAAGTCGATAGCTTTGTCGGGCAAGAAACGGTCGGTGATGTATCGGCTGCTCAGCTCTACGGCGGCAATTATCGCATCGTCTTTGATGCGCACGTGGTGGTGGTTTTCGTAGCGTTCTTTCAATCCGCGAAGGATGGAAATGGTGCTCAATGTGTCAGGTTCATCTACTTGCACTATCTGAAAACGACGTTCAAGAGCTTTGTCTTTTTCAAAATACTTTTGATATTCGTCGAGTGTGGTAGCTCCAATCGAACGCAGTTCGCCACGCGCTAATGCAGGTTTCAGTATATTGGCCGCATCCATTGCACCCTCGCCCTTGCCAGCTCCTACAAGGGTGTGTATCTCGTCGATAAAAAGAATGATGTCTCCTTCCGACTTTTTTACCTCATTCACTACCGATTTCAATCGTTCTTCAAATTCGCCTTTAAACTTGGCTCCTGCCACCAGTGCGCCCATATCGAGTGAATAGATGGTTTTGTTTTTTAAGTTTTCGGGCACATCGCCACGCAATATACGGTGGGCCAATCCCTCTACGATGGCTGTTTTTCCTGTACCGGGTTCGCCTATCAATATAGGATTGTTTTTGGTTCGTCTGCTCAATATCTGGAGCACACGGCGTATTTCATCATCGCGCCCTATCACGGGGTCGAGCTTGCCTGTGCGGGCAGCTTCGTTTAAATTGATGGCATATTTTTCGAGTGATTGATAAGTCTCTTCACTCGATTGTGAGGTCACTTTTTCTCCTTTTCTCAAATCGGCGATAGCTGCACGCAGCTCTTTTTCACTCATCCCTGCATCTTTCAGTATGGTAGATGCCGTGCTCTTCACGTGTAGCAAAGCCAAAAGAATGGCTTCGAGCGAAACAAACTCATCGCCCATTTCTTTAGAGTATTGATTGGCTTTTTGAAGCACTTCGTTCGACTCTCTGCTCAAATAAGGTTCACCACCCGACACTTTGGGAAGAGATTCTATCTGTTTGTTAATAACCAAAGCTATCTGTTGGCCGTTTACACCTAACTTTTGGAAGATAAAATTGGTTACGTTCTCACCTACTTTCATCAAGCCTGCCATTAAATGCACAGGTTCGATAGACTGTTGCCCGTTGGCATTCACCAAATTGATAGCCTCCTGAACAGCCTCTTGAGATTTAATTGTAAAGTTGTTAAAATTCATATTGTATTATCTCCTTTAAATTTCATTTTTTTATAACGCTTTATTGTGCGCAAAAGATTTGCCATTGTCCGATTTCTGCCTATTTTTCAGCTTTTTAAGTTAATGGATTGACATTTTGTCATATTATTTTATGTGCAGTGCTTGCTGTTCTGATAAATTGAATCATAGATAAACGCCTTTTGCCCTCAAAAAAACGAGATTGATGTATCGACCAACTAAAAGGATTGTTGTATCTTTATCCACTCAAAAACAAATAATACATAAGTTTATGATGACAGAAGAAGAGGAATTGAAATTACCCGCTAACGTAATATTAATAGATGTAGCCTATCTCAACTTTATGATAGGAGATATGAAAAGATACTTTGAACGCAAACTAAACCGCACTTTACAGCAGATAGATTTGGCTTTGTTCATCGAATATTTGGCGATGGATGTCAAATATCAGGTAGGTGACAATGAAACACAGGTCTTGTTGATTTACAATAATGAGAATACTAAAATCGTAAATACCAAACCATCGGATATAAGCAATGAGTTGGACGGAATGGCTTTTTCGGGCGATTTAGGTGAGTTTATCTTTGCTGGTGTGCCCTGCGAAGATATGGTTACAATTGATGAGCTGGTTCTCGATATATTACGTGTCGTTATAGACTCAACCGAGGTGCAACGAATTATCGTGCTCGCAGCGGACAAAAGCTATGATGCGGAAGTTATCGACTTGCTCGATACGGTAGAAAACAAGGAAGTGATTCAATATCGTATGAACGAATCAACCGATCGCATTTCATACCATTGGGAGTTATTGGTGTTTCCTGTAATGCAGGCACTGGGCATTCAGCCCGATGAAATTTAGGAAATAACAAACATCATCGCCTGTGTTATGTCCGACTTTCGATTGAGAGTATTTCAGAGTGTAGCCAAGAACCTAAGTTTTACTAAGGCCTCGCACGAGTTGTATATCAGCCAGCCTGCTATATCTAAACATATACAAGAGTTGGAGGCTTGTTATCAAACACGCTTGTTTGATAGGCAAGGAAGTAAAATTTCACTGACCGAAGCTGGGAAATTGTTATTGGAACACAGTGAACGCATACTCGATGCCTACAAGCAGCTGGAATATGAAATGCACCTGCTCAATGGCGAATATACAGGCGAGCTTCGGCTGGGAGCAAGTACTACAATTTCTCAGTACGTGCTTCCGCTGTTTTTGGGCAATTTCGTGCGGAAGTTTCCTCGAGTAAACCTGTCGGTAATGAGTGGAAACTCACGTACTATCGAGGCTGCTTTGCAAGAAAATCGCATCGACTTAGGATTGGTTGAGGGAGTTTTTCGTTTGCCCAATTTGAAATATACTACTTTTCTTAAAGATGAAATTGTGGCTGTGATAAGTACGCAAAGCAAACTTATTGTGCCCGATGAGATAACACCACAGCAACTTATAGAGCTTCCGCTTGTGATGCGTGAACGTGGTTCGGGTACACTCGATGTGATAGAACGCGCTTTATTGGCCCATCGAATCAAACTCTCTTCACTTCGTGTGTTGATGTATCTTGGAAGCACCGAAAGCATAAAACTGTTTTTAGAATATACCGATTGCATCGGGTTGGTCTCTGTGCGTTCGGTCACCAAAGAGTTGGCGGCAGGCGTGCTGCGCATAGTCGATATAAAAGATATGGCAATGAATCGCGATTTCTGCTTTGTGCAGCAGCAAGGACAAGAAGGCGCACTACCACACTTGTTTGCCCAATTTGCCATAAGCCACAGCAAAAAACTTTGATGAGAGTAGGGAGATGTGGTTATAATCTTAAAAAATAATAGTTATACCTGTTAATTTTAGCGGCATCTTCGATACGAATAGTCTATAATTTAATTAGTTTTGCACAACTATTATTTAACCCCCTCTCAATTATTAGGTGAAGATGAAGAAAATGTTTTTTCTACTATTGCTGTCGTTGAATATCTGTGCTATTGTGGCGCAAAGCAATGAAAAACTAAGTTTGAAAGATGTAGTGGATGGCAAGTATCGTCCCCAAACAATCCGAAACATTGTTCCGATGCCCGATGGAGAACATTATGCTCAAATGAACAATGAAGGTACACAAATCACAAAATACTCTTTTAGAACTGGCGAGCCTGTCGAAGTGATATTTGATGTAAATAAAGCGCGTGAGGGTGGTTTTAAAACGTTTGATAGTTTTCTGTTCTCGCCCAAAGGAACAAAGCTCTTGATTGCTACCAACACGCAACCTATCTATCGTCATTCTACTGTTGCCGAATATTATCTTTACCCTCTAAGCAGAAATACCGATGGAGTGACTACCAACAACAAGCTTGAAAAACTCTCGGATGGTGGTGCTCAACAAACACCCGTGTTCTCGCCCGATGAAACAATGGTAGCTTTTGTTCGCAACAACAATATCTATTTGGTGAAGATGCTTTATGGCAATAGCGAAAGCCAAGTGACCGAAGATGGTGAGTTTAATTCCATTATCAACGGGCATCCCGATTGGGTTTACGAAGAGGAGTTTGGAATGAAAAATGCACTGGAGTTCAGTCCCGACAATTCGATGCTTGCATACATACGTTTTGATGAAACCAATGTGCCTACATTCGATTTTCAGCTTTTTGCGGGCGAAGCACCCAAGCAAAGCCAATACGAAGATTATCCTGGAAGCTACTCTTATAAATATCCTAAGGCAGGACAAAAAAACTCGAATGTAGAAGTGCGTACGTTTGATATTAAATCGAAAGTAACACGTACAATGAAAGTTCCCGTGGATGCCGATGGGTATATTCCGCGCATTCGCTTCACCGAAGATCCTACAAAACTGGTGGTGATGACTTTGAATCGCCATCAAAACAAATTTGATATGTATTATGTTGATCCACGCTCTACCGTAGCAAAATTGGTGCTTCGCGATGAATCACCTTATTATATCAACGATAATATTTTCGATAATATCCAATTCTATCCCGAAGGTTTTAGTTTTTTGAGCGAGAAGGATGGATTCCCTCAATTGTACTGGTATAGTCCTGGTGGAAATCTTCAGAAGCAAGTGACTAAGGGCGATTTTGAAGTGAAATCTTTTTTGGGATATGATGCCAAAAATGGTGATTTCTATTATATAAGCAATGAAGACAGCCCGATGCGACAAGCGGTGTATAAAGTTGATAAGAAAGGGAAAAAAACAAAATTGTCTCAACAAGAGGGGATGAACAATGCTATTTTTAGCCCCTCGATGCAGTATTATGTCAATACATACTCCAACTTGAATACACCTACTGTCACCACGCTGAACGACAACAACGGCAAAGTGCTGAAAACATTGATTGCGAACAATGAGCTTAAAGATAAGGTTGCAAATCAATCTCTTCCTCAAAAAGATTTCTTCACTTTCAAAACCCCTAATGGCATTGAGCTAAATGGCTGGATGATGAAACCAACTGACTTTTCATCTAACAAAAAATACCCAGTTATTATGTTCCAATACAGTGGCCCCGGTTCGCAGCAGGTGTTAGACAGCTTTGGTGTAAGCTGGGAAACTTATATGGCTACACTCGGCTACATCGTGGTTTGTGTGGATGGTCGTGGCACAGGTGGTCGTGGAGCAGAGTTTCAAAAAAGCACCTATCTTAAACTGGGTGTGCAAGAAGCAGAAGACCAAGTGGCCACTGCTAAATATTTAGGCACATTGCCTTATGTGGATAAAAATCGTATCGGTATTTGGGGGTGGAGCTATGGCGGCTATACCACGTTGATGAGTATGAGCGAAGGCACGCCTGTGTTTAAAGCAGGGGTAGCAGTGGCTGCACCTACCGATTGGAAGTTTTACGATACAATTTATACGGAGCGATATATGCGTACGCCCAAAGAAAACCCGACGGGATATAAAGCCTCTTCTGCTTTTGACAGAGCAAATAAACTGAATGGTAACTTGCTCATTATTCACGGTATGGCAGATGACAACGTGCATTTTCAAAATGCAGCAGAGTATTCCGAACATTTGGTGCAGCTCGATAAGCAATTTGACATGCAAATCTACACCAATCGCAATCACGGAATTTATGGCGGCAATACACGAAATCATTTGTATCGTCGTATGACTAACTTCTTTTTGAATAATTTGTAATGAGCGAACGCGTGAAAAAGCCCGAATGGCTCAAAGTAAACTTCGGAGCCAATGGACGCTATACTGATACAAAACGAATTGTAGACGAGCACAAATTGCATACGATATGTAGCAGTGGACGCTGTCCCAATGTTGGTGAATGTTGGGGCAAAGGAACTGCTACATTTATGATTGGTGGTGATATTTGTACACGTAGTTGTAAGTTTTGCAATACTAAAACTGGAAAACCACAACCTCTAAATCCTCAAGAGCCAACCTCTGTGGCTCAGTCCATCGCATTGATGAAGCTTTCTCACGCAGTTATTACTTCGGTAGATAGAGATGATTTGGATGATTTGGGTGCGTCTCATTGGGCTGTCACCATTCAAGAAATTAAGCGTCTGAATCCTGATATTACTATTGAAGTCTTGATTCCCGATTTTCAAGGAAGAACTAATTTAATAGAAAAAGTGGTGGAAGCTTCTCCCGATATTATTTCTCACAATATGGAAACAGTGCGTCGAATAAGTCCAATGGTGCGAAGTGCTGCCGATTACGATACCAGTCTGCTGGTGTTGCAGCGCATTGCCGAAACTGGTGTAGTAGCAAAAAGTGGCATAATGGTTGGGCTGGGCGAAACAGAAGCCGAAGTAGAAGAGTTGATGGATGATTTAATAAGAGTAGGCTGCCAAATACTGACAATTGGACAATACCTACAACCTACCTTGCGACACTATCCAGTTGCAGAATACATTCATCCACAGCAATTTGAGAAATATAAAAACACGGCATTAGATAAAGGGTTTTCAAAGGTAGAAAGTGCTCCTTTGGTGCGTTCGTCCTATCATGCCGATAAACACATCCTTAAATAAACTCGATTTAACTTTGAGAAATAAACTTTATGAAGCGAAAAATAGTTGTTAGAGAGCAATCGTTTGAAAGAGTAAAACGAATTGATTGGTTAAGTATACAAAATAGGTTGAAAAATGAGGCGTAAGGGTATATTGTCGTGGAGTTTTAATATGTCGCTGGGATTTATTCCGGTGATTATTTCTATTTTGTTGTGCGAATGGTTGACGGAGGGCATCGCAGTTTGTGTGGGCATAAGTATGGCTTTGTTATACTCTTTTTACTATATACGAAATAAAGAAAAAAGCATTCCCAACATTATTCTCTATCTGTCTACGGCTATTTTGATACTTGTAGGAGTAGCAGCTTTGTTGTTTTCACAGAGCATTCCTCCCAGGGAGTATCCTATGGTTTTGGAGATTGCACTTTTAATTACCACTCTGACACTATTTCTTCATAAAAAACGATTTATAAACTCATATCTTAAACGAAGTCGTTTTGCCGATAAAAAGCGATTGGCACAAGGCATTGAATCAAGTTTTGTGGCAATTCATATCTATTTGATATTGGGCTTTTTTCACGCTATCGCCATTGTCTTGAATCTGTTATTTGCATTTCCCACAAGTGAGGTTGCAAGAATTTGGCTGTATCACATCACACCGCCCTCTCTTTTGGTGCTAACCATCATTTTAAATCAAATCAGTATTTTGTATTTCAATAAAATATCAAAGCAGACTGAATATTTTCCTGTTGTCAATCCTAAAGGAGGTGTGATTGGTAAAACATTGGCTGCGGATGTTTTGGATGGAAAACATTCTACCGAACTTTACCCTGTCATACGGATAGCGGTGTTGCACGATGGAATGTTGTTTCTGAGCGAACGCTCGCAAAACTTTCTTTTGGATAAGGGAAAAACAGATATACCTTGTGAATCCTATCTGAAGTTTGGTGAATCGCTTGAAGATGGTTGTTATCGCATAGTACAGAAATATTTTCCCAACGTGCCCAATCTCAAACCAAGCTTTAGTATTATGTACCGATTTCAAAACGAAGTAACCAATCGTTTGATTTATTTGTATCTTTTAGATATTAACGATGAGGCGTTGCTCAACAATCAACGTTTTGTGGGTGGGAAGCTTTGGCAACTTCAGCAGATAGAGCAAAATATTGGTCAGAACTTCTTTAGCGAGTGTTTTGAAAATGAGTTCGACTATTTAAGAGATATTATCGATATAAGAGAAATATACAAGGAATCTTAGATAGGTTGGGCACTTTGCCTTTCCACTCTTTTATACTTTTCGTTTTTATAAATTCTCCTTCGCAAGTAATGTTGGCTGCAATGCAAAGTTTTGTTTGCGGTTTGCAATGTTGTAGTATGTCTTCTATCATTTTGGCATTGCGATAGGGAGTTTCAATAAATAGCTGTGTCTGATCTTCGGCATACACCCTCTGTTCAAGCATCTTCAATTTTTTGATACGTTCGCCCGAATCTACGGGTAGATAGCCGTGAAAAGCAAAGCTTTGTCCGTTGAATCCCGATGCCATTACAGACAAGATGATTGAAGATGGGCCTACCAACGGAATCACTTTCAGGTTTTTGTATTGGGCTATGGCAACCACGTCTGCGCCAGGGTCGGCTATGGCTGGACATCCAGCCTCCGAAATTACCCCCATTGAATGACCTTTCAGTAGCGGGTTTAAGAAACTTGATATTTCTTCTTGGGTGGTGTGCTTGTTGAGCACATAAAATTGTAACGTGTCTATATCCAAACTCTTTTCTACCTTTTTCAGAAAACGACGTGCCGAGCGGACATCTTCCACGATGAAGTGCTGGATGCTCATTATTACATCTTTATTATAAGCAGGCAAAACCGATTCGATAGAGGTTTCTCCTAAAGTGACAGGTATTAAATAAAGTGCAGTTTCCATTTTCTGATAATTGTAAATGATATGTGCTATTGATTGCTGCTGATTAAAAGGGCTTGTTAGATGTTAACTTCTAATCTGTTGATTGTTTACATTTGGTGGCCTACTTGTTAATAAGTAGTAGCTCAATATTGCACAATTTGTTTTGAATTTGAATTAAATAAATTCGCCTCTTTAAGCGAATCTTAATATAGGGATATGATAAAGGGACTTTTCGTGTTGTCAGAATCGACAACGTGAAAAGCCCCTTTTATTTTCTGTATTATCCGTAGATGATGTTTCCGTTTTCGTCTTTGTATTCGTCAAGACCTTTTTCGTAGGTAGCCATTGCACGAAGGCTCATACCCACACTCGAGAAACCACCGTCGTGGAATAGGTTTTGCATTGTGACTTTGCGAGTTAAATCAGAGAACATCACGATGCAATAGTCGGCACACTCGTCGGCCGAAGCGTTTCCAAGTGGAGACATACGATCGGAGAAGTCGAATAGTTTGTCCATTCCTTTCACGCCCGAACCAGCTGTGGTAAATGTTGGCGATTGAGAAATGGTGTTTACGCGAACATTGTGCTCTCTACCGTAAATGTATCCAAAACTACGTGCGATAGATTCGAGCAATGCTTTTGCGTCTGCCATATCGTTGTATCCGTAGAATGTGCGTTGAGCAGCCACATAGCTAAGTGCAACAATTGAGCCATATTCGGCGATAGCATTTATTTTTTTAGCAGCTTGAATCATTTTGTGGAACGAAACAGCCGAAATATCCAATGTTTTATCCAGCATTCCATAATCCAAATCATCGTAAGTGCGTTTTTTGCGTACATTGGGCGACATACCGATAGAGTGTAGAACGAAATCAATTTGTCCACCAAGAACTTCCATTGATTTTTCAAACACCGTGTGAAGCTCTTCTACATTGGTAGCATCGGCTGCGATTACTTCGCAACCCAACTTTTCGCCAAGTGCATTTACCTCGCCCATACGGATTGCCATAGGAGTATTTGATAATGTGATGGTTGCTCCTTCTTCAACGGCTCTTACCGCTACTTTCCAAGCGATTGAATGTTCGTTGAGAGCACCAAAGATAATACCTCTTTTTCCTTTCAATAAATTGTAACTCATACCTTTATTAGTTAATTTTGGTTGCAAAGATAGGAACATTTTGCATAAAAACCCCAAATGTGTGCAGTCAAAAGCCGAAAAGGACAAAAAATACACCTAAACTATCAGATTGTACACATAGAAGGAGGGGGTGGGATTTATCTTTGCATTCAGTTAATGAAGAAGTTATTTCATAATATTTATTTAAGGTTAGAATTAGGTTAAGATGAATTATTATCCTTATTTACCGTCAGACGGCTCGGGAGGGTAGTCTGACGGTTCGAGATAAGGTACTTCTATCAGCAACTACACTAAACGAGATTTGTCCTTATTTTATTATTAATCCATAGAAACATTTGTATTTCAATGAACAAATTAGCTAAAGGTTTTCTGTTTGTTGCTTCTGCATTCTTTGCGCTTACTGCTGTAGGCTGCCAGTCGCAATCGTGCTCACAGAAACAATCAACAATTGACGAAAGTATTTATAACGATCTTCCGTTTTCAATGCCTAAAGTGCAACAAGTGTCATTTCCTAACTACTCGGTGAGTATCGTGGAATTTGGCGCAAAAAGCGGCGGTATCTTTTTGAATACAGAAGCTATTAATAATGCCATCAAAGCGGTAAACGCAAAAGGTGGTGGTAAAGTAGTAATCCCAGAAGGGTTGTGGTTGACAGGCCCTATCGAACTGCTTAGCAACGTAAACTTACACACAGAAGATAATAGCTTGGTGCTATTCACCGACGATTTTGAAGCTTATCCTATTATCGAAACATCTTTCGAAGGTTTGGAAACAAAGCGTTGTCAGTCGCCAATCTATGCAAAAGATGCTGAGAACATCGCTATTACAGGTTTTGGTACATTCGATGGTAAAGGCGATAGCTGGAGACCTGTGAAGAAAGGCAAGATGACTGCCAACCAATGGAAGAAATTGCTTGCTTCGGGTGGTGTGGTAGAAGACAATATTTGGTATCCTACTGCTGGTGCTTTGAAAGGTGCCAATGCGTGTAAGGAGTTTAATGTGCCCGAAGGCATTGAGACTGAAGAGGAGTGGAATGAAATCCGTCCTTGGTTGCGTCCTGTGCTGTTGAGCTTCATCAACTGTAAGAAAGTGTTGCTTCAAGATGCAACTTTCAAAAACTCTCCAAGCTGGTGTCTTCACCCATTGTCGTGCCACGATGTGACAATCAACAACATCAAGGTTTTCAACCCTTGGTACTCTCAAAATGGCGATGCGCTCGATCTTGAGTCTTGCAAAAACGTATTGGTAATCAATAGCTTGTTTGATGCTGGAGATGATGCAATCTGTATCAAATCGGGTAAGAACGAAGATGGTCGTCGCAGAGGTCAGCCTTGCGAAAATGTAATCGTAAAAAACAACGTTGTGTTGCACGGTCACGGTGGTTTTGTTGTAGGTAGCGAAATGTCGGGTGGTGTAAAAAATATCTATGTGTCCGATTGTACATTTATGGGTACCGATGTGGGTTTGCGTTTCAAGAGCACTCGCGGTCGTGGTGGTGTTGTAGAAGGCATTTACATCAACAACATCAATATGATTGATATTCCTAACGAACCTTTATTGTTCGACTTGTTTTACGGTGGCAAAGGTCCAGGCGAAGAGACAGAAGAAGAACGTGCAGCCAACACCAAGAATGATTTGCCAGCTGTGACAGTAGAAACTCCTGCATTCCGTGATATTCACATCTCGAATGTGTATTGCAAAGGTTCTGGCCGTGCTATTTTCTTCAACGGATTGCCCGAAATGCCTATCGAAAACGTAACCGTGAAAAACGTGATTATGTCTGATGCAAAAGAGGGCGTATTCTTGAGCCAAACAAAGAATGTGACTTTAGAAAATGTAGTAATCAAAACAACTACTCCACAACCTGAGTTGAACATCAGAAGCTCTAAAGATTTGACTATCGATGGCAAAGCTTACGAGAGTGTAGATGCTAAAGGCTTGAAGATGGATTTCAAGAAATAATAGCTTTTTGAAATAAAATAAATGATGAGAAAGACAGTCTTTTATCAGTTGTTGATAGGACTGTCTTTTTTTGTCGTTATATTTGTATGTGAAAAATAACATAAACAGTATGAGAACAGTATTTTGTCTTCTTATGAGCGTGTTTTGTTTCAGCGCATTCGCTCAGCCCACTACCAAAACAATCAAAGTGTCGGTGTCCAATCCTTCTACAATTAGCAGGGTAGACGAGCCAATCGTATTGAACATTCAAGAGCTGGATTTAGGGTTTGTGCCCAAATCGGCTGTGGTGATGCAGGCTGATAAAGAAATTCCTTCGCAGCTCGACGATTTGGATGGCGACCGTAAAGCTGATGAATTGGCATTTGTGGTGGATATGAATGCACGCGGCAAACGCACGTTTGATATAACTTTTTCTACCGAGAAGTCGAAAACTACTTATCCATCTCGCGTATATGCCGAGATGTTGGTGAGCGACAAAAAAGGCAAACACGTGCCTGTGCATTCGGTCTCAATTCCGGGCAGTGCCAATATCTACAATCAGATGCACCACCACGGGCCAGCTTTCGAGTCGGAGTTGGTGGCCTATCGCATTTATTTCGACCACAAGCAAACGATTGATATTTATGGCAAATTCAATAAAGGCTTCGAAATAGAAGAGTCGCAGTTTTATCCTACCGACGAGCAATTGGCGCATGGTTTTGGCGATGATGTGCTCCGTGTAAGTGGTAGTTGCGGTGTAGGTGGTTTCAAGGGTTGGGATGGCAAGAAAGCCATTCATACCAATCCGGTGGATAGCCGCACGATGCGCGTGTTGGCCTATGGCCCTGTGCGCACTATTTCCGAGCTTGAAGTAAACGGATGGCAATATCAAGGCAAAGAACTTGATGTGACCACTCGCTATACTTTGTATGCAGGGCATCGAGACGTGGTAGCGGAGGTGTTTTTCTCCGAGCCTCTCACCGATGAGGTGTTTGCAACAGGCGTGCAAGATGTGAAAGGATCGGTCTCTTATTCGGACAACAATGGATTGGTGGGATGCTGGGGCACCGATTGGCCTGTGAACGACACCGTGAAATATGCCAAAGAGACTGTGGGGCTTGCCACCTATGTGCCGCAAAAATACGTGGTGGCCGAGGCGAAAGATAAACCAAACTACCTCTATTTGGTTTCACCCAAAGGTGGCGACTATATAAAGTATTACTCTACCTTTACTTCAATGAAAGAGAACTTTGGATACAAAACTCCCGAAGCGTGGTTCAACTACATTCGCAATTGGCGTAAAGAGCTTGAACTACCTTGTGTGGTGGAGGTTTTATAATACGGTTGCTTCTTGTTGAAAATACAAAAAGAGGTTGGAGAAAATCGTTCTCCAACCTCTTTTCTATTTAATTTTTCCACATAGATGCACAAATAATGCACTTAATAGGACGATTATTCTTCATTGAAATGATGTAGACAATATATCTTTGCAACATTGAAAATCAACATATTAATCATAATACACAATCCATGAAAAATTTACTGAAAGCGATGGGCTTATGCCTACTATTTGTTTCGAGTTCGGCGATTGCGCAAAACAACTATGTGTCTGAGGTCTGGGTGGCCGATCAGGGCGACGGCACGTATAAAAACCCCATTCTTTATGCCGATTATTCCGACCCCGACGCGTGTCGTGTGGGCGACGATTATTATATGACCTCATCAAGCTTCAACTGCTTGCCCGGTCTTCAAATTCTTCACTCAAAAGATTTGGTGAACTGGACCATTATTGGCGCGGCTGTGCCCCACGCATTGCCACCAGTAGTTAGTCCTGAGCGTCCCGAACACGGCAATCGTGTGTGGGCACCAGCCATTCGTCATCACAACGGAGAGTTTTACATCTTTTGGGGCGACCCCGACCAAGGTGCTTATATGGTGAAAGCCAAAGACCCTGCTGGCCCGTGGAGCGAACCCGTGTTGGTGAAAGCCGGAAAAGGTATTATCGATACTTGCCCTTTGTGGGACGAGGACGGTAGAGTATATATGGTGTATGCCTATGCAGGCAGTCGTGCCGGTATGAAGAGCGTAATCACCATTTGCGAACTGAATGAAGACGCTACCAAAGCAATCACGCCCGGGCGCATCATCTTCGACGGACACGAAGCGCATCAGACTTGCGAGGGACCTAAATTCTTCAAAAAAGATGGTATGTACTACATCTTCCATCCCGCTGGTGGTGTGGCCACAGGATGGCAAGTGGTGCTTCGTTCCAAACACGTTTACGGCCCTTACGAAGAGAAAATTGTGATGGCACAAGGTGATACCGACATAAACGGCCCTCACCAAGGAGCGTGGGTAGACACACCAACGGGTGAAGATTGGTTCTTGCATTTTCAAGACGTAGGTGCTTACGGACGTATCGTTCATCTGCAACCAATGAAATGGGTAGACGGATGGCCTGTAATTGGTATCGATAAAAATGGCGATGGCTGTGGCGAACCAGTGGCTACTTACAAAAAACCAAACGTTGGCAAAACATACCTCATCGTCACTCCACAAGAGAGCGATGAGTTTGATGGTCTCACTATCTCACCACAATGGCAGTGGCATGCAAATGCAAACGAGATGTGGGCTTACTGTGCGGGCGACAAAGGTTTTCTTCGCCTCTACTCTTATCCAGTGGTAGAAGATTGCAAGAACCTGTGGGATGTAGCAAACCTGTTGTTGCAAAAAACTCCCTCAGATAATTTTACGGCTACTATGAAACTTACTTTCAGCCCCGACAAGCGATATGCTGGCGAACGCACAGGCTTGGTGGTGATGGGAATGGACTACGCTGGTTTGATTCTTGAAAATACCGACAACGGCTTGGTGCTTTCGCAAGTAGACTGCAAGAAAGCAGACCGAGGAAACCCTGAAGTGGTAAACGAAACCCTCAGTCTAAAGGATAACACCATTTACCTACGTGTGCGCTTCACCGCCAATGGCGAGAAGATAGCAAGCGGAGATGGTACCGACCTAAAAGTGATTTGTGACTTTAGTTACAGCCTCAATGGTAAAAAGTACACCCCAATGGGCAAACCTTTCCAAGCACGCGAGGGCAAATGGATTGGTGCGAAGGTAGGCACGTTCTGCACTCGTCCTGCTATCAAAACCAACGATGGTGGTTGGGCCGATGTAGACTGGTTTCGCATTACAAAAAATAAGAAATAACCATCTTACCCTTTCTAAATAAAAACGCATCGCAAGCGTAGCCACCGTGCTATGCTTGCGATGTTTTTTTAGATAGCTATATCCCGTTTGGTGGCAAGGCCTTGCCAGCGCGGTAGATAGGCCTTGTCAGGTCGGTAGGTAGGGCTTGCCACCAAAATGCCTATATAATGCTGTAAAGGAGGGTTTAAGTAGGAAGGATGATTGCCAATATGTTTCATTTCAACCTTTGTCTTTCGAGCTTTGTTGTTTATCTTTGTAAGCAGATAAACAATAAAAAGAATGATATGAAGAAATTAGTAATATTCGATTTGGACGGGACGTTGCTCGACACCATTGCCGACTTGGCAAAAGCAAGCAATTACGCTTTGACGCAATTGGGATTTCCCACACACGATATGAAAGACTATCACATAATGGTGGGCAACGGTATCAATCGCTTGCTCCAATTGGCCTTGCCCGAAGCAGAACGCACCGATGCGAATTTGCAAGCAATGCGCAGCTACTTTGTGCCTTACTACAACTTGCATAATGCCGATGAAAGTGCTCCCTATCCGGGCATTCTCTCACTGCTTACTACTTTTCAAGACAGAGGCATCATTATGGGGGTAGCATCCAATAAATACCAAGCTGCTACCGAAAAACTTGTCGCTCACTATTTTCCTACCATCCGCTTTGTGAAAGTGCTGGGACAACGCGACGGAATACCGCCTAAACCCGATGCCGAGATTGTGGATGAGATTGTTTCGGCGGCAGGAGTAGCCAAAGAAGAGGTGCTTTACGTGGGAGACTCTGGAGTAGATATGCAAACAGCTCTGAACGGAGGTGTCACCGCTTGTGGTGTGACGTGGGGTTTTCGTCCACGCACCGACTTGGAGCAATTCAATCCTCGCTACATAGTGGATGAGGTAGAGGATATTAGTGGTCTGGTGCTTTAAGGCTATTTTTTGTAACCACGCTTCGGCAAAAAACAATCTCCACAGTCATAAATCGAAATTATGACTGTGGAGATTGATGGTTTTTATCGTAGCCTCTGCACCGACTGTCAACTCACTTTTTATATATTCATTGCCAGCCATTTGCTATTGGCAATTTGTTGTTTTCGATAAGAATAAATGTTTTCGGGGATGGAGTATGTATAAAACCTATAAAAAGTATGTAAATTATTATCTTTTTCATTTTTCTGTAACTCGTTTACTAAAAGGCTTCTAAAACAAAAATACTGTGCATTTTTCATTAGAATGTGGAATATTTGGTGGGAATAGCTGAAAAAATGACAAAAGTAGATAGGGGTATATTTGCAATCCTAAAAACTCTTCTATATTTGCCCTCCAATCTCAATAATTAATTTTATAGATACGAATGAAAGGTAAAAGGGTTGTCCTTGTTTTATTATTATTGTTAATAGGTTTTTCTAATCTCTGCTATTCGCAAAAAACAAATATTAAAGACTATGTACGTGTGGAAATAACTCCCAACCACGACGATTGGACTTATCGTGTGGGTGAAGAGGCTTCTTTCCAGATTCGTGTGGTTCGCAACAACGTGCCTTTAAAAAACGTGGATTTGACCTATGAAATAGGGCCAGAGAAAATGACTCCAACTAAAAAAGGAAAAAGCAAACTCGAAAATGGAGTACTCATTGTAAAGGGTGGCACTATGAAAGCTCCCGGCTTTATCACCTGCACAGGAAAAGTAACTGTGGATGGCATTGATTATACCAACTACGTAAATGTGGGCTTTAGCCCCGAACAGTTGCAACCCACTGCACAGCTTCCAAATGACTTTTTGTCATTTTGGGAAAACACCTTGTCAGAAACATCGAAAATAGATATGCAGCCTCTTTTGACGCTGCTTCCTGAGCAATGCACACCTTCTTATAATGTATATCACGTGCGTCTGCAACATTATAAAAAAGGCTCTTATATTTATGGCACACTTTGTGTACCTACTGCACCGGGAAAGTATCCGGCTGTGCTGAGAGTGCCGGGCGCAGGAGTGAAAAAGAATCCTGCCGAAACAGTACTGGCAGAAAAAGGGATGATTACTCTTTCTATTGGAATCCACGGGATTCCATTGACACTGCCCAATGATGTGTATGGTAATTTGCAAAATGGAGTTTTAAACAATTACGCTTTCTACCATTTAGACGATAAAGAAAATTATTACTATCGCAGAGTTTATACAGGATGTGCTCGCGCATTGGATTTTTTGACTACGCTGCCCCAATATGATGGAGAAAATTTGGGCGTGATAGGTGGAAGTCAAGGTGGTGCTCTTGCTATGGTGACAGCCGCACTCGATGACCGAGTGAAAGCAGTGGTGGCCTATTATCCAGCACTTTGCGATTTGACTGGCTATTTGCACGGACGTGCTGGTGGATGGCCAGGTATGTTTAACGAGAAAAATCAAAAACTAAACAATAAACCAGAGAAAGTACTAACTTCTCACTATTATGATGTAGTCAATTTCGCTCGCTTCATTAAGGCTCCCGGCTATTACTCTTGGGGCTACAACGATCCGACTTGTCCGCCTACCTCGATGTATCCTGCCTACAATGTTATCGAAGCACCGAAACAATTGTTCGTTGCTCATAGCACAGGACACTGGCGAACAAAGGAACAAGATGCTATAACAATCAACTGGTTGTGCGAACAATTGTTGAAAAACTCAATAGTATCAGAATAACAAAAAATGCAGCGTATAAAATAGATTTTGCACATATTGAGCTTTACATCTGTCTATTTTTGCGGCCGATGAAAACTATTTTGTCGTATTGACTACAATGCGATCGTACTAAAACAATCTTTATTTTTTAATAACTTACTAAACATGCAAAGAATGTCTAACCAAGTGAAACACATGCGCACAGTGATGCTCATGCTATTCGCTGCGCTAACTTTTAACCTATCAGCGCAAACAATCACCGTAACGGGTGTTGTAACAGATTCGACAGGTGAGCCTATTATTGGTGCGTCTGTTGTGGAGAAAGGTAATACCTCTACGGGTACTGTTACCGATCTTGATGGAAACTTTACTTTGAGCGTTCCTTCAAAAGCTACTCTGGTTGTTTCGTACATTGGTATGAAAACCCAAGAGGTTGCTGTGAAAGGACAATCAAGAATCAATGTAACTCTAAATGATGACACACAAGCTCTTGATGAGGTTGTTGTAATCGGTTATGGTACTGTACAGAAGAAAGACCTTACAGGTTCGGTGGCTTCGGTAAGTGCAAAACAATTGGAAGCAATTCCTGTAGCAAGTGCTTCGGAGGCTTTGACTGGTAAGTTGGCTGGTGTATCTATCACTACAACTGAAGGGTCACCCGATGCTGACGTGAAAATCCGTGTTCGTGGTGGTGGTTCTCTTTCACAAGACAACTCTCCTCTTTACATTGTAGACGGTTTTCCTGTGACCAGCATCAGCGACATTGCACCTGCTGATATTCAATCTATCGACGTGCTGAAAGATGCTTCGTCTACTGCTATCTATGGTTCGCAAGGTGCCAATGGTGTAATCATCATTACTACCAAATCGGGTAAGGAAGGTAAAGTTCAAGTGAACTTTGGTGCTTCTTTCGGATGGAGACAAGTGACCAAGATGACCAAGAGTATGGATCCATACAACTATGCGTATTATCAATACGAAATGGGATCGACTGCTTATGGCAATTACAACGATTTGGAAATTTGGAAGTCTCGCAAAGGTACTGATTTTCAAGATGAAATATTTGGAAATGTAGGCAACCAACAACAATATAACGTAAGTGTGAGTGGTGGTACTAAAGAGACAAAATTCTCTGTGTCGTACAATCGCAACAACGAAAACAGCATTATGCGTGGTTCGGGCTTTGCAAAAGATAATATCAATGCAAAGGTAAACACACAACTGAATAAATGGATTAAGTTGGAGTTCAACGCTCGTTTGGCTAATACAAAAATCAATGGTTTGGGTAGTGGCGCCGATACGAATGAATCGAATGCGGCCAACTCAATTGTAGCCAACTCAGTGCGTTTCCGTCCGGTAGATCCATTGGAAACATCAACAGATGATGGTGACGAAAGTGAAACATCGCGCCAATACAATCCGATTGAGCGTTTGGATGCAACTTACAAGAAAAGAAATGACTTTAAGCAAAACTACAACATCGGTTTGGATTGGACACCTATCAAAGGTTTGAAGTTCCGCTCTGAGTTTGGTTATGGCTTCAGAAGACTGGATGTGGATCAGGTATGGGCAGCACCTGCTGTGCAAAACTCAAACTTGGGCGACAATGGTATGCCACAAGTGGTGTTGACAAAACTGCAAAACCGCAACTGGAGAAACGCCAACACCGTGACTTATGACGGAAAATTGTTTGGTGGTCGCGACCGTATCAACGTGTTGCTTGGTGAAGAATCATCGAGTGGACGTGATGTAGAGCACATTATGACTGCAACTGCGTTTCCTAAAGATATGACAATTAGCGAAGTGTTGGCTAATATGGGAGCTGCGGGCAATACGCATCCTACTCAAAGTACAATCGGTTTCAATGACAATAGACTTTCATTCTTAGGACGTGTGAACTATACATTGGCTGAACGTTACTTGTTTACTGTAACAATGCGTGCCGATGCTTCATCTAAGTTTACCGACGGAAATCGTTGGGGATATTTCCCGTCAGCAGCTTTCGCTTGGCGAATGAATGAAGAGAAATTTATGGAAAGCACTCAAGATTGGTTGTCAAACTTGAAGTTCCGTCTCTCTTACGGTTCGGTAGGTAACGACCGTATCCCTGCTGGTTTGATGCACACTACTTACTCTATGGCTGCTGCTACTTCAAAAGGCCCTTACTTTGGTGAGATATTCAACTCAATGATGGAACACGGGTCAACTCTATCCAATCCTAAATTGAGATGGGAAACAACTACTACTCGTAACCTTGGTTTCGACTTTGGTTTCTGGAATAATCGCGTGTCGGGTAGCATTGATGCTTACTGGAATACAACCAAAGACTTGTTGATGCGTACTGAAATTCCTGCTAATACAGGTTATTCTTATCAATATCAAAACTTTGGTCAAACATCAAACAAAGGTTTGGAGTTGCAATTGAATGCTGTGCTTGTAGAACGCAGAAACTTCAGCTTGGATTTCAATATGAACATCGCTTGGAATAAAAACCGCATTGATAAACTTGATACAGACAATCCTTGGCAAAGCTCAAACTGGGCTGGTTCTACTCTTTCTAAATACGAAGACTTCCGTGTAGAAGAAGGTGGACGCTTGGGTGAAGTATGGGGATATAAAACAAATGGTTATTATACTGTATACGACCCAGTAACTAACCCAACAGGCGATCTGGTTTGGAAAGGTAGTGCATGGGGACCTCGCGAAGGGTTGGTTGATAACTCTCCTGATATTACTGGCGGTAGATATTATCCTGGTGGCTTAAAGGTTGAAGTAGATGAGAACGGTAATCCTTTGAAACAACGTCTTGGCAATACAATCGCTCCTGTTAATGGTGGTTTTGGTGTGTCGGGTACTTGGAAGAACCTTGACTTTACAGCTTTCTTCAATTTCTCTGTTGGCAATAAACTTATCAACGGTACAAAATTGGCTACTGGCTTCCGTGCAGGCTCGTCACTTGGTTACAACTTGAACGCAGACTTCAACTTGGATAATCGTTACACTTGGATTGACCCTGTAACAGGTATGAATATTGGTAACCCTTCGAACAGCACAATTGCTGCTTACGGCGGTATTGCTAATGTAGCTACTCGTTTGAACGAATTGAATCAAGGTGCTAATCTATACAATCCTGCTGGTGTAACAACTATGCAATTGATTGACTATGCCGTAGAAAATGCCTCTTTCTTACGTGTACAAAACATCTCGGTAGGTTATACATTGCCTAAGAACTTGGTAAGAAAAGTGTGGTTGGAAAATGTGCGTATCTATGCTACTGCTTACAATCTCTTCACATTTACGAAATACTCAGGTGCTGACCCAGAAGTAGATACATCGAGCAAGCGCAACGCTATGTGTCCGGGTGTAGACTATGCAGCTTATCCTAAGAGCCGTTCATTCGTAGGTGGTATTAATGTTTCATTTTAATCAATAGCGAATAAGAAATATGAAAAATATATTCAATAAAATAGTGATTGGTGCAGCAGCCTTGGGTATGATGACAACATCTTGCTCTGACTTCCTCGATCAATCATCACCTTCAGAACTGACTGAAGAAACCGTATTCAATTCGGTGTATTATGCAAATAATGTATTGAATAAGGTATATGGTAGTTTGACCAATGATCAAACCTATTCACAATACTTTCCTATTGTATGGTGTACCAACTCAGATTATGAATTGGTAGACGGATTTGGAAACGATGCCACCAACGCTTCGAGTGAGCGTGGTAATATGAACTACAATCAAAACCCAGGATGGGCAAACTTGGCAAGAGCGTGGGATTCTATGTTTAGTGCAGTAGAGTATGCCAACATCGTAGTGAATGGTATTAATAATAGCGAATTGCTTAATACAGACAGCCGTTCGGAAGCTTTGAAGATTAAGGCAGAGGCGCAAACTCTTCGTGCGATGCTTTATTTGGATTTGATTCGTAATTTTGGTGACCTTCCTATGAAGATGGAACCATCGAAACCCGATTTGAGCAATGCTTACTTGCCAAAGACTAATCGCGATGAAATACTTGATTTTTTGATTGCAGACTTAGAAGAAGCTGCTGAAAACTTGCCTTGGGCAGGCACCGTCTCAACCGAACACGTAACAAAAGGATTTGCACACTCATTATTGGCTAACATTGCTTTGACTCGTGCGGGTTGGGCTATTCGTGAAGCTTCTATTCCTGGATATGAAACAGCAGTAGGTAGCGATCCATCTTATCCTACACAACGTCCTGATGCTGCTGTGCGCGAAGCTTTGTATCAAAAGGCTCTGACACATTTGAATGCTGTTATCAATTCGGGTAGACATCAATTGAACCCATCTATCGAAAATCACTGGTATTTGGTAAATCAATTGGAACTTGACAATAACTACCGTGAAAATATCTTTGAAATTCCTATGGGATTGGGTAGAAGCGGGGAGCTTGGTTATACTATTGGTGTGCGTATCAATGGGCCTTCTTCTCAATACGGTGAAAAAGGTAACTCATCGGGAAAGATGAAGCTTCCTGCTCCTTATCTTTGGTCGTTCAATAAAAACGATTTGCGTCGTGATTTGACTTGTGCTCCTTATGTACTTAAAGAAACGGATGGCAAAATCGTAGAAGATTTTGATGGCAACAAGCCTTTTGAAATGTATGTGGCTAAGTGGGATATTCGCAAGATGAGCGAAAAATGGAGAAGTGTAGCTATCGAAACAGGTAATGCGAAATGGATGTCGGGCATCAATGTTACTAAAATGCGTTATTCGTATGTATTGTTGATGTATGCCGAGGCTATGAATGAACTTTATGGTCCTGACCAAGTAGGTGGTTGTGGCTTGTCTGCACGTCAAGCATTGGCACAAGTTCATACACGTGCTTTTGCTGCTGCCGATAAAGCAGATGCGCAAGCTTATATCAACTCAATACCTGCCGATAAAGTGTCGTTCTTGAATGCTATTGTTGATGAAAATGCTTGGGAACTGGTGGGCGAAGGCTACCGTAAATATGATTTGGTTCGTTGGAACTTGTTGGGTGCCAAGATTGATCAAATGAAGCAAGATTATGTAGATCAGCTGCCTGAATATCCTGCTCGTCTTTACTTCAAATACAAAGCGGATGGTTGCACAATTGATATGTCTACCGTGCAATGGTATGCAACCAAAGATGAACAAGATGCAATGGCTGCTGAAGGTGCTGCCGAGGGTTGGTCATACAAAACATTCTGGGGTGCTGAGTTGACAACTTCTAACCCTCAAAACTTGAACGATAAGTTGCCGGGTATTAGTGCTGGTTTGGATGCGACCGTGAAAAATAGATACTTAATGCCTCTTGGGTCGACTACTATTTCGGCTTCAAATGGCACATTGAGCAACTCTTACGGATTTTCTAATTAATCGAATATTTAATACGGATTTATGAAATTGAATAAAAAATATATGATGGCTATGTCGGGAGCATTTATGCTCTTGGCTGCCACAACTACATCTTGTGTTGATGACAACGATTGGAAAACAGATGCTGCTTACGACCGTCTGTTTAGCCCTACAAGTTTGAGTGTTAGTGCCGAAACTACGGCTGCCGAAGTTAGTTGGAAAGCTTATCCAGGTTCGGAATATTATATTCTTGAATTGAGCACAGATTCACTTTATGGTTTTACCGAAGAGATTCGTCCTACATCCAAAGTGTATGGCCAAGATGGTGACATAACCAAATCGTCTTATGTTGTTGAGAACTTGAATAGCAATACTCAGTACTTCATTCGTGTGAAAGCTTGCTCTAACACAACTGCCAGTTCAAACTGGGCTTATTTAGAGAAGGTTTCTTTTTCTACAAAGGCTGAGAATATTTTGAATGCGGTAAGCCCTGCTGATAAGGGTGAAGATTATTTTATCTTGAGTTGGGAAGCTGGCCTTGCTGTGACTCACGTGGTTTATGCTGAGATTATAGGTAGCGATGAAAACGGTACTCCTGCTTTGGGCGAGTCTCAAATTGTTACGTTGACTGCCGAAAATATAGCAGATGGAAACGTTACTATTTCGGGATTGAAGGCTTCTACTGGCTATGCAGTGGGTATCTTTAACGATGGACACTCTCGTGGAACACGTACAGTCACTACTCGTATGCAGTTGCCCGATGCTGATGTGAAGCTTTATATTGATGCTGGTCAAACATTGACACAAGCCATGCTTAATGAGTATGCAAGTGAAGGTAGTGTGACTGTGTGTTTTGAAGATGGTGCTGAATATACGATAGTTGGCGAAGATGCAGCAACTGGTGAAGTGGCTGGCTTGACAATTCCTTCGGGTATGTCTATCACATTCTTTGGTAATGAAGGTGAGAACAAGGCTACTTTGAAATTATCGCGTGAGATTATTTTTGGTGGTGTACACGGATACATTCGCTTCGACAACGTGACGATTGTAGATGGTGGTGCGCAATACTTGTTCAATCAAGGTATAGATGCAAGCATCGAAGAGGTGACTTTCAGTAATTGCGAACTGAATAACTTTGCACGTAGCATCGTTCGTTTCAAAGATGAAAAGTCGATTACAGTAGATCGTTTGACATTTGAAGATACACGTATCAACAACCAAGGTAGTGGAAACTATGCTATGATTTCATTGGATGCGAAAACGTATGCTGTAAACAACATTGTATTCAATAACACAATATTGAACACAATACAGCACAATGTGGTGGCACTCAATCACTCGTCACGTGGCTGTGCCACGGTAGATGTTGTAGAGTTCAACAACTGTACTCTTTACAACTACGTAGGTGGTACTCGTTACTTGCTCGACGCTGGTTCTACCAGCCAAGGCCCTGTGTTGAGTATCAACAACACGATTCTTGCTAAAACATTTGGTGCATCGTTGAGCGATGGTGTGTGGGGTTCTACTTCACGTGGTGCTCGTACTAAAGAGATTGTAGTAAACAACTCTTATATGACACTGGATGGTGTGTTTGGTAGCAACGCATTCAAAGGATATAGCGACTATTCAGGTACTTCTGAGGCTCTGTTTGTAGATGCTGCTAATGGCAATTTCTCAATCAAGGATGGTAGCTTCCCAAGTGGTGTAGGTGCCGATTTTGAATAATTCTTAGTAAGTTAAGATAAATAAAGAGGAAAGCCCATTCGTCTGTAAAAAGATGAATGGGCTTTTTCTGTACATTGTGGTTAGGATGAGCCTAATACTCTTCCAACTCTCCTTTTCCTTGTCTTATTATCTCTGGTTCGCCACTTGTGCAATCTACCACGGTAGATAGTTCGTAGCCACCTATGCCGCCATCTATCACCAAGTCTACCAGTGCGCCATATTTCTCTTCAATCAATTCGGGGTTGGTCACATATTCAATGTCATCGTCTTGATAGCCCGGCAATGTAGTAGTCATAATCGGGGCATCGAGTAGGTGAGCTATTTCACGGATGATGTTATTATCGGGCATACGAATACCTACTTCTTTTCGGTTTCGGAATATCTTTGGCAGTCTATTTGTACCGTTCAAAATAAAGGTGAAGGGGCCTGGTAGGTTTCTCTTCATCAGTTTAAACATATTGTTGCTCACTTTGGCATATTCGCTGATGCTGCTCAAATCGTAACAGATAATAGACAAGTTGTTTTTACGTGGATCGATGTTTTTAATTCGGCAGATGCGTTCTATTGCTCGCTCTTTCAATCCGTGGCAGCCAATGGCATACATCGTGTCGGTGGGGTAGATAATCAAACCACCATCGTTGAGTATATCCACTATTTCTTGCAAATCTTGTGGATTGTTGTTTTTGTTATATAGTTTCAGTATCATACGCATTGAAATTAAATAAAGTGCTATAACCTTTTAAGTAAGTCGAGTGCTTTTTCTACCGCCTTCTCTTTTACTTTTCCTTTTAGTGAGTCGGTGTTGTTGGTTGTGGTAGAGTCCAACCCTATTTTCTTTCCCAACTCTTGCAACATTCTATCACCAGCCGATTCGGTAGCTTGCTTTATCATACTTTTAGTGTCTATCGACACGGTTGGCGAGCTAAATGTGCCGCCTATCTTTAGGTCGATTGTGCCCAGTTTAGACAGACTTGGTAGTTTTACTTTTCCGCTGTAATCAATCGTCTGGTCGAGACCCGTAGAGCCTGAAAGCGTGATTGCGTAATCGCCCAATTTAATATCAAATGGCTGGGTGAGCAACCTTCCATCTTTGATGTCGAATTGGAGTGCCATATCGCGTACTTTCATATTTTTCAAGCTGGGTTGGCCCACGGCATCGGCTATATCATCTATCACCTTCACACCACTTAGGCTCAATTCTCTGGTAGATAGCTTGCCATTGGCTTGGAGTGTGTTGAGTATGGGGTTCATCTCTGCGTCAAATGTTGTTTCCAAATCCATACTTCCTGAGAAATGTCCCTTTAAACCGCCAAATACAGGAGCCATTTGCTTTACTAAATCCAGTTCTTTGTAGGCTTGCTCAAAACTGATTTCGTTGAGTCGCAGTGCTCCTTTTAGTTCGGGTGCTGTTTTGTTGGTGGTGACGTAGTGCCCATTCATCAAAATGTTTCCTCCCATTGTGTGTAGCGATAAGTTGCTCATTTCCACCTTTGCATCTTTTACTACCAGTTTGCCATTGATGTGTTTCAATTTCATCTCTTTGATAAGAAGCTCGTCTATGTTGGCATTCATTTTGAAATCGATGTTTTTGGGCACGATGAGCAAGGTGGGCACCTGCTGTTGTGTGGCAGTTTTTTGGTTTGCAGGGCTGGATGTTGTGGTGGTAGAATCGCTCACCTCGGTCATAAAATCGTTTAGGTTTAGTAGCTTGCTTTGCACATTGACGTTTCCTTTGAGTGTGCTGTTTTGCAAGGCAAATCCTAAGTAGTTTTCAAAGCGGCTGTCCAACGTGAAATCACTGTTGCCCACTATCACTTTGGTCTCGCTCAGTTGCAAGTATTGCGGAGTAAAGGTGAACAAAGCCTTGTTTATTTTCACATCGGGTATTGTGTTGGTTTGTAGCTGCATATCAGACACACGGATGTGTCCCACAGCCTTTACACGGTCGTATTGTTTTTTAGCAAGATAAGACAACAGACCCGATAAATGAATATCGGTAGACACAAGTCCGTTCAGGGTGATGGTTTCTAATGGGAAAACTTGGTCTATCATCCCTAAATTGAGTGTTCCCTTGGCATTGAATTGAAATTCTGGTTCCGATTGCGGTGTTTTAATCCATCCGCTCAAACTGAATGGGTTGCCTGCCAATCGGAAATCGAATGGCTCGATCGTGACCGAAGTTTTATCTATCTTTCCGCCGGGGTTGTAAACTTCGGCTTGTATGTTTATTTGGTCTATTCCTGCTGGGAGCGATGGATATTGGAATTGTCCGTTTTCTACATTCAAAGCAAGGTGGAAAGTGGGCACAATGCTGTCGCCTATCACATCGCCTTTGGCCGAGGCTACCAATTGAGCAGTGCCTTGAGTTTGCAGTTGCTCAAAGTCGGTGGTATAGATAGAAGGTACCAGCGAAAGCAACTCTTTGAAAGAGATTTCGTTGGTGGCAAGATGAAGATCCATTGACTTGATGGAGTCGCCCAGTGTGAACCAACCGCCAAAGCTGGTGGTGATGGCGTTGAGGCAAACTTTGTTCTCTTTTAGCACGTACTTCTGACTTGCAAAATCGGCATCCAAATACATCTCTGTCGATAGTGTGACATTCGACATATAGGGCACACCGTGGCTTTGCAGGCTGATGAACGATGCACCTCCTTGTAGGTTTACCACCGTTTGGTTGCTACTGAAATCGCCCGAACACAATAGATTGAAATTTTCCACACTTCCATATAGGTCGGCTTTGCGATTGTCGTACACCACATTCATATTAGTGATAACAAAGCGATCGAGATTGATGTGTAATGTAGAATCGCTGACTGCGATTTTCTCTTCTATTTTTCTGTGGTCTTCCTTTTTTATTTCATTGATGGTGTCTGCTTTCAAGATGTTCCAATTGGCCTTTCCGCAGGGCAGCACAATGGCGTTGAAAGTGGAATTGGTCAGTTCGATGTTGGTAACTTCGTAACCGCTTTTCCCTAAAAACGAAAACAGGTTTACACCAGCCGTCAAACCATCGGCTTTTACCAATGTGTCTGCCTCAAACTCATCTACTCCTTTAATCCAAAAATTTTCTAACGTGACCGATACCATCGGGAAGTTGCGAAAGATGCTAATGTCCAACTTTTGAAAATCGAACTGTGCATTCAGTAGTTTGTTACCCTCTTTTTTTATCATCTCATCTATCTTTCCGCGAAAGGCGAATGGAAGAATTAGTGCGATAACAATGGCAGCCAAAATAAGGATGCTTATGGCTTGAATAATCTTTCTCATATTTTTCGTTTGCTTTAAATCAATCTGCTTCAAATACAGACTATTATAATAAAAAACAAAATTAACAAAATGTTTAGAAAACAGGCTCTATATTGTGGTAAATATGAGATAAATAGCCCAAAAGCGATGGCGTGTCTGGTATGTATAGATACTTGGTTTGGTGGGTAGCCCTATCTACCGACCTGGCAAGGCCTACCTACTGCGCTGGCAAGCCCTTGCCAGCAAACGGGATATACCTATCCAAAATACCGTTGTTATAGGAGTTGATAATGAGTGTTTTACCGCTTTCTTTTTCGCAGCTCTTTGGCGATGCGCCATTGCAATTCGGCCAGCTCCTCGTTGCCCGCTCTTTCGAGTGCGTTTCCAAAGAGTTCGTGCGCTGTGGCGTGATTGGGTTTCAGCGATGTGGCTTTGTCGAAATCGGTAATGGCACCCTCTACGTCATTTTTTGCCAGTCGCAGTTTGCCACGATTATAATAGGCCTTAAAACTTGCTGGAGCTATTTCCAAAGCACGAATGAAACAGTTATCCGCTTCAAAATAATCACCCATATCAAACAGGGTGATTCCTTTCCGAATCCAAGCATCTACATAGGTAGGATATAGTTTCAAGGCCTTTTCGTAGTTGGCAAGGGCTGCCCGGTCATCGTGTGCTTGCGTGATGCACTCGTTGCCCATCAGTAGATATTCGTGCGCATACGTTTTCAGTACCTCTTGTTGCTGATGGTTCTGCTCTTTGAGTCGTTTGTTTTCTGTGCGTAGCTCATTCAGCAAGTTTAGTTTACGGCGTATGTATCTGCGGGGCACGGGTTTTTCTATGTCGTAGCGCGAATGAATGGCTTTAAAAAACTGCTCCAAGCACTCTTCCATATCGCCTTTGTCGAAAGCGCGAACCGCAGCCACGTATTGCACATCTGCTTGTGCTTGTTTCAAGGCCTTGTCTATGGCTTGGCGGTTGTTGAATCGGGTGGAGAAATTGACAATCTCTTGCCGAACAAATATGTCGGAGCGGTTGATAGGCTTCTTTAGCTGTATTCCTTCCAGAGAGGTGCATCGACTCAGTGCTACATACGCTTGTCCGCCTGCAAACACACCACCTGTAAAGTCTATCACAGTGCGGCTAAAGGTGAGTCCTTGACTTTTGTGTACGGTAATGGCCCAAGCCAAGCGGATGGGGTATTGAGTAAATGTGCCCAATACTTCTTCTTCAATCTCCTTTTTTTCTTCGTTGTATTTATAGCGGATGTTGCGCCACGATTCCAATTTTACGTCGCACTCTTTTCCGTCATCGGTCGTCACATAAATGGTCTCTTCCGTTTTGTCGATGCCCGATATGGTGCCGATGGTGCCGTTCACCCACCTACGTTCGTAATCGTTTTTGATGAAGATGATTTGTGCGCCAACTTTTAGCATCAGCTCTTTGGAGGTGGGCAAGCTGCTTTCGGGAAAGTCACCATCTATCTTTCCTTTTAGTTTGATGGGTTTGCCCGGTAGCTCCTCCAATTTCTTGTCGTTGATAAAGTCTACATTGTCACGGCGAGTAGCCAGCGTGATATACATATCCTCTTCCGATGGTTCGGCATCTGCGCCATATCGTGTGTTCAGCAGTTGCAGGTCGGCAGCGTTGGCCGTATTGTTTCGTATATGGTCCAAAACGTTTATAAACACGGGGTCAGATTGCCGGTACACCTTTTGTAGCTCGATAGCCACAAGGTCTATCTCGCCAAATACTCGTGCATCGAAAAAATGGGGAGTGGGGTAGAAGCGGTTTAGTATTTCACGCTCGTCGCTCTTCACCACAGGCTCAAGCTGAAACACATCGCCCACTAATAGAATTTGTTTCCCTCCAAATGGGTCGCGCAGGTTGCGCGAGTAGACACGAAGAATGCGGTCTACGGCATCGATAATATCGGCACGCACCATCGAAATTTCGTCGATAATCACTAATTCCACTTGCTCTAACAGCTTGCGGTGTGGCTTGGAGTATTTAAAAAACTCGTGAATACGATTGCGCTGCAAACTAAAGTTAGGATCGTCGGGCAGCAACGGATGGAAAGGAAGTTTAAAGAAACTGTGCATTGTGCTTCCACCCGCATTGATAGCTGCGATACCCGTAGGAGCCAGCACCACGTGCTTCTTTTTGGTGTTGGCACACACGTATTTCAGAAACGTAGATTTACCCGTGCCTGCCTTGCCAGTGAGAAATACCGACTGGCGGGTGTATTGGATAAGATTCAACGCATCTTGAAATTCTTTGTTGCTGCTATCTACGGTGTGTGTGCTCAATGTTCTGTTCTAATTAAATAATTCCAAAGTGTTCTAAGGCATTCTTTATACCATCCTCATCAACCGAAGTCGTCACGTAGTCTGCCACCTCTTTTACATCTTCTTTTGCATTGCCCATAGCCACACCTATGCCAGCGTGGCGTAGCATTGTTATGTCATTTCCACCATCGCCAAAGGCCATTGTATCTTCCAATTTCAATCCAAAGTGGTTGATAATGGCATCAATGCCTTGCTGCTTGGTGGTACCTTTGGCTGTGATGTCGGCAAATGCAGGATACCAGCGTCCAATCTCGCAATTGGGAATTAAGTGGTGCATTTCATCCTCTTGCTCTTGTGTCATAAAAGGGGTCATCTGGAATATTTCCGTTTCGGTAGCTTCCTCCAATGTACGTTCGGGAATAGGATTTACGTGTAGGTAGTCGTAAAAGATGGTTTTCAGTAAATCGTTGGGCTGACAGGCTGCTATCGTGTGTTCGGCTACAAACAAACAAGCATAGTTGTTGTTGCGACAGATTCTTCCCAATGCCAAAACCTCATCGTGTGGGATGGGGGCTTTGAATACTACCTCATCACCCACAAAACAGTAAGCGCCGTTCATTGTCACATACCCATCGATAATGCCCAACGACTGAATGGCCTCTAAGTTGTTGATAAGAACTTTGGGGCGACCTGTAGCGATAAATATTTTGTGCCCATTGTTGTGGGCTACCTTTAAAGCGTCGATGGTAGATTGTGGGATGGCGTGTGTACCGAAACTTACTAATGTTCCGTCTATATCGAAAAATAGAGCTTTCTTCATTTTGTATATTCTTTATTTGGAGTTGCAAAAGTACGAAAAAGATAGCCCTGCTTCCTACCATACTTGTGGTAATTTTATGGTATATAGGGCGTTTTTTCTTCTTTTAGTTTTCTTTATGTTCTGCCGAATCGTACATTTGTTTTCGATTCTAACTGTAAACAAGCAGCGATTATGAAATACAATTTTGATGAAATAATAGACCGAAAAGGTACAGACTCAGTAAAGTGGGACGGTGTAGAAAACATTTGGGGTAGAAACGACCTTACGGCAATGTGGGTGGCGGATATGGATTTTCGTACCGCTCCGTGTGTGATAGAGGCTTTGCGCAGACGCCTCGAACACGAAGTGCTTGGCTATACTTTTGCTTGCGAAGATTGGTACACCTCCATCACTCATTGGGTGAAATCACGCTACGGATGGGCAATCACACACGAGATGCTCACTTTTATGCCAGGCATTGTGCGTGGTTTGGCTTTTGCCATTCAGTGCTTCACACAAAAAGGCGATAAGGTTTTGGTGATGCCTCCTGTTTATCATCCCTTTTTCTTAGTGACCGAGCACAACGAGCGAGAAGTGGTTTACAGTGCGCTCGACTTGATTGACGGGCAATACCGCATCAACTTTGATAGATTAAAACAAGATGTACAAGGATGTAAATTGTTTATATTAAGCAATCCGCACAACCCCGGTGGACGTGTGTGGAGCAAAGAAGAGCTGGCGCAGTTGGCTGCTATTTGCCAAGAGAGTGGAACAATTGTGATTTCCGATGAAATTCACGCCGACCTCACGCTTCCACCTCACAAACACACCACTTATGCGCTTGTATCAGAGCAAGCACGGATGAACTCGTTGGTGTTTATGTCGCCCAGCAAGGCTTTCAATATGCCGGGGGTAGCCAGTTCGTATTGCATCATCGAAAACCCCGAACTCAACCGTCGTTTTCAGTCTTATATGCAAGCGAGTGAGTTTAGCGAAGGGCATTTGTTTGCTTACCTCACAGTGGCTGCGGCTTATAGCAATGGTAGTGAGTGGCTCAGTCAAGTGATAGACTACATCAAAGGCAACATCGATTTTACAGAAGAGTATCTTCAACGTTTTATACCACAAATCAAGATGATTCGTCCGCAGGCTTCTTATCTCATCTTTTTGGATTGCAGAGATTTGGGATTAAATCAAGAGCAGCTTAATAAACTATTTGTAGAAGAAGCACGTTTGGCACTCAACACTGGGACTACTTTTGGAAAAGAGGGTGAAGGTTTTATGCGTCTCAATGCGGCTTGCCCCCGCAGTGTGCTCGAAAAAGCGTTGCAACAATTGAAAGAGGCGGTGGAAAGGAGATAAAATAACTACTCCCATCATACAATGTCATTGTATGATGGGAGTAGAATAATTGGATACTTGTGCGTTTATAATTTATCAATCACTTCCATCTCCAACCCTGTAGTCTTCTGTATCATTTCGATAGGTGCACCCAGTTGCTTCATAGAACGAGCCATCTTCATACGCTCCTCTTCACGTCCTTCTTCACGTCCTTTTTCCATTCCCTTTTCCATTCCCTTTTCAAGACCTTCTTCATATCCCTTTTCGAGTCCATCTTGGGTAGCTGCCTCTATTACTGATAGATATGTTCGGTAGGAGTTCAGGCTGTTGTTGTAGCGCACACGGTCGTCGGGCGATAAAGCTTGCACGTCGACTATCTCTTCAAGCTTCTCGAACACCGCTTTCTGTGCCTTGAAAGGCATACGTTTTAAAGTTTCCATATTTTTCAATACAAATATCCAACGTTCAAAATTATTCTCACATTCCTGCTCTGTCTTGGTAAACAAGGGTAGAGCTATAAAGATGGGACGTAGCTTATCCGAGAACAGCTTTCCCGTGTCACGGTCTGCCAATATAACATCCGTGCGCAGTTTCTGGTTTTCGTCTCCAAACAGGAAGTTCATCAGGAACACCCCGTACACCGCCTTGATGTTGAACATCCAGTTCTCGCCCTTCTCGCCTTGCCGGGTGATGGCACTCGACAGGTAGAACAACGCCCGCTCCTTGAAATGCACCTGTGAACGGTTCTGCATCTCCACGATAATCTGCTCGCCCGTGTCGGTGGTGCAATAAATGTCGTATATCACCACTCGCTCATCTGGATAGAAAGGCATCTGTTCGTTGTTGAGGAAAGTAAGGTCCGTTATCACCCGCTCACCTTCGAGCAATGCGTTCAAGAAGTCTATCAACAACTCTTTGGTCACCTCTTGGCCGAATATTTTTTTGAACCCGTAGTCGGTAAACGGGTTGATGAATCTGCTCATAATATTTCTAATGGTTTATTTTGTTTGCAATTAGTTGTTTGCAAAGAAACTAAAAACGGATGAATTTATCTCTTTTCTCCCTCTGTTTTTTTGTGCTCACAACATCAACAACACTTATTTTCACAATAAACAGTTGATAAGTTTGAATAAATAATAAAATACTTTACATTTGTGAGAGGATAATTCTAACTATATTTATTAACCCTTTAATTCTGCAATTGAATGAGAAAAACTGTAACGTACTTATTCTTATTGGGTCTTCTATTTCCCGTGTCTCTATGGGCCGAGAACAATGCTTTGCTTGTTTGGACTAAGAGTGGCGAAAAAGTGTCCTATCTGTTGAGCGACCGCCCCGTGGTGTCTTACTCGGGCGACGATCTGCTTTTGACTACCACTGAGGTGAGCGTGGCCTACCCACTTGGCGACCTTCACAAATTTACTTTCGATGAATCTTCTACTACGGGCATCGGTGATGCGATAGAAGATGTAAGCAGCTCTATGGAGTATCGTGACAACACGCTGTTTTTTACCAGCTTGAACTCCGGCTCGATGGTTTGGATTTACTCCACTTCGGGGCACTTGATGGATAGCGGAAAAGCGGATGCCAATGGCGCGCTTACTTTCTCTGTTTCTACCTACGAAAAGGGTATGTATATTTTGAAAACCGAAACACTCACTTATAAAATTATCAAGCAATGAAACATTCTGTACTATTTAAACTCTCTTTACTGAGTTTGTTGTTTTCTCTATTGGCTATTAACGTGCAAGCACAAGGTTTCACTGTTCACGAAAAAAACAAAAGTGCTACTTATTATCCTCACGAAAGAGTAGATAGCATTGTATTTTCTACTACTGCTTCTACTGACAAGCCTTCTACTGATACCCCTGCGCCCACTTCAGGTACAGCCATCGACTTGGGTTTGAGTGTGAAATGGGCTGCTTACAACGTAGGTGCTACTGTTCCCGAAGAGTATGGTGGTTACTATGCTTGGGGTGAATTGGGAGAGAAAAGCAATTATGATCGGGACACCTATCAATATAAAGAGGCTTATATCGGTGATAACATCAGCGGCACGCAATACGACGTGGCCCGTGCCAAGTGGGGTGATAGCTGGCGTATGCCCACTTTGGCGGAATTTAAGGAACTTGACAACAAGTGCAAGTGGGAATGGGCTACCTACAACGGTGTAGATGGTCGATTGGTGACAGGGCCTAACGGTAATAGCATATTTTTTCCTGCTGCGGGTAACCGTGATGAGGAATATATAGACGGCATAGGCAGCATTGGCCGCTATTGGTCAGGTACATTCGCAAGCAGTAAAGATGGTACATATGGTCTTTATTTTTATGATAGTGATGGTCGCCTTCCGGGAATCAGATCTTTCGAATCCTACTACGGTAGGTCAGTGCGCCCCGTCTCAGACTAATAGGGCGTATGCTTCGCATTCGATTTATAAACCGATACTTAAAATTATAAACTCTTTTGGTGGGTAAAGCGTGAATAGAAACACGCTTTATCCACCATTCTTATATATGTATGCCATAAGAGCATTTCACCTCATCCATCACAAAGGTGCTTTCCAGCGAGCCGAGGCTGTCTATTGCACCCAAAACGTTGAGTATAAACTCTTGGTAATACTTCATATTGGGGGCGTGTATTTTGAGCAAGTAGTCGTAGTTGCCCGATATGTTGTAGCATTCGGTCACTTGGGGGATGTCTTTGATGATGCGCACAAACTCGGCTGCAATGTCGCGATTGAGGCGACGAAGCTTCACGTTGCAGAACACCACAAAGCCTTGGTTGAGCTTTTCGGCATCGAGCACGGCGATGTATTTCTTGATATAACCGTTGCTTTCGAGCCGTTTCAGTCTTTCGAACACAGGGGTAGAAGAGAGGCTGACCCGCGAAGCAAGCTCTTTGGTGGTGAGGCGAGCGTTGTCTTGCAATGTACGTAATATCTGCAAGTCCACCTTATCCAATTTTTCGATAGATGTTGCCATAAGAATGATTTTCTGCTAAAGTTGGTTTTAGAGCATACATTTAGAATATTCACTCTGATTGTAGATGCAAATGTAGTGTTATTTTCTGTATTTCAATTATATCTTGTGCGATATATCTTTCTGCCATACCTTTGCAACCAAGATAATAACAAAAATAATCACCTCTTAAAAATAAACAGTTATGGCAACAAAAAATTATCGTTTTGAGACTTTGCAATTACACGTTGGTCAAGAACAACCCGATTCGGCAACAGGTGCTCGTGCCGTTCCTATTTATCAAACCACCTCGTATGTGTTCAACAACTCGGCTCACGCTGCCGATCGTTTTGGCTTGCGCGATGCAGGCAATATTTATGGTAGATTGACAAACAGCACACAAGGCGTGTTTGAAGAGCGAGTAGCTGCACTCGAAGGTGGAGTGGCAGGTTTGGCGGTAGCTTCGGGTGCGGCGGCCATCACTTATGCTTTCGAGAATATCACCCGTGCTGGCGATCACATCGTATCTGCCAAAACCATTTATGGTGGCTCTTACAATCTCTTAGCGCATACTCTGCCCAACTATGGTGTAACTACTACCTTTGTAGATCCTTCCGATCTTTCTAACTTCGAGAAAGCTATCCAGCCCAACACCAAGGCTGTGTTTATCGAGTCGTTGGGCAATCCACATTCAAACATCATCGACATTGCGGCGGTGGCCGACATTGCTCATCGCCATAAAATACCGTTGATAATAGACAACACCTTTGGCACTCCCTATTTGATTCGTCCCATCGAGTACGGGGCAGATATTGTGGTGCATTCTGCCACCAAGTTCATTGGAGGTCATGGCTCTTCTTTGGGTGGAGTGATAGTAGACTCTGGTAAGTTCGACTGGGTGGCATCGGGCAAGTTTCCACAGCTTACCGAACCCGATCCAAGCTATCACGGAGTTCGCTTTGTAGATGCTGCTGGCCCTGCTGCCTATGCGGTGCGCATTCGTGCGGTGTTGCTTCGCGACACAGGTGCTACCATTAGCCCGTTCAACGCTTTCATTTTGCTGCAAGGCTTAGAAACTCTCTCACTTCGAGTAGAACGCCACGTGGAGAATGCCTTGAAAGTGGTGCAATTCTTAGAAAATCACCCCAAGGTGAAGAAGGTGAACCATCCATCGCTTGCCTCTCACCCCGACCACGCACGCTACAAGCACTACTTCCCACAAGGGGCAGGCTCTATCTTCACTTTCGAGATTGAAGGCGGGCAAGAAGAGGCGCATCGCTTCATCGACAGCTTAGATATATTTTCGCTACTTGCCAACGTGGCCGACGTGAAATCGCTGGTGATACATCCAGCCACCACTACCCACTCGCAACTCAACGCTACTGAGCTGGCCGAACAAGAGATTTATCCGGGCACTGTGCGCCTGTCTATCGGAACCGAGCACATCGATGATATTTTGGAAGATTTAGCACAAGCACTCGATAAGGTATAACGTCCATTTCTCAGTATATATCTAATTGATTAATAGAACATTCTTTACTACCTAATTTCAAGAGTTATATTCAGCTAATAAAACACCCGGATGTTGTGAGGTAAAACATCCGGGTGTTTTTGGTGATAACATCGGGGTGTTTTACATTGCAACACCCCGATGTTGTGACTACTTCACAAGTATTTTTCCTATCTTGTCTGCAAATTGTGTCTTCACCACTACTATATACACACCGCTTGGTTGGCGAATGGAGTAGGTGTAGGCATCTATGTGCGTGTGTGCAGAGCGTAGCATTCCGTCGGTGGTATATATCTGCACACGTTCTATTGGGTCGTCTACCGATGAAGTCACTAAAATGGTTTGTTCCTCCAATGACGATATGGTGATGGTCGACTCAAAATTCTCTTGCATTCCCGTTTCATAGGTCAGCAAATAGCGTCCGTTAGTTTGTCCCGGTAGCTGTATGGTGCTTTCCTTTTCTATTGGCAGATAAGAGTTGGTATAGCTATCATACAAAGATAAGTTTTCAAATCCGCTTGCGATGTAGAAGCTCACCGATACAGAGTCTTCGCTATTGCTGTATATGCCAAGTGGAATGGTAGATACGCGGCTACCTATTGTCTGAATCTGCATTGCTTGCTCTTCCCCGATGGTGTAGATGACGGGATAATCTTCGCAATCGCTGTTTAGCAATGTGGGCACGTATGTTTCTGTGTTGGCATCATCTTCGCTTGTAGTGGAGCTTTGCAACATAGCCGTTCCTTGCATTCCGTTGCGAGTGGCTGTCATATAGAGCTGATTGTATTCGTTGTCTACACTTCGGGTGAGGTTGGCAAGTGTGCGGCTGCCCGTTGTCATCATGGATAGGTTGTAGGTCACGGTGGGGTTGGCAGTCTCTCCGCTGTTGAGACGCACAAAGAAGCCTTGCATCGGTGCCAGCGAGGTAACTGCATCGGCAGACGAAGCCCCGATAACTCCTTCCGTTCCCATAATTACCGCTGTTTGCTTGTCTTCGGTCATAAGCCAGTATTTGGTTTCAAACTTAGGATTGGCTGCAAAAAACTTCTGCATATCAAGATGACACATAAATGGGTTGGCAAGTAGATAAAGACGGTTTGTCGTTTCTTTGTTGCCCAGTAGATTTCCTGTGGACGACATTGTTTGGCTCAGATTTATTTGTAAGTTGGGGTTCGAAACACTTAAACCATCGCTTGCCAGCAAGCCTGCTTTGGTGCGATATGTACTCACATCGGTGTCGTCGCCTCCATCGCTGCTGCCCGTTGTGGTGTAGTAGCTAAACTTGGAGTCCGATTTTGGCAAACGGATGTGTGTGATGTTTTTGTCTTTCTGCACGGAACGAATCGTATAGCCCGTTCCCGGTAGATATTGCACTTTCACATCGTTGTACACACTGCTCCACGCTGCTTTGATGGCAACGTTGCGACTGGTTTGTGAGGCTGCATTACTTGTTCCTCCATTAAACTCGTAGGTGGTGGCTGTTACTTTGTCCCACGCGCGTTGGTAGATAGCCGGATTGAACCGATTGTTTGTAGCCGTGGAATAGGCGATGTTTTCAAATGCGTGAGTTTCTTGTTTTCCCGTTGTACTGGTGGTATACATATCGCCTGCCACCACTCCATACAAAGGTGTGCCCAATAGATACCATTTCTGGTTGTTGATGGTGAAGTCGACGTGTGCTTTGTTGTATTTCAGCAAGTGCGGATTCATCATTCCAGTGCCCGTTTTAAAATAAATGCGGTCGCAGGTGTTGCCATAGAATGTGGTACACGGGTAGTAGGTTTCACTGCTCGATACCACTTTGTCATTCACCACCATATCGTATTCAATGTCGGTAGTTGCTTTTTTGATGATGAGCGTATCGGTAGACATATTCAAAGCCTTGTTGGTAGAGCTTATTGCGCTCAATGAAGCCAACCGAGGAGCTTTGCTGTCTGTCCGGTCTATAATTACCTTGGTAAACTTCATCGGCACAAACGATTTGCGATTTTCCGACTGAGTATTCAGGTAGTTGTTGTCATTGGATTGATAAGAGCTTGGGCCATAAAAGTCGATAGCTTCGGCACGTCGCCAATTGGCATCGTTGTTCCAATTCCAATTGCTGTCTCCTCCAGTCCATACTTGATATTCGGGCACAATTTTGAGTGGCATAATTACGGCTCCTTCGCACGCATTAGATGTTTCGGTGGTGTTGAGTATGTATTCGCTGAAATAAAACTTTAATACATAAACATATCCTTCGCGAAACGTGATGGGGAGATTGCTGTTGGCATCTATACTAAAGTAGATAGCCACGTAGTTATTGTCCTCGCCACGTTTGATGTTGAGCCAATTGATATATCCCAACTGTTTAGACTGGGAAACAGCCGAACCCACATTGGGGTCGTTGGAGTCGATTAGGTAAACCCGCTGGAAGTTTGAGCTACTGTTGGTCACATTCAGAAGTTGCGAATAGGTGGTGCTGCTGAATGTAATGGAGTTTTTATTGATAGGTAGCTTCAGGTAATATTTGCTCCGTGTGGCATCGGTAGATGGATTAGTGCTTGTAGACACCACCTCTTTTATTTGCGACAAGCCGATGCGCAATGGCACAATGCTTCGCGAGCCGTAATCCACTCCGTCGATGCCCACCGTCATACTTGGTGCCAGCGAAGAGGCGGTGATAGACAATGCTTGCGGCTCTAAACACAGCAAGTTATATCCCGTCTGGTATTGGCTTTTTACAGGCTTGTCGATGGGGATAGCAAGGAAATAATAGATAGTGCCCAACGGTGGATTGATAGCTGGAGAATAATTCTTTTTATAAAGCGTCAACGTGTTGTCGGAGGTCGACCCTGTATTTTTGCTTTTGGTTAGCTCTATCAACAACGCTTTCATTGCTGGTGTATATTCGCCCGCTGCTTGATAATCGCTAATGAGGGTAGCGGCAGGATAGATGTTGCGGAATTTTTTGAGCGCAGTGTATGCCGAAAATGGAGTAGTGCTACTTCCATTGTCTTTGTTGGTGGTGTATCCGCCCGATGCGGTGGGATAGTAAATGCTGTTCTTAAAATCGTATAGCGTACCTTTATACCAATCGAAATACATATCTAAACTGTCGGTAGAAAGTTGCTTGATTACACCATTTTGCACGTATTGCAATTGGCGCACCGCAAATGTAGGACGCGTATTGGCACACACGTCTGTGCCCCCGTGATAGAGTGTGGTGCTTCCGTTCAGTTCTATTGTGGCAGTTCCCATTAGTTCGAACGAGGTGTACACATTGCACTGTCGGCTTTTGGTGTAATATGCGCTGTTTTTTAGTTCGGTTATAATGTCCGAAGTCAGTACGTCACCTTGGTTGTAAGGGCTACTAATGTTGAATAGAATGTAGTATTCGCGTCCTGCTGTAATAGGCATATCGGCAGTTCCTATCAATGTAGCCTGAAATGACAAGGCGGCCTTGTTTTTCTTTTCATCGCTATCGTAATAGGTAGACTTGAACACTTTGGTTTTTTGGTTGCTTAGCAATTGGTTGTAGTTGGTGTTGTAAACATCTATTCGCTCGGTTGCTGCAATAGATGGTTCTTCTACATAAATGCTATCATAATAGCTTTTGATATTGAGCGAGTCGATGGCGCTTGTGCCCTTACGTCCAAACTTTAGTAGGAAATAACTGTAATAGGCCGACCCATCCACTGCTGCTACTCCATCGCACCTTACACGTGCTTTCTCCAAAGCCTTAGCTTCGGTGCGATCGGCCGCAGCCACGGTGCTCCCATCAGTGTTTATTCCACTCAAATAGTTATCGTATATCCTTTTGTCTACAAAACTATAACCTATTGGCAGAGAGAAAGCAGACGAAGTGCTGGTTGTGGCCACAAGGTCTAATAGACGGAAATAATCCAAGTCGACGTGTACTACTGCACTTTCTCCACACATTGGGGCACGAAGAGTTGCTTTGCCCGCTGGTTTGGTCATATAGATTTCAATATCATCAATCACAAAATCATCTCCTGCCGAGCTGATTTGATTATTGACAATCCGAAGCCCCATTTTGGTAAAGGTGATTTTAGGCACGTCGAAACTGAAAAATATTTGCTGCCAAGAGTTTCCACCATCGGCACTTCCTACTGGCATTGTGCCCGTAGTGAAAGTTTTCATTATCATTTCTGTACCGTCCGTTTTAGTGCCTACTATCTCAAAGTTCATATTAGGGCCTAAATAACCTTGACTGTTCACATTTCGTATCCAAGTAGAAATATACAAATGAGTGCCCGGACAGCAAGCATCGCTAATGTCAAGATTGGAAATAACGCCTTGTGCCTCGGACGCATCTACATAATACATAAAGCCAGCCTTTGTTTTGCCACTATTGGTATACAGCCGGTCGTACACGCCCGAGTAACACCAATTCATTTTGGATGTGGGCAAAGTTGTAACAAAAGCATACTCACTCCAATCTGCTGCCACATAGTTTGCAAGGCTGCTGGTGGTGTCACTTGCGTGAAAACCATACGAACTTTCGTACCAAGGCAACTGCCTTGCCATATATTGCTTGAAATTAACCGATCCATTAGCATTGACACTATAAGTGTTGTAGTCAAAGTCTCGCTTGGTCACCAACTTGTATTGCTGTGCCAGCTTTGCTGAAGTTCGGCTTGCCCAACCGTCAATTTTAGGTCCCACATTGTCTTTGTTCTCATAGGTAATATCGAATTTAGCAATACATTTTCCTGCACTGTTTCTGAGGTAGCACACTCGTTTCGTTCCCGATGTGGTCACGGCAGGAAGTGCTAATATGTGGCCGTTGTATATCTTTCCATCCACGATGCCATTATTGTTCATCGTTCTTGTTTTAATTGTGTCGGTATAAATTGTGCCTGTTGTAGCATTGTTTGTAAAACACTCCCAGTAAAATTCATTTGTGGCTGATGTGCCACTACGGGTGGCTTTGTATGTACCATCGCTATTCTTAACAAAATAATTCGATTCGCAGTTTAATTCATACCCTGTTACTATCCCTGCTATTTGAATGTTTTGATAAGTCTCTTTCGGACCTATCAACAATTGCATTCCAGTAGGTGCTATCATCGAATAACTTTCCAAAGGGCTTTCTTTAGAGGTAAGTTCTATTTTATCCGCTATCTCTTTCGCCGATTTTATGTCGAATATCAGTCGATAAGAAAGAGTTGGTTCTATATTACCGCTTCTTGCCAGTTTGGACACGTCGCAAGCGATGGAGGTGCCTATACTGGCACTTGTAATGGTGGGATACTTACAATCGGTTTCTTTTCCTTTTGCCGTACCGAATAACACTCCATTGTTGTTGGAAAAAGTACCAGTTATTCCTGTGAGGGTAAAAGTGGTTGGTAAATCCGCCTTTGTGTCGAAACGAAACCAACGCATATATCTCGATATTTTTTTTGTTTGTGGCTGCAAAATGCGTGTACCACTATTGGGATTGATGTACACCGTTTGGCGCAAAATATGAGTAGCTTGCAAGTCGGTCACTGTGCCGTCGCCATTGTTCATACGCTTGGCGTTTCCTATTGCAGGATATGGAGCGTCTTTACGCTCCAAAGTCAATGTGGTTTGTGCATAGCTTGCCTCTATTGCTGTAACAAAACACAGCAAAAACAGCGAGATGTATCGGATGATATTTCTTATATTTTTCATGGTTTAATCACTATCACGTATATTTTTCGTTGCAGAACGGTGGGCGTACCATAGTCGTTTACCGTATAATTCAGCGTATAAAGCACTCTACCTGCTTCGCCCGATAAGGTGGCTTCGTACCAGCCGTTGTCGGTACTGTCATATTTTAGTTCGCTCACAAACATATCTGTTGAAGTCCCTTCTATCTGTGTGGCTACAACGCTTACATTCGCATCGCGCACCAGTTCGTTGGTTGCCAAATTGTATAGGCGAGGTCTTAAAATAAATTGTCCTCCGCTTTTGAATGTGCAATAGAACACTTCGTTGGCATCGCTCGTGATTTGAGCTTCGGGATACCCTCCAATTGGGGGATAGAAATCGATACGTGGCTTAAACTCGTAGTCGGTGAGTGCCACAGGTATTTTAAGAAACGTGTTTCTTGCCAACGATTCTACTTCGGTGAGCGTGTAATGAGTGTCTACCTCTGTTTTTCCATCACGAAGCGTGGTTATGGTAAAACCGATGGTGTTGGTATATATTGGTTTGGCGGTTTCGTTTAAGTACAAAGTATAAGTTGGTTTCGTTGTTGCATCCTTCACCACCGCTATGCTCGATGCAGGCACAAACTCCCTATTGCCCGATGTGCTTGTGGAAGGAAGTTGCACGGTGCCAGTTCTTGGAAATAAATAGATGTTGTTTGCTCCATTGAGCGATACGTTGTTCATTGTTATTTTTTGCACGCTGATTTTCTTTGTTGATAGGTTGCTGAAGCTAAACTCAACTTTTGCTATCATACGTTTCACGGGGATTTCAATCGTTTGCATTTGCCTGTTCGACACCGTGACATTGGTGACACTTGTCATTGGTATGTGGTTGGTGACAACATCAAATCCATTTCCATTGACGGTATAAACCATATTATTGGCATTTTCGGTTGTTATGGTTGCACCTACCGTAGCAAAAGCTGTGGGAACACTCATGTTGGCAAACGTATAAAGACGCTTATTCCCATTTTTAATCAGAATATTTTGGGTATAGTTTTTCAGCGAAACCTCTTCTTGCTCGAATGGAATAGCGGTGGTGGTGGTAAATGAACTGCGATTTACTACGGCTTCGATGGTGTTGTTAGTAGCGTCGACTATAACGATGTGCCAATCATAAATCATCTCTTGAGCAGTTGCGCTCACTCCCATATCAGACGATGTTAAACTTCTGCTGATATTGAATGACAAGAGTGATGTATCAACCGATGTAGTCTCTTTTGCATTGTCATCGCTTGTCGAGTCGCAAGCATACATTAGCCAACAGCCAATAAGTATTGCTGCATATATAAGTCTTTTACCCATTTTGTTATATCTGTTCAACTTGCTCAGTAATTATGTTCTATAAAAAACTATTAACGAACACTAATTGTTCTGTGTTACATTCTATTTTATCGTTTTGATATATCTCTATTTAATTTGACGATTCGATTTTAAAGTGTTTATAGTTGAGGTGTGCAATGTGAACAGTTGTAAAGCCAACTGTTTATATCTCATAAATCAGATGTTGACAGTTGACACAATTCATAAAATCGCCTTTCGTCTTCATCTATTTGGTGCAGAGAGAACTTATAAAATGTGGTGAATAAACAAACGATGCGATAACTATTTATTATTTTTGTAGCTGATAACAATGATAATGCGATTATGGAAGAAAAACGACCATTGATATTCATCTCCAACGACGATGGGTACACGGCAAAAGGCATACAAGAGTTGATAAAATACTTGCGTCCGATAGGCGATATTGTAGTAGTGGCTCCCGATGCAGCACGTTCAGGAAGTGGGTGTGCTATTTCGGTTACAGTTCCCGTACACTACCAGCTGATTGAAGAGGATGAAGGACTATCTATTTATAAATGCACAGGCACGCCTACCGACTGTGTGAAGCTCTCTTTTCACACCATATTGGGCGATCGTAAACCCGATCTAATAGTGAGCGGCATAAATCACGGCGACAACTCAGCGACGAACGTACACTATTCGGGCACAATGGGGGTGGTGATTGAAGGATGTCTTTGCGGCATCCCCTCAGTAGGCTTTTCGATATGTAGCCACGACCCCGATGTAGATTTTAGTGCTACTGCCAAGCATATTCAGCAAATAGCTACCAAAGTGTTGCAAAACGGGCTACCACCATTGACCTGCCTCAATGTCAATTTTCCCAATGTGGAGGAGATAAAGGGCATCAACATTTGCGAACAAGCACGGGGCTACTGGAGTCAAGAGTGGGAATCGTGTCCGCGTAAAGGAGATGAGAACTATTTTTGGTTGGCGGGAAGTTTTGAAGATGCCGAACCGCACAACGAAAAAACCGATCGTTGGGCACTCCACCACGGATATGCAGCTATTACCCCCATTCGGATTGATATGACCGATTATCCATTTATAGATAAACTAAAGGAGTGGTTTTGACGCTTCGATAATATATTTTTGTATGAAGTATTATCTGATTGTAGGAGAGGCCTCGGGCGATTTGCACGCTTCACACTTGATGGCAGCCTTGAAGAAAAAAGATCCGCAAGCGGAGTTTCGCTTCTTTGGTGGCGATATGATGGCGGCGGTAGGTGGTACGCAGGTGAAGCATTATCGCGATTTGGCCTATATGGGCATCATTCCTGTGTTGCTGCATCTTCGCACGATTTTGTCTAATATGAAGCGTTGCAAGCAAGATATAATCGACTGGAGCCCCGATGTGCTGATTCTTGTTGATTATCCCGGTTTCAATCTTCAAGTAGCACAATACATCAAATCACATACTTCCATTCCTATTTATTATTACATCTCCCCCAAAATATGGGCTTGGAAAGAGTATCGCATTAAAAATATCAAGCGAGATGTTGATCAGCTTTTTTCTATACTTCCTTTTGAGGTTGATTTTTTTGAGAAGAAACACAGCTATCCGATTCATTATGTAGGAAACCCCACCGTAGATGAGATTACTGCTTTTGAAAAGGCTGACCAGATGAATAGAGAGGAGTTTTTAGAAACCAATGACCTGAGCGACAAACCCATCATTGCGATATTGGCAGGTAGCAGAAAACAAGAGATAAAAGACAATCTTAGCAAGATGATTGAGGCCGCATCTCAATTCCCTCGGTATCAATTAGTCGTGGCTGGTGCTCCTTCTATCCCTATCGAATATTACAAGCAATTCCTGAAAAATAGGGATGTAAAGCTTATATTCAATCAAACCTATCATTTGCTGAAGTTTGCTGAGGCCGCATTGGTCACTTCGGGCACGGCAACCTTGGAGACGGCTCTTTTCAATACTCCTCAAGTGGTGTGTTATTATATGAACTTTGGCAAAGTGGTGTCATTGTTACGAAAATGTGTATTGAAAGTGCCTTATGTATCATTAGTCAATCTGATAGCAGGCAGAGAGGTTGTCACCGAGTTGATAGCTGATGGAATGACAATAGACAATGTGCGTAAAGAACTGGAACTGATGCTTACTGATGCCGAATATCGCAAGAAGATGTTTGCAGGCTATCGAGAAATGCGAGAGCGACTGGGTGAGGCAGGCGCACCCAAACACGCAGCAGAGATGATAGTAGAATTGTTGCAAGAAAAAGATAAATGATAAACTTTTAGTTAAAATGAAGAAGTCGGTGCAGTAAATGGCCGACTTTTTTATTTTAATAACGTAAACTACTTAAAGATGAACGAATAATATGAAAAAGTTTAATTGGATTTTGATGACCTTGATGGTCTTTTTTGCGACAACTACTTTCCAATCGTGCGACAACAGTGATGGATATTCAATTGGCGATATTGGTGCAAGCTGGGCCACCGTGCGTGTTTTAGGAGGTAATAGTTATTATTTAGACTCCGATCGTTTTGGCACATTGTGGATTTCGGCGGATGCAGCTCGTTGGTATAAACCCGTAGACGGTGAACGTGTGGTATCCTACTTTAACCCACTTGTGGATGATTACAATGGTTATGATATGGCTATCAAACTCGAAGCTATCTATCCCATTCTTACCAAAAAAGTAGAAGAGATAACCTCTAATAACGAAGAGGATTTTGGCAATGACCCCATTGTGATTATGGAAGGCGATCTTTGGGTGAGTAATGGCTATATGAATGTGGTGTTTCGCCAAAATGTGCCAGCCAATGAAAAGCATCGTATCAGTTTGGTACAAGGCGAGCTAATTGATGGTGATAGCGAAGAGTATGTGTACTTGGCATTGCGCTACAACACATACAACGATAAAACAGGACGTTGGCGTGATGGTGCTGTATCTTTCAATTTGAATGAAGTGGACTTTGCAAACAAGAAAGGCATTATATTGAAGCTAAACTCTGAGGTGAATGGAGAAGTAGAATTGCAGATAGACCTAAAGCAATCGGCAGAAAAGCAATCTGAAGTCTTTAATCGCATAACACTTCAAGAAAATACGATACGATAAAAAACGAAATTCTATACGAAAAGAGGGCTACACTTTGTAGCCCTCTTTTCGTATAGAATTATCGTGGAAGAAACTTCTTAAAATGAAATGAGATATAGATAGGCAACAGCGGCAGGTATAGCCATTAGTGCGCTATCAAAACGGTCGAGCATACCACCGTGACCAGGCAATATGTTTCCAGAATCTTTGATGTTCAATTGTCTTTTTAGCAACGACTCTGTCAAATCGCCCCAAGTGCCAAACACAACTACTACCAATGACAATCCAATCCACTCTAAAATGCTCATAAATGGGAAGAAGTGAGCGCATAAGAAAGAGATAGCAATACAAACAATCGCTCCTCCTATCGAACCCTCCCAAGATTTTTTAGGTGATATGCGTTCAAATAAACGATGCTTCCCAAATAGAGAACCTATACAGTAAGCTCCCGAATCGTTTAGCCAAAGGAAAACGAATACAGACAATGGTAATACAAAATTATATTCAATATTTCCAGTTGCTTCGTTGTATTGAAACGCCAATACGTTGAGCAAAGCAAAAGGCAATGCTATATAAAGTTGGCTGAACATAGAATATGCCCAATTCATCACGGGGTTTGGCTTTTTTAAATACAATTCGCTAATGAACAGATACAATATTAATAGCAAATAAGGTATGAAAATCTGTGATGAGTAGTTGCTCATATTAAACATCATAAAAGCTAAAAAGAGATATATACCTCCTAATACAGTTATGGTTTTATTGATATTCACCCCTTCTGTTCGGTTGACAAGTTGACCAAATTCACGAATTGTCAGTGCCGTGATAATCACAAAAAGAGAACCGAAAGCCAATGGACTCCATAGTATGAAGCCCACAATAATGGCTACAAATAGAACGCCCGTTACGGTTCTTAAAATAAAGTTGTTTTTCAAGATTGCTATTTTTTTATTTATTAGAATCTTCTATTTCACTTTTAGGTTCAGATGCTTCTTCTGTTGCTTTTTCAAGGTTGGCTTTAAATTCTTCCTCCTCTTTAGCCACTCGCTTAGCAAGCTCTTTTTCTGCATCAGCAGCCTCTTTGCTCTCTTTAGCAGCCATAATCTCTTCCGAACGTGACAACCAAGGACGCTTTCCAAAGATTCTTTCTACATCTTCTGCAAAAATCACCTCTTTTTCAATCAATAATTGGGTCAATTCTTCGTGTCCCTCTTTGTTGTCGGCAAGTATCTGTTTGGCACGATCGTATTGCTCATTAACCATTCGTTTTACTTCCTCGTCAATCAATTCAGCTGTTTTTTCGCTATATGGTTTGTTGAAAGAGTATTCTTCGTTGTTGTAATAGCATAAATTAGGTAGCTTTTCACTCATACCCAAATAAGCTATCATACCGTAAGCTTGCTTAGTTACCCGCTCCAAGTCGTTCATTGCGCCAGTTGAGATTCGTCCTAAAATCAAATCTTCGGCAGCTCTACCACCCAGTGTCGCACACATTTCATCCAGCATTTGCTCTTTGGTCGTAATCTGACGCTCTTCGGGCAAATACCAAGCAGCTCCCAATGCACGTCCGCGAGGAACAATTGTTACTTTAATCAGTGGATTGGCATACTCCAACAACCACGAAATAGCAGCGTGTCCAGCTTCGTGTAGAGCTATCGAACGGCGTTCGGCTTCGGTTGTGATTTTAGTTTTCTTCTCCAAACCACCGATAATGCGGTCTACTGCATCCAAAAAGTCTTGTTTTCCTACAAATTTCTTTCCGTGACGTGCGGCGATGAGTGCGGCCTCGTTGCACACATTGGCAATATCTGCCCCTGAAAAACCTGGAGTTTGTCGAGCCAATAGATCAATATCTACGCTTTCATCTATTTTGATAGGGCGCAGATGCACTCCAAATACCTCTTTACGTTCATTCAAATCGGGAAGATCAACGTGAATTTGACGGTCGAAACGACCTGCACGAAGAAGAGCCTTGTCGAGCACATCCACACGGTTGGTAGCAGCAAGAATAATAACTCCACTGTTCGAGCCAAAACCGTCCATTTCTGTAAGAAGCTGATTCAATGTGTTTTCGCGCTCATCATTGCCACCCATTGCAGGGCTTTTGCCACGAGCACGTCCTACGGCATCAATTTCGTCGATAAATATGATGCAAGGAGCTTTTTCTTTTGCTTGGCGGAATAAATCGCGAACACGTGATGCGCCAACTCCTACAAACATCTCTACAAAATCGGAACCTGCCAACGAAAAGAATGGCACATTTGCTTCGCCTGCTACTGCTTTGGCCAACAAAGTTTTACCAGTTCCCGGAGGGCCCACAAGCAAAGCTCCTTTAGGTATCTTACCACCTAAATCAGTATATTTTTGAGGTTCTTTCAAGAACTCTACAATTTCCTCTACCTCAGTTTTGGCTTCTGCGAGTCCGGCTACATCCTTAAATGTAATACGATTTGCACCTCCTTTTTCAAAAAGCTGTGCTTTCGATTTGCCTACATTGAATACGTTGCCAGCACCACCACCGCCACCGCCGCCCATACGACGCATAAAGAATATCCAAAGTCCGATTAAGAATACAAATGGTAGTATATTAAGCAGAATTCCCCAGAAATAATCTTTCTTTTTATCATAACTTTTCGATCCATCAAACAAGCCAAGCTCTTTTTGTTTCTCCAAGTATTCATCCAGTTTGTCTCTCGAAGGGCCTTCGGTTGTTATCATTGGATTACGTCCTACTTTGGTAGAGTCTTGTTTAAATACATCTCCAATGTATTGAGGCTTAATATAAACTTCAACCGAATTATCATCGTAGCCTACAACTTTGCTGATATATCCTTTCTCTACATAGCTCTGAAATTCGTCATAAGGAATGTTTTTGCTTACAGAGCTTCCTTGATTTGACCACCAAAGCCCTAATAGCATAAGGGCTATAATCATATAAAGCCAGTTCAGATTGAACTTTGGCATATTTACTTTTGGTTTATTATTATTGTTGTCCATAATTCATTAAGAGGGGTTAGTCAATGTTGGGAATGGATATTAATTTGGCATCTGCCCACAAATGCTCCAGGTTATAGAAGTTTCTAACTTCGGGTAGGAAAACGTGTACCAGCACGTCGGCATAATCCATTGCTACCCATTCGGCGTTGCGTAGCCCATCTACCGCAAAAGGCTTTGTTTGAGTACCTTTTATCGTGAAGCTTTTTATCGAATCTACAATAGCACTTACCTGGCTGGGAGAGTTACCTTGACAGATAACAAAGTATTTGCATATCGTATCATCTATTTTAGTTAAATCTGCAACAACAATATCCTTACCTTTTTTTTCTTGTATTCCTTCGGTTATTTTTTCAATTAATATTTTGGTCTCGTTCATCTATTTGTTAAATATTTCAATGTATTTGTATAACAGTTCTGAATAATCTTTGTTTCGCTTATACACGAATCTTAAGATAACTTTTACAAATATACGCTGATTTCTTATATATAAGAACGTTAGAGCACAAATCTCATAGTTTTTTTGTTTTTGGAACGTTATTTTATCTTTTCATCAGAATTTGTGTGTGTTTTAAAATAAACATTTTAATGTTTGTTATTTATAAATTCTTTCTATCTTTGCAGCCAATAACTATACTAATTATTCTTTTCGTTGAATAAAAAAGAATGGGCTATGGTGTAATGGTAACACTACAGATTCTGGTCCTGTTATTTCTGGTTCGAGTCCAGATAGCCCAACAATAGCTTCCCTTATCGGAGGCTTTTTTTATTTTATTCGACTACGCTTTTCAACAAACTCATTAGCTCATTTCTTTTCACGGGTTTTGCGATAAAGGCATTGCATCCCACTTCTTTTGCGCTCACTTTGTCCGAATCGAATGTATTGGTGATGAGGGCTATAATAGGTGTTTCAATATCAAATTCTCTTATCTTTCGTGTGGCATCAAGCCCATTCATTACAGGCATTCTCATATCCATTAGTATACAATCGAATTGTTGTTTTTTTGCTATGTCAAGTGCCTCTATTCCGTTTTCTACACGTGTCAATTTATCGTTTCTTAATATTGCCTGTATCAGCATATAGGTGCTGTAATCGTCTTCTGCTACAAGAATGGTTCTGCTCTTGTTTGCATTTGAGGTGTTGTTCACTTTCTTTTTATGGAGCTGATAGACGTTGCTGTTTTGAGCTGGTTGTATAGGCTCGTTTTTTTGAGTTATAGTTGTTTCTGAAGGAAACCATACCCAGAAACAAGATCCTTTTCCTTCTATGCTATCAAACCCTATCTTACCACCACAAGCTTCGGCAATGGCTTTGCATATTGGTAGCCCCAGACCTGTGCCTTGTGCAAAGTTGTCCAGTTTCTCAAAACGCTCGAAAGCTAAATGTTGCTTTTCTTTGGGTATTCCGATTCCTGTATCTTTTACATAGAGCTTCACTCCGTTGTCAACACATTCGCATCCCAAAGTGATAGTTCCAGTTGAGGTGTATTTAAAAGCATTGCTGAGGAAATTTGTACATACTTGCAGCACCCTGTTCTTATCGAGTGTGACAAAACAAGATTGATAAGGATTATCGAGTACAAACTTGATGTGTAGATTGGAGTTTCTTTGATGCCACGTGGTAAATGTCTCGCTGCACATTTTGCTAATGTCAAATTTTTCAGGTTTTAGTTCTACGGTGCCCGATTCGATTTTCGATAAATCGAGAATATCACCTATCAAGCGAAGCAGCAATTCGTTGTTTTTATTAATAATATTAATGTATTCGTTTTTTTCTTCCTCATCCAATGTGTCGTGTAGCAATCCCGAAAAACCAACAATGGCATTGAGTGGAGTACGTATTTCGTGGCTCATATTGGCCAAGAATGCCATTTTGAGTTTTTCAGATTCCTCTGCTTTGTTTTTGGCGATAGTCAACTCTTTATTCATCTTTTTCAAGTCGTCCACTAAGTTAGACAGCTCAGTGATATTATCTATTTTTATAACAAGCCCCTTTTTGCCATCTTTGGTTTGTACCGGAATATATTCTATGCTCAATACTCGTTCATCATCATTTTCTACAAACTGGTAAGGTGTATTTGTTTCCATAGCTTCAATAGCTCTACAATCGGTGCAAGGTTTGTCATAGCCGTATCCCGTATAGCATTTTTCTCCTTGGCTAAACATATTGCTTTTAAAACCACCATATACCTGCTCTATATTACTTTGTGAAACGTTGAGCTTGTCGTCTAAGTAAACAATCCCCGAATTGATATTTTTTAATATAAGCTCTTTTTGATAGTTTAAAGAGTATAACTTTTCTTGGCTTTCTTTGAGTGAAAACTCATTGTTTTTACTGGTGTTGATGTTAATTGTGATGCCATACAAAAGAACATATACTTCACCTCCCTCGCGCATCGTTTCGGACACTCCGCGCGTTTCCCACCACTCATAATTTTTGCTTTGCGATAGTTTGATGCGATATTCCATATTAAACTCTCCGCTTCCTTTGTCGATATGCTCTAAAAGTGTGTTTATAAAGATGCTACGATCTTCTTCGTGTATGAATTGGGCACACTTCTCAATTGTGCCTATTTCATCCAAGTTTCTATCTCCTACATCCACGGTCGAGCCATAGTTGAGAATCTTATTTCGGCTATCAATAGTCCACGTAAAGGCATTGATGGATGGTAGCGAGGTGGACATTAGTTTTTGAACTTTAGAAAGCTTATCTTGTTCTGTCAAATCTACTCTGACAGCAAGAATTTGGTTTATATTGTTGAAGTTCACCAATATCTTTTTCACAAAAGTATGCTTCACCTCCCCCGAGCAGAGTTCTATAATCTCTTTTGCGATATAATCTTCTCCATTCGACACGATATTTTTATCAATATCGCTCCATCTTTCAATACACTCGGCTGTAAACACATCTACAATTGAAGAGTTGTTTTCTGTGTTAAACAAACGTTTTGCATCGTCATTCAAATAAATGAGCTTTTGTGTCTCTGGGTTTTTCACATAGATTGGAATTGGTAGCTTATCGATGATGGATTGTAGGCGCATTTGGTTTTTCTGAAGTTCGATGCGTGAGTTCATCTCATCGGTTATATCACGTCTTGTTCCTGTGGCATAGCGTATTTCGCCATCTATATATACTGGTATCAGCGAGCAGGTGTACCAACGATACTCTTTGCCGCTGGTGTTGAGCCGGAATTTTACAATTGTATTTTTTGATTTCCCCGATAGTATATCCTTTAGAGCCATAGGAAGAATTTGTTTGTCTTCGGGATGTGCATACTCTATATATTGTGACAATGTCATATCTCGGTCTATCAGTTTTGGGCCGTGGAATATGGTGAACACATCGTCTTCTTCGCTGTATCTCCAAGCCGACATTTCACCAGCGTCGAGAGCCATTTTCATCTCTTCTTGTAGGTTGGTGATGCGTTGATGATTGTGGGTAAGCTCTGTGAGGTCGTTGATGATGCCGTACACCATATACGTTTCTCCCAGTTCATTTTGGTGTATGGTGCAGCTGATGTTACACGTTCTGTATCCTTCATCTTTAATAATCACCTTTACAATGATGCTATCTTGGTCTATGCCTGCTATGGCATTGTCAATGTAGTCACTAAACCTTTTTTGGTCGGTGGGATGTGTTAGTTCCAATGCCTCATCTTTTGTAAATTCAGCTTCACTAAGGTCGCTATAAATTAGTCTCACCACCTCTTTCTTGGGGTCGTAGTTCCAACGGATTAATCCGGTCGACTTCATCGCCATAGTAAAGCTGTTGATGGTTTCTTCTTTGTATCGCAGCTCTTCCATCCTTTGGGTTTCGTCTCTGCGCGAATAATAAAAACGGTTTACTCTGCCATTTTCGTCTTTTTCAGCGGGAATAATCACGTGTTCGTAATAAAAATACTTATCCGCCTCCTTGTTGAATATACGAAGTCGAGACACAACCATTTCAACATCACCATTTATCACAGCTTGGTAATCTTTCTTATATTGCTCCACGTCTTCGGGGTGAATCATTTTCTCTACTTCCGACAAATTTATTGTGGTAGGAGTAAATGTGCCATTTCTCAAGATGGACAGTTGTCGGGTATTTTCATCAAACATTAATATTTCTGTGCTTCCATTCTGAATCAGCAGATTTACCGAATGTATAAGCTCTTTGTTGTGTAAAAGGGCTTTTTGTACTTTTTGAGTGGCTCGTTTGGCTATTGTTTTGTGTATATAAGTCAGCAATAAAGACAAGATTGTGATAGCTACTAAAGCTACTATTATAATATAAAACACATCTAAATAACTTTTCTTCTCTTCTTTTTTTGCCCATTCGTCATAAAACGCATCTATCGTTCCATTGGCTTGAAGTGTTTTTATGGCTTGGTTTATTTTTTGAGTCAACTCTGCGGCGCTGGATGCGATAACAATGTTGAGTGAGTCTAAATTAGAACTGTATTCATATCCCAGTTCCAGTATGATTGCCTTCAGTAGTTCGGGCGAAATTCCTTCGAGTCCGTTTTCTTCATTGCCATAGAGGGTTGCGCCAGTAACATTTTCTGTTTTAATAGTGCAGTCGTGCTGTTGGGCATATAAATGGACGCAGCATAAAAGTAGTGTAATGATGATAAATAGCTTTTTCATACGCGTTACTTTCGTGTGATTATCAGGTTATTAGCTTAGATGAAAATTGAAATGCAAACCTAAATACAATGTTTGCCCCACAATACGTCTATTGCAGCCGTTGTATTTAAGGATGTCTTGTTGCAAAAATAATAAAATTAGCTAAAAGTATATAATGTGTTGATATAAAAATAGATGTGGTTCTTGTTTTTAGCTTAAAAAATGTGTTGATACCGTGTTTGTAGGCAGTTTCAGTTTTTTCAAGGCCTTGAAACAAAAGTTTCAATAGGGTGAAACAAAAGTTTCATCGCATTGAAACTAAATGGACTGTTAATAGTTGATATGCTGTTTGTGTGATAACCCATTTCAGGTTATCACACATACTGAATCTACAAAAAAACAAAACAAGCCAACCAACAACGCTGCTACTCTGTTTTGCTAAATAGAATCCTAAATATTTGGCAATGAAACGATTTATTTTTTTATTTTCTGTGATGCTTGTCACACTTCTGAGTTGTGGAAACGATTCGGATAATACTTCGGGAAATGACACAGGGTCATCTACCACCGATACTGATTTTTTGGTAAGCTCTTATGTGCGTGGCGATTTTTATAACCGAGGAGCTGTTTCGGTAGAAAGTATAAACGCTTGTACCGATGTGATTTGCGTGGGGATAACCCCTGATGCCGACGGCAGTCTTGTTTATCAAAACTTTACTTTGTATGAAGGGGTAGGGGCGGCCACCTATCAAGAATTGGTAGAGCAAATTCGTTCCAAACTATCGGGTAGCACCACTGTGCGCTTGGGCATATCGGGCGGAGACTACTGGAAAATGATGGTGGCTGATGAGAACGCTCGAAAAAACTTTGCGAAAAACGTGAGTGAGGCTTTGCTTAATTTGCAACTGGATGGGGTAGACCTCGATTTTGAATGGGCTGAAACAGAACAAGAGTATAGCGATTATAGTGTTGCTATTGTATCGCTTGCGCAAGTGCTCGACAGTGATTACATATTTTCTATCTCTTTAGACCCATTTTCTTATAAAATCACAAAAGCGGCGATAGATGCCGTAGATTATATTTCTTTGCAGTGTTATGGTCCGCTGCCTGCTCGTTTTGGCTACGATGATTATGTGACGAGTATAACCAAAGTGGTTGATTATGGTGTGCCAAGTAACAAGCTGGTGCCTGGACTCCCTTTTTATGGAGTAACTACCGATGGCTCTAAGCAAACCGTGGCTTATGCCAATTTGGTGAATGAAGGACTTATAACTTCACCCATACTCAACGAGGTGACATACAATAATCAAAGCTACACATTCGACGGGCAAGAGATGATAAAACAAAAAACTCAATATGCCATTTCGCAACAGTTTTATGGGATGATGAGCTGGAGTTTGGGAACAGATGTGGCTTACAGCAATAGCTTGTCGCTACTCAAAGCGGTTCAATCGTGCTTAACAAACAAAAACTAATAACAAACTTCTTTGCTATTAAATGTCATTTTTTTAAGAACAATTATTTAATAATGGTGTTAAAAAGAAGATTGGATAATTTTTCTAATCACAACTTAAACCATAACAATAATAATATTTATTAGGAGGATTTAATTATGACTGCACCGTTGCAAGGAATTAAAGTAATCGACTGGACACAAGTACAATCCGGTCCATCTTGTACACAAATGTTGGCCTGGCTGGGCGCTGACGTTATCAAAATAGAAAGAGTTGGTGTGGGCGACCCTACACGCGATGAACTTTTGGATAAACCCGGCTTGGATGGTATCTACTTTTTGCAATTGAACTGTAACAAACGTTCTATCGAATTGAATGCTAAAACTCCCGAAGGCAAAGAAATCTTAACTAAATTGATAAAGAGTGCCGATATATTCGTTGAAAACTTGCATCCAGGAGCTGCCGACGAATTGGGCTTCTCGTGGGATGATGTTCATAAAATGAATCCACGCTGTATTTACGGCACTATCAAGGGGTTCAACGAAGACTCTCCTTATGCTAATGTGAAAGCGTTTGAGCCAGTGGCGCAATGTGCTGGTGGTGCTGCTGCAACTACTGGTTGGTGGGATGGCGAATACAACGTGCCTACTCAGTCGGGGGCTGCACTTGGCGATAGCAACACTGGTATGCACTTGCTTATCGGATTGCTCGCTGCTCTTCTTCAACGCGATAAAACAGGTGAAGGATGCTATGTGCAACAATCTATGCAAGATGCTGTGCTCAATCTTTGCCGCATTAAACTTCGCGACCAATTGATTTTGGACAACATCGGTGTGTTGACACATCTACCCGAATATCCAGACGAAAAATTTGGTAAGACTGTGCCACGTGCGGGCAACGTAGAAGGTGGTCAGGTGCTTGGTTGGTGCTACAAGTGCAAAGGCTGGGAAACCGATCCGAACGCTTACGTTTACATCGTGCTTCAAAATGAAGCGAAAGCATTTGCCGAAGCTTGTACTGCTCTTGGTAAACCCGAATGGGCTACCGATCCGAAGTTTAACACTCCTGCTGCACGCCAAAAGGTAAAACCCGAAATTTGGAAAGGTGTAGAAGAATATACAATTACTCGTACGAAAGAAGAGGTAGTAGATATATTGGGCAAAGCTGGTGTTCCTTGCGGACCAGTATTGGGTATGGATGAAATAGCAAAAGACCAATCGCTTTACAAATGTGGCACATTGGTAGAGGTAGACCAACCAAAACGTGGCAAGTTCGTTACCATTGGTTGTCCTCCTAAACTCTCTTCTTTCACTCCCGAAGTGAAGCCTGCTCCGCTTCTTGGTGCAGATACCGATGCTGTTTTGAAGGAAATAGGCTACACAGATGCAGATATTGCTAAGTTCCGTGCCGATCACGTGGTTTGCAAATAAAAAAGTATCAGCATTCTACTATATATAATTAAACACGGATTTTACGGAGTTTTGCTTGCCTTTGTATAGCATCCGTTCAATCCGTGTTTTTGTTAGTAACACATTAGTATAAACATTATTACAATATAATTATGATTACCAATCAGAACCCAACTCCAGATACCAACTTGACCGACGGAATGCACGTAGTAGTTGACGCACTAAAGAAAAATGGCATTGATACAATTTATGGTGTGGTAGGTATTCCTGTGACCGATCTTGCACGTCACGCTCAAGAAGAGGGAATACGCTACATAGGTTTCCGTCACGAACAGTCGGCTGGATATGCTGCGGCTGCTACTGGCTTTTTGACCAAAAAACCAGGTATATTACTTACCGTTTCGGCTCCTGGCTTCTTGAACGGGCTTACTGCTCTTGCCAATGCCACTACCAATGGTTTTCCTATGATTCAGATTAGTGGGTCGAGTGATCGCGCTATTATCGACTTACAACAAGGTGACTACGAAGAGCTGGATCAAATGAACATAGCAAAACCTTTTGCAAAGGCCTCTTATCGCATCAATCGCCCAGAAGATATTGCTACGGGTTTGGCACGTGCCATTCGTGCGGCAGTTTCGGGTCGTCCGGGTGGTGTTTATTTAGACCTCACTACCGCTCTCTTGGCCAGTGTTATCGATAAAGATGTGGCAGACAAAACGTTGTTTGCACCCATCGACCCATCTCCTGCTTCTATTCCTTCGCCAGCTTCGATAGATAGAGCATTGAAACTATTGGCTGGTGCCAAAACTCCTTTGGTGATTTTGGGTAAAGGTGCTGCTTATGCACAAGCCGATGATGCTATTAAAGAACTAATTGAAAAAACAGGCGTGCCTTACATCCCAATGTCTATGGCAAAAGGTTTGCTTCCCGACGATCATCCTCAATGCGCCGCTTCTGCTCGTGGATTTGTGTTGGAGAATGCCGATGTGGTAGTGCTTTTGGGTGCTCGCCTCAATTGGCTGCTGTCGCACGGCAAAGGCAAACATTGGAATCCCAACGTGCAGTTTGTGCAGTTGGATATTGACGCGATGGAATTTGATAGCAATCGACCCATTGCAGCTCCAGTGGCAGGTGATATTGTATCGAGCGTAGATGCACTGCTTGCTGGCTTGGCTACCACTCCGTTTAAGGCTACCGACGAATGGACGAAAGCTGTGAATGATGCCAAAATACCCAATGATGAGAAGATGAAAGTGAAACTAAGCAACACCGATATGCCAATGGACTTTTTCTCTGCCTTGAATGCGGTGAAAGGTGTAATGGACAATCACAAGGATGTGTATTTAGTAAACGAAGGCGCCAACACATTGGATGATACACGCAATGTAATCAACCTTTACCAACCTCGCCATCGCTTAGATTGTGGTACTTGGGGCGTGATGGGTGTAGGTATGGGCTTTGCTATCGGAGCTGCAATCACAAGTGGAAAGTCGGTAGTGGCTATCGAAGGAGATAGTGCATTCGGATTTGACGGTATGGAAATCGAAACCATCTGCCGATTTAAGTTGCCTGTTACTGTGGTGATTCTCAACAACGGTGGAATCTACAATGACGCTCATATTGATTTGAGCGGACACGGCGATCCTTCGCCTACTACCTTGATGCCAAATGCGCATTATGAAAAAATGATAGAAGGATTTGGCGGAACACCTTACTATGCCACTACTCCTGCCGAACTATCGAAAGCTCTCGAAGCGGGTATTGCTTCCAAAAAACCTACTTTGATATGTGTTGAGATAAATCCTCAGTGTGGAACAGAAAGTGGACACATCGGAAACTTGAATCCTAAAGTAATCTCTAACAAATAAAAAAACGAATTATGGGTGATATTATATTAACCGACCTTGTCCCGATATTTGTCATTATGATATTGGGCTATGTTTCCGGACGAAGAAATGCTTTCAGTGCCGAAAATTCCCGTAGTTTCAATAAGTTAGTTTTAAACTACGCTTTGCCAGCAGCTTTGTTCTTGTCTATCGTCAAAGGTGACAGAGCGATGTTGTTTGCCGATCTTAAACTATTAATCAGCAGTTTCGTAATTATCGTGTTGTGTTACTTCATCTCTTTCTTCTGTTGTATGAAGTTCTTTAAACACACCAAAGGCGAAGCAGCTATCAGCGGATTGATTGGTGGTGCGCCTACCATTGGTTTCTTGGGTTTTGCTGTGCTCACTCCCATCTACGGAGGAAGTGCTACAACAGGGCTTGTAGTGGCTATCGTGGCTATCATTGTAAATGCAATAGCAATTCCTATTGGGTTGTATTTGCTCAACCCACAAGCCAACCCCGAAGTGCAAGCCAATTTAGCAGCTTTGGCAAAAGCGTCGGGTGCTGCCACACCTGCTCCGGGCGCAGCTCCTGCCAAGCCAAAGAAAACCGAAAACGCTCTTCTCAATGCCTTGAAAGAACCTGTTGTTTGGTCGCCTATCTTAGCAGTAATCTTTATTCTTATCGGCATTAAGTTTCCTGTAAAAATAGAGCCTACTTTCGATTTGATAGCCAAGGCCAATGCCGGTGTTGCTGTGTTTGCTGCTGGTTTGACTTTGTCTTACAACAAATTCCAATTCGACAAAGAGGTTGTTTTCAATACATTCATTAAGTTGATATTGATGCCTGCCTTGTTCTTAGGATTTGGCTTGTTGCTCAAAATGGATCCTATCAAGTTGCAAATGCTTGTGCTTTGCGGTGCTCTTCCTCCTGTGTTCTCTGGAATCATCATTGGTAGCCGTTATCAAATTTATGTTCGCACGGGCACATCCTCGTTGGCGGTAAGTATGATACTCTTTATGGGTACTGCACCGCTATGGATATGGATAGCACGCTTGGTTTGCGGTGGATAAATAAATAGATTTTCAACAGTTTACATTCAACTTGATAACCGTTAATAATTGATTTGATACCAGTTAATGGTTGAAAAGATAATTATTAACGGTTATTTTTATGGAGGGAAATAATATGGCTTCTACACGAAAAATATTAAATGGTTGTGATGCTACAACACACATTGCTTATGCACTTTCCGAAATAGCTACCATCTATCCCATATCGCCAGCTTCCGAAATGGGTGAACTTGCCGATAAATGGTGTGCGCAAGGACGGAAAAACCTGTTTGGGCAAACGATGCTTGTGCGCGAGATGCAATCAGAAAAAGGGGCAGCAGGTGCCACACACGGATGTTTGGTTGGGGGAACTCTGGCCACTACCTTCACGGGGTCGCAGGGCTTGATGCTGATGATTCCCAATATGTATAAGATTGCTGGCGAGTTGCTGCCGGGTGTGTTTCACATTGCGGCACGCTCCTTGTCGGCTCACGCACTCTCTATCTTTGGCGATCATCAAGATGTGATGTCGTGCCGCTCCACCGGGTTTGCTTTTCTTGCTTCGGCCTCGGTGCAAGACTGTATGGATCTTGGTTTGGTGGCTCACCTTTCTGCCATTGACGGCTCTGTTCCTTTCTTGCATTTTTTCGATGCTTTTCGCACGTCGAGCGAGATGGACACCGTTGAAGTGATGGACTATGAAGACATTCGCGGCTTGGTGGACTGGGACAAGGTGCGTGCGTTCAAAAATCGTGCGATGAACCCCGAACATCCCGATATTCGCGGAACGGCTCAAAACCCCGATGTCTATTTTCAAAACCGAGAAGCTGCCAACCTTTATTATGATGCTTTGCCCGATGTGGTGGAAAAGAATATGGAGAAAGTGGCTCAACTCACTGGACGTAAATACAAACCGTTCGACTACGTAGGCCACCCCGATGCTGAATATGTAATAGTTTCAATGGGGTCGAGCTGCAATGTGATTGAAGAAGTTGTAGACTTTTTGACCAAACGTGGGCAGAAGGTGGGGCTTATCAAAGTGCGCCTCTATCGTCCATTCTCGGCCACTCACTTCCTGAACGTTATCCCTAAAACAGCGAAGATGCTATGTGCCCTCGACCGCTGTAAAGAACCCGGCTCGCAAGGCGAACCACTTTATCTTGATGTTTGCACAGCATTGCACGCAGTAGGTAGTTCGCTCAAAGTGATTGGTGGACGCTATGGCTTGAGCTCAAAAGAGTTCAATCCCTCTATGGTGAAAGCTATCTACGACAATATGGAGTGCGATACCCCCAAAAACAATTTCACGGTAGGCATTGTCGACGATGTGACCCATTTGTCGCTGCCAATCAATGAAGTGATTGAAACAACCCCCGAAGGAACCATTCAATGCAAGTTCTTTGGCTTTGGCTCGGACGGAACAGTAGGAGCCAACCAGCAAGCTGCCAACATCATAGGCGATAATACCGATTTGTATGCACAGGCCTATTTTTCCTACGATTCAAAGAAGTCGGGAGGATATACCGTCTCGAACATTCGATTTGGAAAAAGCCCCATTCGTTCCTCTTATCTCATTACTCAAGCCGACTACATTGCCTGCCATAAAGCCAGCTACGTGCGCCAGTTCGAAGTGCTCGAAGATGTGAAAGAGGGTGGGGTGTTTGTGCTCAATTCAGCTTGGACACTCGCCGATATGGAGCGTGAGCTTCCAGCAGCGATGAGGTGCACCATAGCCCAGAAAAAACTGAGGTTTTACAACATTGATGCTGTGAAAATAGCTGCAAGTGTGGGCTTAGGAGTACGTATCAATATGATAATGCAAGCGGTGTTTTTCAAACTTGCCAATGTGATGGACTATGATAAAGCATTGACTCTTTTGAAGGATAGTATTCAAAAAACGTATGCCTCTAAGGGCAACGCAGTGGTGCAGATGAATCTACAAGCTGTGGACAAAGTAGCAGAGTCACTGCTACAAATAGACTACCCCGACACGTGGCTAAACGCACAAGACCAGCCCGTAGCGAAACGTGAAGAACCAGCATTTGTCACCAATATCGCTCGCCCTATCTTAGCCCTCGAAGGCGACAAACTGCCTGTATCTCTATTTCCAGCCGATGGTATTATGCCAGTAGGCACTACGGCCTACGAAAAGCGAGGAGTTGCAATCGACATTCCCGAATGGATTGTAGAAAACTGCATACAGTGTACCCAATGCTCATTTGTGTGTCCGCACGCTGCCATTCGCCCCGTGCTGGCCACCGACGAAGAATTGAAAAATGCACCTGCTTCGTTTGTCACCAAAAAAGCCATTGGCCCTGCTTTGCAAGGTTTAAATTATCGCATCCAAAACTATCCAGAAGATTGTATGGGATGTGGATCGTGTGCCGAAGTATGTCCAGGCAAAGCACTCACAATGAAACCCCTTGCCGAACAGATAGATTTGGCAAAAGTCAATTTGGAATATTCGCAAAAAGGGGTGACGGTAAAAGACACCTTGCTGCCACGCACCACCATCAAAGGCACTCAGTTGCAACAACCTTTGCTTGAGTTCTCGGGTGCTTGTGCAGGATGTGGCGAAACACCACACGTGAAGTTGCTTACACAGCTTTTTGGTGAACGAATGATTGTAGCAAATGCCACAGGGTGTAGCTCTATTTGGGGAGCCAGTATGCCAAGTATGCCTTATACGAAAAGAGTAAAAGATGGGCGTGGCCCAGCGTGGGGAAACTCGCTGTTTGAAGACAATGCGGAGTATGGCTACGGCATAGCCAATGCCATAGAACGTCGGCGGTTGAAACTCGAAGCATCCATCAATAGTGCTCTCGCTTTGCCCGAACTACCCGAAGAAGTGACTGCCGCGCTCAACGAGTGGAAGACAACCAAAGACGATGACCAGCAATCGTACACCACAGGAAAAACATTGGTGGAGAAACTGGCTGAGCAACCCGCCAATCCCATTTTCACGGAAATCATCGACAATGCCGATTTGCTTGGCAAGAAATCTATTTGGATAGTAGGAGGAGACGGCTGGGCTTACGACATTGGTTTTGGAGGATTGGATCACGTGTTGGCATCCGGACAAAATGTAAATGTACTGGTGCTCGACACCGAGTGCTACTCCAACACAGGAGGACAAACATCCAAAGCCACTCCATTGGGAGCTGTAACCAAATTCTCATCGGCAGGCAAACGCACCAATCGCAAAGATTTAGGGCGGATGTTGATGGTATATGGCAACGTGTATGTAGCATCCATCGCAATGGGAGCCAACAAGCAGCAGGCCATCAATGCACTCATCGAAGCCGAAGCCTATGACGGTCCCTCTATCGTGATTGCTTTGTCGCCTTGTATCAATTGGGGCATTCGCAAAGGAATGGGTAGCAGTATGGCCGAGGCTGCTCAAGCTGTGGCCACTGGCTACTGGCCTCTCTATCGCTACAACCCCGATTTATCGAAACAAGGCAAAGACCCACTAACCATTGACTACAAACAGCCCGATGGTGAGATGCCTGCTTTTTTGAGTGGAGAAAATCGTTATGCCGACTTGATGCAAACTATGCCCGATGAGGCCAAAATACTTCAAGCAGGGTTGCAACAAAAATGTGATGACACCTATAAAGCTCTTACGGATGCTGAGGCTAAAAAGGAGTAGATAGCTGTGGTGTTTGAGTTTTAAAACTCTGCAAACAAAAAAGCGTGTAGCTCACCTAACTACACGCTTTTTTTAATCTATTGTTTTCGATATTTATCGAACCTTACTTCACTTCTTCAAAAGAAATCATATATGATTATCAGCAATTTACATTTTTATGGTACAAATACGATACTAATAATACATATACAAAACATCGGTCACATTATCATTAGTTGATTATTTACGATATATTTATCGCAAAATCATCTAAGATTTGTTTAAGATAAGAGATAAATATGCAATGTGGTATATTCGGATTAAATCCATCCATATATTTTATTTACTCGTTTTTGTCCTCTATGCTTTTGTGAATAGACTTAGCATTGAGTGACGTTACGACCTTCTCTCCGATAACTTGCTCCATCTCTATGCGTGCATTGCGAGTGGAATTGCCAACTTTGCCTGGACAATAAGTTAAGCGAATAACTTAACTTTTCAAAATGAAGAGACAACGTAAT
>CAMTPA010000003.1 GCA_947074275.1 uncultured Bacteroides sp.
CAGAGGTTAGCCCGTTGGTAAACGAACCCATCTCTACATCGAGTCCGTAGAGGGCAGCCTCTTTGGTGTCGTGCGTGCCACCCCAGTCGGTCACTACCACGCCATCAAAGCCCCAGTCGCCTTTCAAAATATCGTTGAGCAAAAATTCGTTGTGACAAGCGTGCTGGCCACGAACTTTGTTGTATGCCCCCATAATAGTCCATCCTTCGCCATCTACGATAGCCGCCTTGAATGGAGGAAGATATATTTCGTGAAGCGCACGGTCGGATAGCTCTACGTTGATGTGTCCACGCCACTTCTCTTGGTCGTTGAGCACGAAGTGCTTGGTACTTGTGGCTACTCCATTTTGTTGCACCCCTTTGATATAGGGCACCACCAACATTGAAGCCAAGTGAGGATCTTCGCCCATATACTCAAAGTTGCGTCCGTTGAGTGGGTGGCGATACATATTTACACCGGGGCCTAAGATTACATCTTTTTTGCGGTAGCGTGCCTCTTCGCCCAGTGCGTTTCCATATTCGTACGATAATTCGGGGCTCCACGTAGCGGCAAGACAAGTAAGAGCGGGGTATGCAGTGATGGAGTCGTTAGTCCAGTTGGCATAGCCCCACGAGTTCCACTCTATCTCGGCACGTACTCCGTGTGGGCCATCGCTCCACCATAGTTCGGGTATGCCCAATCGGGGAACTCCCGGACTGCTAAATTTGCTTTGTGCGTGGGTCATCGCCACTTTTTCTTCGAGTGTCATACGCGACAAGGCATCTTGCACACGTGCCTCGATGGGTTGGTTTTTATCTAAATAAACGGGTGTTTGGGCTTGTAGTGGCAAAGCGCACAATCCACCCAGTAAACACGTTATCAATGCTTTTCTGCTGTTCATTTTCATCGGTATCATTTGATTGTAGTTGCAAAAAAAAAAAAAGACTTGTAGGGCACTGCCTTAAAGTGACTTCACTCAGATAGTCCCTACAAGTTTACTTACTTATCAATTAAGAAAACACACACTTATTTTTTTGTTTGGATGGTGATGGATGCTGGTTGCAATCCCTCGCCAGTAGCTGTCAGCTCTATGTTGCCCGATTTGCCATCGTTTTGCAATATCACCAAGCACTTGCCATAAAAGGCTTTGCGTTCAGGTGCTTTGAAGCTTTCGTGCGATACAGGGTTGCCATTATCTACTCCTGCGATAAAGGCAGGGCCTTTCACGTCAAACTTCACCAAATCGTGTGCATTGGGGCATAGATTTCCATCTTTGTCCAAAATTTCCACGGTCACAAAACTCAAATCTTTTCCGTCCGAACAGATAACATTTCGATCGGCGGTCAATCCTATTTTGTAGGGTTGACCAGCTGTCTTAATCTCTTTGGCGAGCACCTCTTTGCCATCCTTGCGCGACACGATGCTTACTGTTCCCGGTTTGTACATCACACGCCACATCACGTGTAGGTCGTCTCCCTCTTTGTGTTTGGTGCCTTGCGACACTCCGTTCACAAATAGTTCCACTTCGTCGGCGTTGTTGTAGTATGCCCACATATCAATCTCTTCGCCCCGAGACCAGTTCCAGTGAGGAAACAGGTGTAACACGGGTTCGTCAGTCCACTCGCTCTGATACATATAGTAGACATCTTTTGGGAAACCAGCCAAGTCGATAATACCAAAGTAAGAGCTACGTGCAGGCCATCCATAAGGAGTAGGCTCACCCAAATAGTCGAAGCCTGTCCACACGTAAAGTCCTGAAATGAAATCATTATCACGTGTCAGTTGCCAGCTCTTTTCGTGCGTAGTGCCCCAAGGCACGTGGCAGTTGTCATACGAAGAGCAAGACATCGATTCGTCGAAAAATGGTTTGTCCCATCGTTCGGGCCAGATATACATCGAGTCGCTTTTCATTCGGTAATATCCTCTTGTCATCAAAGCCGAAGTGCTTTCGGTGATGATAAATGGCTTGTTGGGGAAATTTTGAGGTACTGCGGCAAAATCGTGGTCTTGATAATTGAACCCAATCAAATCGAGTGCACCCGATTGGAACAAGAAGTTGCGCGGGTTCGACTCGTTGCAACCAGCCGTGATGGGGCGTGTATCATCTACGCCTCGTACAATATCCGCCAATTTTTGAGTGAGCAAAGAGTTTACTCCCAATTCACCATCTTCTTGTGCCAGCATACTTTCGTCTTGACCGAAATTTAGTATCAAGTTGGCTTCGGCAAGGCTCAGTGTATCGGCATCGGCGTGGCTCCATTGCTCGAGCACCTCGTTGCCAATGCTCCACATAAAGATGCTGGGGTGATTGCGATCGCGTGTGATGTGATCTACAATATCACGTTCGTGCCAATCGTTGAAATAATGCGAATAATCGAACTCCGTTTTGCGCTTGCGCCACACGTCGAATGTTTCATCTTGCACGATGAAACCCATACGGTCGCAAAGTTCAAGCAATTCGGGCGCAGGAGGATTGTGAGCTGTGCGAATGGCGTTGCAGCCCATCTCTTTCAATATTTCCAACTGGCGTTCGAGCGCACGTGCGTTGATGGCTGCGCCTAAACTTCCTAAATCGTGATGTTGGCATACCCCCTTTATTTTGGTAGGCACTCCGTTGAGGAAAAATCCTTTTTCGGCATCAAAATGAAAATTGCGGATACCCACTGTGGTTTCATATTGGTCTACCGATTTTCCATCTTTCATTACGCTGGTGCGCAGTGTATATAGATAAGGGTCTTCCAGTGTCCAGCGAATGGGGTTTTTCAGCAAAATGGTTTGTTTTACAATGGCTGTGTCGCCTGGTGCTACCGTTGCTTGTGATGATTTCACTTGCGCCACTCGGCTACCTTTTGCATCTATCAGCGTAGATACAATGCTGAAATTATCTGTTTTTGTGCTTGCGTTGCGAACGGTGGTGGCTACATCTATTTGCGCCTCTTTGTCGGTCACCACGGGGGTAGTCACATACGTTCCCCACAGATCGACGTGTAGTGGATTGGTGATGTTGAGCCACGTGTTGCGGTAGATACCACTACCGGTGTACCAACGTGAGTTGGGTTGTTTCGAGTTGTCCACCTTCACGGCTATCACGTTGTCTTCGCCTGGTTTCAGGTAGGGGGTCAGGTCGTATCGGAAACTGTTGTATCCAAATGGGCGCACCCCCAATGAGTGTCCGTTGATGAATACTTCCGAATTCATATATACACCATCGAAGTCGATGTAGACTTGCTTGTCTTTCATTTCGTTGCCTACGGTGAAATGCTTGCGATACCAACCTATGCCACCAGGCAACGCTCCACCGCCGGCACCAGCAGGAGCTATTTCGGAAAAAGGTTGCTCGATAGACCAATCGTGAGGCACGTTGAGCTTGCGCCAATTGCTATCATCAAACGTTGGTTCGGATGCTTCGGCCGATTCGCCCAAGTAGAAGAGCCAATCGTCGTTGAACGAAACCCGCTCGCGGTGCTGTGCAGAGCAACCTGCACAGACCGCCAACACGGTGATTAAAAAAGAGAGAATGATTGTATTACGTATCATACCTATTGCAAATTTATAGCTTCACTTCCACACGTTTGCCATCATACTTCACGCTGATGCCTTTTGCATCGGGGTTGTAGCCAATGGGGTTTTCAGGTGTCACATACACCACGTTGAACGTGCGTTCTTGCAACATTCCGGGGAACGAACCTTCGCGTTTTTCGATAATCAAAGTTTGTGTTTTGTTGTCGAACTTGAATGGAATGCGTGCATATTGTCCTTTTTCGTAGTCGTAAGTCTCGCCATCGTCTTCGTATAGCTTAAACTCACCGTCTTTGCCACCATACACATAAAGCGTGATGTTTTCATCTTGCTTTTCGTTTGTGTATTGAATTTCTGGGCCATAAGGGATAATACCACCAGCTTTCGCATACAAAGGAATGCGTTCGTAAGGAGCCTCTACGGTCATTTCTTGTCCGCCGGCTATGTATTTGCCTGTATAGAAGTCGTACCAGCCACTTGTTTCGGGGAAGTAAACTTTGCGGCTACGTGCTTCGTATTCGTATACAGGGCACACCAACAGTGAGGGACCAAACATAAACTCATCGCTGATGTTGAGTACTTTCTTGTCTTTGCCGTGATCCATCACCAACGCACGCATCAATGTATAATCGTCGAAATGGCTCATACCTGCAAGCGAGTAGATGTAAGGCATCATACGATAGCGCAAATCGGTGTACCACACAATGGAGTTGTAGGTAGGTGTGCCTTCGGGAGCGATGTTCCACACTTCGCGATATGGGAACTGACCGTGTGCCCGGAAGAGTGGGCTGAATGCACCAAACTGGTACCAACGTGTATTTAGCTCGCGCCACTCTTTGTAATCGTTGTTGGCCTTGCCCGTTTTATCCAGTTCTCTTTGAGCATCTTCGTAGCGTTTTTCTACGCAGAATCCACCAATATCCATTGTCCAGTAAGGAATACCACTCATAGCGAAGTTAAGACCAGCAGAAATCTGTGCTTTCAAATCTTCCCAACGTGTAGCGATGTCGCCACTCCAAGTAGCTGTGCTGTAACGTTGCAATCCTGCAAATCCCGAACGGGTGAGCAAGAACACACGTTTGTCTGGTTCCACCTCGCGTTGTCCATCGTAGATGGCTTCGGCATTCATCAAAGCATAGGTATTGAAGTATTTGGCAGCAGGGCCAAGTGCAGTAGGGCCACTCAATGCTTTGCGGTATTCTACATCGGTACAGTCGCGCACGTTTGGTTCAGAAGCATCCATCCACCAAGCATCGATGCCCAATGGGTAATAATGGTCTTTCATCTGATTCCAGAAAAGTTTACGTGCATCTGGATCGTAAGCGTCGTAGAAACCGTAGGTATAGCCAGGGCCTACCCAGTCGCGTAGTGAGTCGATAACCGATTGTTGATACATCCAACCTTTTTCGTCGAACTCTTTAAAGTGTTCGGTAGTGGTATAGAATTTAGGCCAAACGCTAATCATAATTTTGGCGTTCATTTGGTGAATGGTGTCTACCATTTCCTTTGGAGTAGGGAATCGCTCTAAATCAAATTCGTGGCTACCCCAAGCATCTTGTGGCCAGTGATTCCAGTCGAGTACAATATTGTCGATAGGGATTTTGCGATCGCGGAACTCTTTCAAAACGTCGAGCATTTCACGTTGTGTGTTGTACTTCTCACGACTTTGCCAGTAGCCCATTGCCCACTTAGGCATAATTTGAGCCTTCCCAGTCAGGGTGCGATAGCCGCTGATTATCTCGTCCATATCATCGCCATAGATGAAGTAGTAGTCAATCTCGTTGCCCATCTCGCTGAACAGAGACAACTGCTCTTGTTCGCCTTTGTCTACGGGGCTAAGCACACGAAGACCACAATACGATTCTGCTCCATCGGGTATCCATTCTATTTTGACAGGTGTGGGCTGACCTGCCTCCAATTGGGCAGTAAACTTGTAACTGTTGGGGTTCCAAGCCGTACGCCAGCGTTCCGGCACTATCAAGCGGTCGTTCAAGTACACCTTCACATAGCCTGCATAATAGAGGATGAAATTGTACACGCCACTTTCGGGAGCTTCGATGCTACCGTTGAAAGTCACCTCCGAACCCATCAATGGAAATCCTTCTGGAAGATACTCTTTGTTGGCTTTTAGATTTTCGAAATAGAGGAATGGTTCAGTACGCACCAAAGTAGAAGCACCCGATTTAGCTGCTGGAACGTAGGTACCAGTCAATCCACCCGGTTTTCCGTTTTGGTCGTACAACTTAAACACCTCGTTTAGCTGCGAGTAGTCGTTGGGGTTTCCAAAGCGGCTCAGTGAATAATTGTCCCATAGCACACCGTAATTCTTGTTCGACACGATGAAGGGTACAGACACTTTTGTGTTGTACTGAAACAATTCCTCGTTTTTGCCTTTGTAGTTGAACTCGTCTGCTTGATGCTGTCCCAAACCATAGAATGCCTCATCTTCGGGGCTTTCAAATACTTGGCGCATCGCATATCCGTCGGTGCCTTCTATGTTGATAGATTCAAACGTTTTGCCACCGCCTGTTTTCTCTTGCAAGATGGGATTTCCTACCGAGTCGGCAAAAATCACCTCGCCCGTAGTCATATCAACTGTTGCTTGTATAGATGGTGTAGCAAGCATCACCTTGTTGTCCTTTTCGGTCACGGTGAAATCTTTGTACCTATCTTGAGGCACAACAATTAAGCTTGGCTCATCTTTAAACTTCTTATCGGGTGTGGCCGACACACGGATAATCTTATCGTTTATAACCTGCAAACGTACTTTTTGTGCCTCATTGGGGGATTGAGACTGTACGTTCACTACTACCCCGTCGGCTTGCTTTTGGTATCTTGGCGAGCCGCATCCGCAGAATGTGATTGCTGCTAAGAGAATTAAGGTGTTTCTCATGATGATGTGAACTATGTAATAATTATTATTTTTCAATGTTGTAAAAGTACTGCTTTTCATAATAATAGTACTTCCCTTTTGTTTTCAGTTGCAACCTTATTTGTTTGCAGCGGGTGTGTTGTATGTTTCTTTGGAGTGTATAGTTTGTTAATAAACCCCCTTTCAGTGTGTTGTGAAACTGTTTTTAGCTATCTAAAAACAGTTGCGCCAACCCTCGAAAAGAGCTGGCGCAAACCTACTGATTATTTCATTTGATACAAGTTAATAGTTGACGGATTGACTCTTCACATTGGATACGATACTTGTTAATATGCAAGATATGCAGTATAAACAATGCTTTATAGAGCTGTTGATTATCTATTTGTAAACTATATCATAGCTTGTTTCCACCAATCTTTTATTCTATAAACTCGGCTTTGCAGGGAAACCAGGCCCAGAAAGTAGACCCTTCGCCATAGGTTGAATCAAATCCAATTTCTCCGTCGAGGCGTTCGGTAATAGCCTTGCAGATGGCAAGTCCCAAACCCGTGCCTTGTGCAAAACTGTCAATCTTCTCAAAGCGTTGGAATATTAGATGCTTTTTATCCTCTGGTATGCCAATGCCTGTGTCTTTTACAAAAACCTTGATTCCGTTGTTCACGTAGTCTATTCCCACTACAATTTCTCCATCCGGGGAGTATTTCATCGCATTTGAGGCAAAATTGGATAAGACCTGTGTGACACGTGCCCTATCAATGGTGACAATGCACTTACTGAGATTGCACTCTCGTTTCAAAGTGATGTTTTTGGGGCATCGCTCACTGAAGTGTATAAAACCCGTTTCAAATGATTCGATAATATCGAATGTTTCTGGTTTTATTTCGATGGTGCCCGATTCTAATTTCGATAAATCGAGTATGTCGCCTATCAACCGAAGGAGCAGTTCATTGTTTGTATTGATGATTTTGATGTACTCCTCTCGTTCCTCGTCATCTTCCACATCTTGCAATAGCCCCGAAAAGCCTACGATTGCATTGAGTGGTGTGCGTATCTCGTGGCTCATATTGGCAAGAAACGCCATTTTTAGTCGCTCCGATTCTTCTGCCTTCTCTTTGGCTATGGCAAGCTCACTGTTTATTTCACGCAAGTTGCTCACCATTCGTGTTTGTTCGCTGATGTCGTCTACCTTCATCAGCAACCCTTGTGCCACTCCATTGTTGGAGATTGGTATGTGGATAACCTCCAATATTTGATCGCTGTTTTCTACTTCGCTTACAAACTTGCACGTTCTGTTGGTGCTTATCGCATCCATTGCTTGGCATCCTTCGCAAGGAGAATTGAGTCCATAACCTGCATAACACTTATCGCCAATCTTAAATTCATTTCCGTTGAGCGATCCAAAAATATGCGACATATTGCTCCATTGCACCGTGAAGTCTCTGTCGATATAGAGGATACCCGAAGAAATGTTGTTTAATATCAACGTGTTTTGCTTGTTTAATGCCTCCAGCTTTAGTTCATCCTGTTTTCTATTTTCGATGTTGAGTGTGATGCCATATAGCACCTTGTGCGGCACTTCATTTTCATAGGTTGTTTCGAGCACGCAGTGTGCCTCCCACCATTCATATACGCCCACTTCGAGCAAGTCGATGCGAAACGCGATGGTTGCTTCGCCCGATTCCATTTGGAGATAATCATAGCCCAACACAGCAAACTTCTCTCTATCTTCGGGGTGAATACATCCCATAAACAATTCGAGTGAGTTCAGTTCTGTCAAGTCGCGTGCAAACTTCATTTCGTGACTACCATAATGCACCACTCCATCGTTGGCATTCATATACCAAGTGTAAGCCTTGAGCGAAGGAAGCGAAGCCGATAATATCTTTGATTCGCGCTTTGCGATGTTTTGCTCGGTGAGATTGAGTCGCACTGCCAATATCTGCATCATTCCATCGATATTGATAGGTATCTTCTTTACAAAAGTCTCAAGTACTCTGCCGTCTTTATAGTGCAACACCTCATTGCCTATATATTCTTCTCCCGATTCGATGAGTAGTTTGTCTACTCTTTCCATTTCAATCGCATTCTCTTTGGTGAGTAGGTCTGAGGCGGTTGCTCCTAAGCTCAAGTTGTATGTTTTGATGGCTTCATCGTTTAGGTAACTGTACGATAATGAATAATAATCTTTCATCATAATAGGAAGCGGGAGCTTTCCTAATATTTTTTTCAAACGGGCCTCGCTATCTATCGCTCTCTTGTTCTCTTCTTGAAGTTGTAGGTTTAAATCTTCCAACTGTTTTTTTGCCTCCAATTCCAATGTAATGTTGCGTCTGATACCTGTGAGCTGAGTAATTTTACCATCATCGCACACTCCCATAAATGATGATAGATACCATTGCCACCCTTTTGGTGTGTGAAAACGGAATTGAACAGAGGTCTTTTCTAATATTCCACAAGCAACTGCATTGATTGCTGCCCAAGTTGTCTCCAAATCATCGGGGTGAATATTGGAATTGTAATACTCCTTGCTCATTTTCCCTTCAAGGCTGATAGACATACCTTGTAGCACAGAAAATGTTTGCTTCTTACAGTCGTATATCCACGTGGTCATATCGCCTGCTTCAAGAGCCATCGCTATGCGTTTCTGAAGCTCTATGATTTGCTTTTTATCAGTACTCGATTCTGTCACATCTTTCCATACACCATAAATAGCTGTTGGCACCTCATCTTCGAAATAGGCCATTGCCGTCACCTCGTACGAAACATAGTGCGAACCATCAGGGTGTTTTATTCGTGCTTCAATCGATTTTTCTGCGTCTTTGTCTTTGGCAAGGTCGTATAGGTAGTTGGTGAAACGTTCTCTATCTTCTGGAGCCACTTGATTTATATTATCTTTTCCGATGAACTCATATTCAATATCGTTTTCGTCGACAATCTTGCTCACCATCTCTTTTATGTCGTAACTCCACCTAAGTAATTTGCCCGAACGCAATGCCAAGTGAAGGTTGTTTATCAACTCGCTTTGGTTGGCGATGGTTTCATTCACTTCGGTGCAATTTCGCTTGGTGAAAATAAATTTGGTAACTACGCCTTTTTCATTGTGCTGTATGGGGCTGATAACGTGCTCGAAATATTCGTATTTTTGCAATTCCGGATTGAACATACGAAAGGAAGATACTACCGTATCCTTACTTCCTGATATAATTTCAGCATAGTTCTTTTTATGAAGAGCTAAATCATCGGGATGAATAAGATCTTCAAAATATTGGGTGCTCTCCTCTATAAGTTTGTACTCTCCATCATCTAATACATATAATTTTTTATTTTCATCGTCTTGCAAATAAACATCAAAATCGGCATCTTTGAAAAGGGTGCTTAGTGATTTTCCCAACTCCAGATTGCGATCATCGGTTCGTTTCACTTTTTCTACAGCTCTTCTTATCTTGCTTCTCAGCACAAAAAAATGAAGTGAGAATGCCACTAAAGCAACCAAAAGAATGATTAATGCCCAATACACATATTTGGATATGGGGTTGGTGGGCTGATTGCCAAACCATTGATAATAGATTTTATCGTAGGTTCCATCAGCTAAAAGTGAATTGAATATATTGTTTATATCTCGCATAAGAAAGCGATCTTTTGAAGCAAAACAAATCTCATAATCGGGTAAATCAGCTTTTGCTACTTTCAAGTTCGTTATCTCTTCGCGAGTAATGATGTCTTTAGCACTTGCATTGCCCAGCAAAGCTGCGTCTCCTTTGCCTTGTGACAACATTTGAAGCCCTATCTGCATATCGGGCACTAATATTAAATCTTCTTCTTTGGCTAATCCTTTTTCGATAAGTAGATGATGAATTAACCCTTGGCGTTTCACGATGATTTTCTTGTCTTGAAGATCGGCCAAGTTTTGGAAATTATCTCCTGTTCTCCACACAATGTCGTGCGTGTATTTTTGATAGCCTGTGCTAAAGGTATATTTCTCAGCTCTTTTTTTTGAGAATATCATGGCGGCAGCCATATCTATTTTGTTGCTATCAAGCAAATTGAAATGGTCGCCAAATGGTATCATTCTAACTTCATAGGGTCTTCCCATTCTTTGAAAAATAACCTCAATGAGATCTATTGAGAAACCGTCTATTTCGCCGTTGTAGTTTACAAAACTATATGGGGTATTTCGTTGTTGAGCACCGATTATCACTTTTTGCTGTGAATCTTTGAGTGTTTCTGATGCAAGCAGAGTGGTGTGTGCTATAAATAGGAAAATTACAAACGAGTATAATCTCATAAACATATATTAATTTTAGCCGCGTGGGTTTTATTTTGAAGTAATGAAAAGTCTGCAAGTTTAACAAAAAATCTATAAATGCAAATATATACAAATAATTTATATAGACTTATTGTTTTGTCAATTTTGAAAGCTTTTGGTGTTAACTAATGATAAATTATTAATAATTGATGTTAGATTCTCAATGAGCAACTAAGTTTATTCTATGAAATTTAAGATTATGTTTTTATAAAATAAGTGTTCTAATTGCTCTTTAAACTTCCTGTATCAGTTATCTTCTGCCAAATTCCGTATATGGTCAAAGGCGTATCGGTGTCGTAATAGCAAATGGCCGTGAGCTGATATAAATTGTATTTTGCATTTTTGCGACGTTTGAACTCCAATTCGATACTAAGCTCACGAAGTTGGTTGGTGGTCAGTTCGTTGATAAAATCAAGATACTTTGTTTGATATTGAGGGGATATAAGGTGTATAAATTCTTCCTCGCACATCGCAAATACCGTATCGTCTTTGTCTGTCATTTTACTTATTTTTGTGTCTACATCGTAGCTCCATCTCATCATTTGCCCAGCTTTTAATGCCAAGTGCATGGTTACTTTCAGCTCATTTTGTTTAAGTAAATCTTCTTTGAAGGCAGTTCGATTGTGTTTGGTATAAAGATATTTGGTAACAATGCCTTGAGCATTTCGTTTAATAGGATTTACAATGTGCTCAAACTCTTCAAACTTTTTCAATTCGTTGTTGTATATACGAACACGTGACACGACGGTTTCTTTCACATTATTAATCATATCCGAGTAGTCTTTGCAATATTGCTCCATATCGTCTGGGTGGATTTTACTTTCAATATCTTCCAATTCAAAACCCGCAGATTGATAATCCCCATCGGCAAATTTATACAGTTCTTTTCCTATTTCATCAAACATATACACATCTATATCCGAATCACGAATCAACGCACCTATCGATTTATTTAGCTCAACGATACGTGTCTCTAAGTTCTGAATCTTTTTTGATGCCTCTTTCAACTTGTTGCGCTGAAATACTGAATAGGATGCTATTAAAATAAAAAGAAATGCGAGAGCTACTATTATTATAGCGTCTAAGTCCATCACCTGAAGCGTCAGTAGACTGTTGCCTGGGGGGAGTAGCAAGAGTAATACATACGTTTTCATAAAATCTGCCAATTTATCTTCTTTACCTTATTATTTATATATCTCGTGTTTTTTTTGACTCACGGCCTCACTGCTGTGCCAAACTTTGTTATACTTAAATATGATGTTGGTTTATCCAACTTTAATTGGAACGTATTTAAACCATATTTCATAACTGTAACAAAATAAAAGATAGTTTGCTCATTTGTGAAACATTATTTAACTACGTGGTGGCTCTTTTCTTTTATTAATAAGAAGCTTTTCAGAACGAAGAAATCGTTTTATTTGTTTTACTTTGTATGCACCATACTTTGGATAATATAAATAACAACAATAAGAATATGGCGAAAAAGAAAGAAAAAAAGGCTGGTAAACGGATGAATAAGAAGGAACTGGCAAACAAAGTGATGGATTTTTTCCAAGAGAAAGCTGGTGAAATAATCGGTTTGAAATACCTTTTCTCGGAGCTTCGCCTCACTACACATCCGCTTAAAATGCTCTGTATGGACATTTTGTACGACCTTACCGCCGATGATTATCTGACGGAAGTAGAAAAAAACAAGTACAAGTTCAACAGCAGTGGGAGTGAACAAATTGGAACATTCCAGCGCAAAAGCAACGGGAAAAATTCGTTTATTCCCGAAGGTGGAGGCGACCCTATATTTGTGGCCGAACGCAACTCTGCTCACGCTATGAACAATGACAAAGTGAAGATAACCCTCTTTGCCAAGCGAAAAAATCGTCAACCCGAAGGGGAAGTGACCGAAATCATCGAACGCGCCAACGACGTGTTTGTGGGTACGCTTGAGGTGAACAAAAACTATGCGTTTTTGGTGACCGAAAACCGAACACTTGCCAATGATATATTTATTCCACGCGACAAACTTAAAGGTGGAAAAACAGGTGATAAAGCGATAGTAAAGGTGATGGAATGGCCCGAAAAAGCCAAAAACCCCATTGGTCAGGTAGTGGACATATTGGGAGTGGCTGGCGACAACACCACCGAGATGCACGCCATACTTGCCGAGTTTGGATTGCCTTATGTATATCCACAAGCGGTGGAGAAAGCAGCTGATAGAATACCTGCGGAAATTACCCCCGAAGAGATTGCACGTCGTGAAGATTTTCGAGGTGTGACCACTTTCACCATCGACCCCAAGGATGCGAAAGATTTTGATGATGCTCTCTCCATTCGTAAGCTCGACAATGGTTTGTGGGAGATAGGTGTACACATAGCCGATGTGTCGCACTACGTGGCAGAAGGTAGCATTATTGATAAAGAGGCCGAGAAACGAGCAACATCTGTCTATTTGGTAGACCGCACCATACCAATGCTTCCCGAACGTTTGTGTAACTTCCTTTGTTCGCTTCGCCCCAATGAAGAGAAGCTTGCCTACTCGGTGATTTTTGAGATGAACGACAAGGCAGAGGTGGTAAACTCGCGCATTGTGCATACGGTTATCTATTCCGACCGTCGTTTCACCTACGAAGAGGCTCAAAATATCATCGAAACAGGCGAAGGAGACTACAAAGAGGAGGTGCTGAAGATGGATCAGTTGGCAAAACTATTGCGTCAGAAGCGATTTGCTGCTGGTGCTATCAATTTCGATCGCTATGAGGTGAAGTTTGAGATTGATGAAAAAGGCAAACCCATCAGTGTCTATTTTAAAGAGTCGAAAGATGCCAACAAGCTTGTAGAGGAGTTTATGCTACTTGCCAATCGCACCGTGGCCGAATATGTAGGACGTGTGCCCAAAGGGAAGAAAGCGAAAGTATTCCCTTATCGTATTCACGACCTGCCCGACCCAGAAAAATTGGACAACTTAGCGCAGTTCATCGCTCGCTTTGGCTACAAGCTACGCACAAGTGGCACCAAAACCGATATATCCAAATCCATCAATCACCTGCTGGACGATGTTCACGGCAAGAAAGAAGAGAATCTGATAGAAACAGTTTCCATCCGTGCGATGCAAAAAGCACGTTACTCTACGCACAACATCGGACACTATGGTTTGGCATTCGATTATTACTCACACTTCACATCGCCCATTCGTCGATTCCCCGACTTGATGGTGCATCGTTTGCTAACCAAATACATTGATGGTGGTCGTAGTGTATCGGAAGTGAAATACGAAGGGCTTTGCGAACACAGTTCGACAATGGAGCAAATAGCAGCTAATGCTGAACGTGCTTCTATCAAATACAAACAGGTAGAGTTTATGAGCGAACGCTTGGGACAAACATTCGATGGAGTGATTTCGGGAGTGACCGAATGGGGGCTTTATGTGGAACTAAACGAAAACAAGTGCGAGGGTATGATACCGATGCGCGACTTAGACGATGACTACTATGAGTTCGACGAGAAAAACTACTGCTTGCGTGGCCGTCACAAACACCGTGTATTTAGCTTGGGCGACACCATTACAATAAAAGTGGCAAGTGCCAACATAGAACGTAAACAATTGGATTTTGCATTGGTAGAATGAAAACGATAGAGATAAAAGATAAGCAACGAGTGGAAGAAATCATCGCTCGTTGCTCTATATGCTATGTAGGTATCACCGATTTAGAAGGAAACCCCTATGTGATACCAATGAATTTTGGTTATCGCGATGGGGTGATTTACATTCATTCGGGACCTACGGGTAGTTGCCTCGATATGTTGGAGCAAAACAATCGGGTATGTATCACCTTTTGTTCCGATACTGAGTTGGTGTATCAACACGAGCAGGTGGCTTGTAGTTACCGTATGAAGGCACAAAGTGTGATTTGTCGTGGAAGTGTTGGTTTTATCGAAGATATGGACGATAAACGCGAAGCACTCCACATCTTGATGCGTCAATATGTGGAGCGTGAGTTTACCTATTCCGATCCTGCTGTGCGCAATGTGAAGATATGGGAGATACCCATCGATGAAGTGACGGCAAAAGATTATGCTGTACCTCATCAAAAACCAAAGATTGGATAATTTGTCTCTGAGTTTTGATAAAAGAGTTATAACTCGTGTTCTCTTCAGTGTATGGAAAAACTAAAAGTACTGGACTATTCGAATGTTTTTATAGCGAGCTACTTCACGGACAATTGTGAATGTGGCCACTCCAATGCAGAGCATACATTGATTTACCTATGCTCGGGCGAGTTGGAGATAACAGACCAAGGCAAAAAGAGCACACTGCATAAAGGAGAATGTGCCTTTATGCGAAGAGATCATAAAATGATGTTGCGTAAGCAGATTGTAGATGGAGAACCATACCAATCGATTGTATTGAAGTTTTCTCGTGGCTTCTTACGCAATTTTTATAAAGACATCCCCAAAGAATCTTTGCCCGAACAAGCTTATAGAAATAAAGAAAGCCTATGTCTGTTAGAATCTAACAGACCCGATATAAAAAGCCTCTTCGAGTCTATTATCCCCTATTTTGATTCAGAAACTCAACCTTCGGAAGAATTGTTGCGATTGAAAATGATAGAAGGGATATATGTGCTTTTAAATACCGATAAAAACCTATACGCTTCCTTATTCGATTTTACTGAGCCGTGGAAAATCGATTTGATGGATTACTTGAACGAAAACTACATGCAAGAGCTAACGATGGAAGAGATAGCAAGCGACACAGGGCGAAGTTTGGCAACCTTTAAGCGCGATTTTAAAAAAATAAGTGATTTGTCTCCACGAAAATGGCTTGTGAAAAAGCGGCTGGAAGCGGCGCACGAGCTGATAAGAAATGGTAATAAAAAGATTTCGGAAGTGTGCTTGGATGTTGGGTTTAAAAATCTTTCTCACTTTTCTAAAATATACAAACAGATGTATGGTAGTTCGCCCATAAACAACATCTAACATCACAATCTTTCTCTGAGTTCTTGGCTTCTATCCTAAAAAGAAGTGAGCTTCCCAGCAAATTGAAATGACCCTCAAAACAAAGTTGCTATTGAATTTCCACTTTACATTTGCGTTCTATAAAGTTGGAAAAATAATGGAAGATAGAAAAGAACAAAAAAATGTGGGTCGCAGAGGCTTTTTGAAGACAATAGCGGCAACTAGTGCGATGTTTGCTTTGCAACCTGCGGTCAACAAGGTAAAAGCGGCCAACAATCTGATAACCGATGGAGATTTGTTGGCGGTGGAACAGGGTGATATGCAATATCGAGTATTGGGCACAGGCAAAGCTGCCTTCAAGGTGTCGGCCCTTGGTTTTGGTGTGATGGGTATGAACTACAATCGCTCACAAGCCCCCGATCGTCAAAAATGTATCCGAATCATCCACGAGGCAGTAGAACGTGGAGTAACACTTTTCGATACTGCTATTATCTATGGCCCTTTGCGCAATGAGCTGCTTGCTGGTGAGGCTTTAGCCCCATTCAAAGGCAAAGTAAATATTACCACGAAGTTTGGACACGAAGTTGTTGATGGAAAAAGCACTGGTAGACAAGACAGCAGTCCGAAAACGATACGCCGATATTGTGAAGAGTCGCTACGTCGCTTGCGCATCGATTCTATCCCGTTGTTTTACCAACATCGCTTCGACCCCAAAACACCAGTAGAAGAGGTGGCGGCTACCATTGGCGATTTGATAAAAGAAGGCAAGGTGCAGCACTGGGGAATGTGCGAAGTAAATGCCGACACCATCCGTAAAGCTCACTCCATACAGCCACTTACAGCCATACAGAGTGAGTATCACCTAATGCACCGCTTGGTAGAAGAGAACGATGTGCTTGAGGTCTGTCGAGAATTAGGCATTGGTTTTGTGCCCTACAGTCCCATTAATCGTGGTTTTCTGGGTGGAAGTATCAATGAATATACTATTTTCGACCCCAATAATGACAATCGTCAGACTTTGCCACGCTTTCAGCCCGATGCCATACGTGCCAATACGCGCATCGTAAACGTATTGCAGCAGTTTGGACACAAATACGGAATGACTTCCTCGCAAGTGGCATTGGGGTGGCTGATGCAAAAAGCTCCTTGGATTGTGCCAATACCCGGAACAACCAAATCGTCGCACTTGATAGAGAATCTACACACACTTCACTTTAACGTGTCGCCTGAGGAGTGGAATGAGTTGGAAGTAGCCGTGACCGCTATTCCTGTGATGGGGGATAGATACAATGCCGAGCAACAACGGCAAGTGGGTCATTGATGAAATGGGTGATATATGGCGAGTCATCTTGTTGTGTCTTTAATAAAACCCTGCTTTTTTCACGAAAGAACCCTGCTTTTATTCGAATAAAAGCAGGGTTCTTTTGCAATGGTTTGCTACAAGCCTTGATTTACTAACAATTAAAAAATACTGACTGAACAAACTACATTATAATGGATATTCCTCGAAAGCGTAGAGCAATGTGGATAGGTAGCGTTCTCCTGTGTCGGGCAAGAGTGCTACGATGGTTTTGCCTTTGTTTTCGGGGAGCTTGGCTATTTGGGTGGCTGCCCATACTGCTGCCCCCGATGAAATGCCCACCAACAAGCCTTCGGTAGCGGCAAGCTCTCTGCCTGTGCGTATGGCATCATCATTCTCCACACCCACTATCGCATCTACAATGGTTGCGTCGAATATCTTTGGCACAAATCCTGCACCGATGCCTTGTATTTTGTGAGGCCCCGGATTACCACCCGATAATACTGGTGAATCGGCTGGTTCTACCGCCACTATTTTTACCGCTGGGCTGTGTGCTTTCAATGCACGTCCCACCCCAGTTACGGTGCCTCCTGTGCCTACTCCTGCAACGAAATAGTCAATCTGCCCGTCGGTGTCGCGCCATATCTCTTGTCCTGTGGTGCGTTGGTGCATGGCAGGATTGGCTGCGTTTTCAAACTGCTGCAAAATAATAGCGTCGGGAGTCGACTCTTGTATTTCTATCGCCTTGGCGATAGCACCCTTCATCCCCTCCGATCCGGGTGTCAACACTAATTCTGCCCCCAACGCTTTCAGTAGATTTCTTCGCTCTATACTCATTGTGTCGGGCATTGTGAGTATTAGCTTGTAGCCTTTGGATGCTGCTACAAAAGCCAATCCTACGCCTGTGTTGCCACTGGTAGGCTCTACAATAGTTGCTCCGGGTTTCAGTATGCCCGATTGTTCGGCCGTTTCTATCATAGCCAATGCCACACGATCTTTCACGCTGCCTGCGGGATTGAAATATTCCAATTTCACGATTAGTCGTGCTTCCAATCCGTGCTTTTTATTGTAGTTGGTAAGCTCCAACAGTGGGGTGTTTCCCACTAAATCTGTCAACCTGTTTGCAATCTTTCCCATCGTTTTTTTTCTTTTTGATTATTAGTTCGTTATGATGAAACAAAGGTAGCGTATGTGGTTGAGACTCGAAATACCACATTTATGGTAATTTCATACTATAAAAAGGGGGCTTTGGAGGCTGATATAACCCCGTTTGCTGGCAAGCTATATCTACCGACCTGGCAAGCTGTATCTACCGAGCTGGCAAGGCCTACCTACCAACCTGAGAAGGCCTTGCCAACAAATGGCCTGACTACGCTTTGTGGGCGGCTCATCAAACTTGGATATTTTATATTTGGTAACCACAGAAATAGGGGCTATTTTTGTGAACTGGTAGCACTTACAAACCTATTGAGAACAACAGATGGATAAAAATACGAAAAAGATATTGATAACAGGAGCGAGCGGCTTCATCGGGAGTTTTTTGGTGGATGAGGCTCTGAGGCAAGGTTATCAAACGTGGGCTGGAATGCGCCAGGGAAGTAGCAAACGCTATTTGCAACAACCCGAATTGCGTTTTCTGGTGCTCGACTTTGCCAACGTGGAGGTGCTGAAAGAGCAACTTGCAGCTTTCAAAGCTACGTTTGGTAAATTCGATTACATTGTGCATTGCGCAGGTGCTACCAAGTGCCGCAACAAAGAGGAGTTCGACCGCACCAATCACCTGCAAACACGCCATTTTGTAGAGGTGCTCACCACCCTCGATATGATACCCGCGCAGTTTCTTTACATCAGCACGCTTAGCGTGTTTGGCCCTATTCGCGAAGGCGACTATTCACCCATACAAGAAACCGATGTGCCTGCCCCCAACACCGCTTACGGGATAAGCAAACTTCGTTCAGAACAATTCCTGCAATCGCTCACGGGGTTCCCTTATGTCATTTTTCGCCCCACGGGAGTATATGGCCCGCGCGAGGCAGATTATTTCCTGATGGCTAAGTCGATAACCAATCACATCGATTTTTCGGTGGGCTACACCCGGCAAGACCTCACCTTTGTGTATGTGTGCGATGTGGTGCAAGCTGTTTTCGCTGCAATCGACCGTGGTGTGGTGCGTAGATCCTATTTCCTGTCTGATGGGAGCGTGTATCCAAGCCGTCGTTTTTCTGACCTAATTCAAAAAGAGTTGGGCAAATCGTTTGTTATTCGGGTGAAATGTCCGTTAATTGTACTTAAAGTAGTATCTTTGCTGGCCGAAGCGGGTGCAGGGCTTTTTGGCAAGAGTAGTACCCTCAATTCGGACAAATTTAAAATAATGAAACAGAGAAACTGGCAATGCGATATAACCCCAGCTCAAAAGGAGCTTGGATATGCGCCCCAATACAATTTGGAACGAGGTGTGCGCGAAACCATTGCATGGTACAAACGTGAAGGATGGCTTTAGATTTATTTAAGCGAGTAGAAACTCGCAAGGGGTTGTTTGCCGTAGAAAAAGTGGCATTGGTGTACAACCTACTCACCACCATATTGATACTCTTTCTGTTTCCGCGGATAGAGACCCCGTGGAATATGCTTTTAGATAGAGCGATGATAGCCGGAATGACTGTTTTGCTAATGTATCTCTATCGATTGGCACCCTGCAAGTTTTCGGCCTTTGTGCGTATAGCAGTGCAAATGGCTCTGCTCTCTTATTGGTATCCCGACACGTATGAGTTCAACCGCTTCTTTCCCAACTTAGACCATTGGTTTGCCAATGCCGAGCAATGGTTGTTTGGAACTCAACCCGCCATTCATTTTTGCGAGTGGATGCCCTACCATTGGTTTAGCGAGGCCGTGAATATGGGCTACTTCGCCTATTACCCAATGATATTTTTAGTGGTGATGGTTTACTTCTTAAAGCGTTTCGACCTTTTTGAAAAAGCTACTTTCACCATCATCACCACCTTTTTCATCTATTATCTTATCTATATATTTGTGCCGGTGGCTGGGCCGCAATACTACTTCCCCGCTATTGGTATGGAGCATGCCGAACAAGGCACTTTTTGGGCGATAGGCGATTACTTCAACTACAACCGTGAATTGCTTCCTGGCCCGGGCTACGAAGATGGTTTCTTTTACAGTTTGGTAGAAGGCTCTCAGCAGGTGGGCGAGCGTCCTACTGCGGCATTTCCAAGCTCACACGTGGGCATATCTACCCTGCTTATGATTATGGCGTGGCGCATCAGTAAAGTGCTCTTTGGCTGTTTGGTGCCATTCTATATGTTGCTGTGTTGTGCCACCGTCTACATTCAAGCCCACTACCTGATAGATGCCATTGGTGGCTTCGTATCGGCATTTGTGCTCTATGTGTTGGTGACTAAGATGTTTAAGAAGTGGTTTGTGAAGCCGATGTTTGGGGGATGATGTTCGCATCTTCGGCTTGTTTTTATCCGTGCAGGTCTAATACCCGTGTTCCTCTACAATCCGTTCGAATATCTGAAACAAATCTTGAACCGATTCCGTGCGAAGCATTGCAATGCGGTTTTCGCGGAAGTTGGGGATGCCCTTGAATAGCGGAGTAGCTGCCAAATGCCTACGGATATGAATGATGCCACGGCGTTCGTCCAATCGCGCCACACTGTCGGTCACTTGTTGTCGGAGTATATCGAGATACCAAGCAAAGGACTCGGCAGGCAGTGTTTCGCCAGTTTCGAGATAGTGTTTGATTTCGCGAAATATCCAGGGGCGGCCAATGCTACCACGTCCCACCATAATTGCATCTACTCCATAACGGTCGAAGTGCTCTTTTGCTTTTTCTGCCGAGGTGATGTCGCCATTGCCAATAATGGGTATGTGCATACGTGGATTGTTTTTTACCTCTCCAATCAAAGTCCAATCGGCTTCGCCTGTATACATCTGCGCACGAGTGCGGCCGTGTATGGCCAGTGCTGCCGCTCCACAATCTTGTATCTTTTCGGCTAAATCTACAATAATCTTCTGGTTGCTATCCCATCCCAAGCGTGTTTTCACAGTCACGGGTATCTTCACCGCATCTACCACTGCGCGAGTTATTTCAAGCATCTTTGGCACATTCTGCAGCATTCCTGCTCCAGCACCTTTGCCAGCCACACGTTTCACGGGGCAACCAAAGTTTATATCAAGAATATCGGGTTGAGCTTCCTCCACAATGCGTGCGGCCTCTACCATCGCATCGGTGTCTTTGCCATAGATTTGAATCACTACCGGACGCTCTTCGTCGCTGATGTGCAGTTTTTGAGCTGTTTTGTTGACAGCACGAATCAAGGCATCGCTCGACACAAATTCGGTGTATACCATATCCGCTCCAAATCGTTTGCACATCAAGCGAAAAGCGGGGTCGGTCACATCCTCCATCGGAGCAAGCAGGATAGGGTATTTCCCTAAATCTATGTCTCTAATCTTCATTTGTTTGTAGATATAAAAAAGGAAAGTTCAAAAAATAGGTAGGTGGCTACTCTTCTACAACAACCTCTTTGATGATGCTAATCTTTTCGCCTTGCGCCGCTCGGTTGCGTAGCGATCGAGGGGTGTCGCCAAAGGAGGCTTTACAGAAGTGAGCGAAATGTGACATTGAGTCAAATCCGTAGCGTTGGCTGATGTCGCCAATGCGGTCGGTGGTGAACTGAAGATCATCGAGGATGCCTTCGCGTTTTTTATTCAGTATCCATTCGTAGACAGGCACTCCATACATATTCTTGAACAGGCGGCGGAAAGTGGTGGTGCTGTAACCTCCCAAGTGGGCAAACTCTTCTACGTTCTTCACCTTTTCGTAGTTTTGAAGTACAAAGAAGTGGAAACTCTCGGTATAAGTGCTTATGGGGTAGAAGAATGAACTGAGTTGAGGCAATGGGTAGTAGTTGGTGAGCAGATAGATAAGTTCCTTGCTCTTCATCTCTACATAGAGGCCACACGACATTCCTTCTTTTAGATACTCTTTCAAGTCGAGCGTGCAGCTCATCAACCGATTGTGCATTTGAAGAGGTGTGTAGGTGGTGGGAGCTTCTGCGTTGTTTATGATTTCGTTGTAACGCTCTTCGCACAAGATGGGAAGCTCGTTGAACCACAACACAAGATACTCTACGTCGGTGAGTGCCAGCAATTCAACCTTCGACCCGATGGCCTGCAGTACGATGTGCCCCTCGTGCAAAGTTTTACCGGGATACTCTTCGCTGTTAATCAAAAGTTCGCCTCGTATCATAAAAAGGATGAAATTTTGCGTACATTTATCCGCAGGAAAATGCTCTCCACGAGGAAGGTCACGATAAACGAGTGAACCCTCTGAAGCTTTCGGACACTGAGAACAGTCTGAAAATCTCTTGCAAGAAAAGTTTCTAATCATAGGTCGGGGCAGACGTATTTTATTTGTAGCGGTGCAAAGATAGCTCATTTTTATCAATAGCGTGCAATTTTGCATTATCTTTGTGTCCAAACAACTAATAATTAGCTATTAAATGAAACGACTTTTAATTGGGCTTTTACTATCAGTTTGCATTTTCACTACTGCAACTGCTCAAAATTGGGATATTAACACGCTTCATAAAATAAACAGTTGGGATGGCAAGTTTGTGCGAGGATATAGCAAGGCGATGTCGAAATCAGCTCCTTATCTCACCATCGGCCTTCCTGTGGGAATGGCTCTTTATGGTGGAATTACTAAGAACAAACCACTGCTTGCCGACGCTATATACATTGGCACAAGCTTGGTAGAAGCGGTTGCTATTACATCGGCCTTGAAGGTTATGGTGAAACGCGAACGCCCCTACGATAAGTATCCCGACAGGGTGCATCCGTATAGTCGCGAGAGTAGTTATTCGTTTCCCTCATCGCACACGGCAGCAGCTTTTTCGGTGGCCACTTCATTGTGTATACGCTATCCCAAATGGTATGTCATAGCACCGTCGGCACTTTGGGCTTGCTCGGTTGGCTTTTCGCGAATGAACGAAGGAGTACACTATCCATCGGATGTGTTTGCAGGAGCTGCCATTGGTGCGGGATGTGCGGTGATGAACGTCTATATCAATCGGGCCCTCAATCGCTGGCTTTTTGGTTGGGAGAAAACTCCTAAAGTGATACGCTACTAATAGCATCTATATAAATGAAAAGAGGATATGTCTGTTTCTGACATATCCTCTTTTTTATGTTATTGCTCAAGCTCGATGAGCCTGATTTCATCCGTTTTATATCAAGGCCTTTCCAGGTCGGTAGGTAGGCTATATCTACCAAACACCGAGAATAGCTATTGGTTTTTGGTCATTACTTTTTCGTATTCGCCCGATTTAAGAATGTGCAAAGCTTTGTTCACACTTTCGTTGGTCGAGTTCATCACTTGGTAATACTCATTCATATCCCAGAGGTCGCGAGCTATCAAAGCTTTCAATTGGGTTTTGATAAGTGGAAGCGATTTGTTGTATTGCTCTTCGTTAAACTCAATGCCTTCTTTATCGCCCAACTCTTTGAGTTGTTTCATCACCTCGTCGCTAATCTCGAACTCGGCGTTGTAGGCATTGAAGTTTTTATATTTACTTTTAAGCTTCTGACGGTTTGCTTCGATGTGTTTAGCTACCTCTTTTATTACCACACCTTTGGCTACCAAGTTGCGATGATAGTCGGTGTAGAGGGTGGTGTCGATGGGCACAAAATAGTCGGGCATAATGCCTCCCCCACCATAAACGGTGCGTTGCAAGCGTAAAGTTTGGTTTTTGAGCGAGTCGGGAAAATGGATGCTATCGGCATTTGTCAGTTCTCCACGGTTGTAGCGTTCTATCAGGTCGCTGTGATACTTCTTGATGTTTTCCTCGCTGCTGTTTCCTTTGCCCATTTCTGTATCCGCACTACTTTCATACGGTTTTTGTATGCAGCGTCCGGCAGGTGTATAATATCGTGCCACGGTGAGTCTAATCATCGAATTGTCGGGTAGCTCTACGGGGCGTTGGACCAACCCTTTGCCAAACGAGCGTCTGCCCACTATCACGCCTCTATCCCAGTCTTGCACAGCTCCCGATACGATTTCGCTGGCCGATGCCGAGTATTCGTCTACCAGCACCACCAGTCTTCCGTTTTTGAAGCCACCATTGCCCTTTGCGTGAAACTCGTTGCGCTGGGCGGTTCTTCCTTCGGTATATACAATCAGTTCTTTTTCGCCCAAAAACTCGTTTGCCATATCAATAGCGGCGTTGAGATAGCCACCGCCGTTACCTTGTAGGTCGAGTATGAGGTCTTTCATGCCTTTTTTCTGAAGCTCTTTCATCGCTTTCACAAACTCTTCGGCGGTAGATGCGCCAAATCGGTTGATGCGTATGTAGCCCACGCCAGGTTCTATCATATAAGCAGCATCCATACTAAGGATGGGAATCTTGTCGCGAGTCACCTTAAAAGTGAGTGGTTCGTTCACTCCTCGGCGACTGATAGAGAGGTTTACTTTTGTTCCTTTGGGGCCACGCAAACGTTCCATAATCTGTTCGGTGCTCATCTTAACCCCAGCAATGGCCGTGTCATTCACAGCTATGATTCGGTCTCCAGACAATATCCCCACCTTTTCGGAAGGGCCGTTACTGATGGGTTGAATCACGAGCAGCGTGTCTTCAATCATCTGAAACTGTACGCCGATACCTTCGAAATTTCCTTGCAGTGGTTCGTTCATCTTTTTCACCTCTTCGGCGTTGGAATAGGTAGAGTGGGGGTCGAGTTGTGCCAACATTTGTATAATGGCCTCTTCTACCAGTTTGTTTTCGTCTACCGAATCTACATAAAGATTGGTGATGGCAAATTCTGCCATATTGAGCTTCTGCATCGCTGCACTGCCAAACTTCTGCGCTTGAATAGCAAGGCTGAAAAGTCCTGCTAACGCAACAAATATTACTTTCTTCATTCAATATGTGGGGTTAAATTTCCATTCCCTCGGGCAAAAACATACTGATGTCTTTGTCGAAACCCAAGAGTTCTCTTACTATAGTAGAACTGATACAAGTCATTTCTGGTTCAGTAAATAGCAAGATTGTTTCGATATTCGATAATTTGCGGTTTATATCGGCAATGGTTTCTTCGTATTCAAAGTCCTTCACAGTGCGTATGCCACGAACAATGAAATTTGCTTCTATTTGTTGTGCAAAGTCTACCGTCAGGCAAGCGTAGGGCATCACCTTAATGCGTGGTTCGTTCTTGTAGAGTTTTTCTATCATCTCCACACGTTTTTCTATGGGGAAGTAGGTGTGTTTGTTCTCATTGATTCCAATGCCTATCACTACTTCGTCCATAAAGGTGAGGGCACGTTTCACTATCGAGAAGTGTCCGATGGTGAATGGATCGAATGTTCCGGGGAATATAGCTCTTTTCATTTGCAATAGTTTATTCGGGTAGGTCTTCTTCTACCACCAAGTTGTCGATGATGAAGGTTTGACGCTCCATTGTGTTTTTGCCCATATAAAATGCGAGCAACTCCTTCACCAAGTCGTTTTTGCGAAGCGACACTTGCTCTAAACGCATATCTTTGCCAATGAAGTGCTTGAACTCATCGGGTGATATTTCGCCGAGACCTTTAAATCGGGTGATTTCAGGGTTCGGGTTTAGTTCCTTGATTGCGTTGATACGCTCTTCATCGGTGTAGCAGTAGCGAGTTTTCTTTTTGTTTCGCACACGGAAAAGAGGGGTTTGCAGGATATACACGTGTCCTTTTTTAATGAGGTCGGGGAAGAACTGCAAAAAGAAAGTGATAAGCAGCAGGCGAATGTGCATACCATCCACGTCGGCATCGGTTGCTACGATAACTTTGTTGTAGCGCAATCCTTCGATGCCCTCTTCTATGTTGAGTGCTGCTTGTAGCAGGTTGAACTCTTCGTTTTCGTAAACCACTTTTTTGGTCAGCCCATACGAGTTGAGTGGCTTGCCTCGCAAGCTGAATACCGCTTGTGTGTTCACGTCGCGGCTCTTGGTGATAGAACCACTTGCCGAATCTCCCTCGGTAATGAAAATAGAAGAGTTTTCTTCCAGTCCTTTCCCTTTGGGGTCGTTCAGGTGTACACGACAGTCTCTTAGCTTTCGATTGTGCAGGTTGGCTTTTTTGGCACGTTCACGAGCCAGTTTGGTTACTCCAGCAATGGCTTTTCGCTCTTTTTCCGATTCCTGTATCTTTTGCAACATCGCCTCTGCCACATCGCTGTGTTTATGCAGGTAGTTGTCTACTTCGGTTTTGATGAAATCACCTACAAACTTATTCACACTAATACCCCCGGGCGACATATTGGTAGAGCCCAGTTTTATCTTGGTTTGGCTTTCAAAGAGTGGCTCTTCCACATTGACAGCGATGGCTGCCACCATACCATTGCGAATATCGGCATAGTCCATATTCTTGCCAAAGAAGTCTTTGATGGTGCGGGCTATGTGCTCTTTGAACGCACTTTGGTGTGTACCGCCTTGTGTGGTGTGCTGCCCGTTTACAAACGAATAATACTCTTCGCCATATTGCCCAGTGTGTGTGAAGGCTATTTCAATATCCTCTCCTTTCAGGTGAATGATGGGGTAAAGGCTACTGGCGGTCATATTATCATTCAGAAGGTCTTCCAATCCATTGCGTGACACGATGCGTTGCCCGTTGAACACGATGGTCAGTCCCGTGTTGAGATAAGTGTAGTTGCGAAGCATCGTTTCAATGTAGTCGTAATTGAAACTATACCCCGTGAACAGCGTGTTATCGGGTTCAAAGAAGATAAAAGTACCACTTTCTTCGCTGGCTGTGTCTTGTGTGTTGTCTTCCAGCAAATCACCTTTCGAGAAGCGTGCCATACGCACTTTGCCATCGCGGTAACTTCGCACTTCAAAGTCGATGCTCAATGCGTTTACCGCCTTGATACCCACCCCGTTTAGCCCTACACTCTTTTTGAATGCTTTGCTGTCGTATTTACCACCTGTGTTGAGCACGCTCACTGCTTCGATAAGTTTTCCTTGCGGGATGCCTCGTCCGTAGTCGCGGATGCTTACACGTAGGTTCTCTTCAATGGTAATCTCGATTTTCTTTCCAGCATTCATCTTGAACTCATCGATGCTATTGTCCAACACCTCTTTCAATAGCACGTATATGCCGTCTTCGGGGTGTGTTCCGTCGCCCAACTTCCCGATATACATACCGGGGCGCGTGCGAACGTGCTCCATATCGCTTAGGTGGCGGATGTTGTCGTCGGTGTAGTCTACGGAGGCGATGCTTGGATTCAGCATCAATTCATTCTTTTCCATAATCACTTTATCTCTTTTACAAATGCTCTACGTCTTTTATGTTGCTCGGTTTCAAAGTAGCTCCACTGTGCTTGCACTTTTCCATTGTGCTCCAGCTCAGGGTTGCTTTCGGCGTATTTAAAGCCTAACTTCTGATAAACAGGAATCAAGTCGGAAAACAACAGTGCGTTTACTCCCTTGTTCTGATATTCTGGTTTCACCGCCACAAGTAGCAAGTCGAGAATGTGCGAACGCTTCTTCATAAACAATGCTTTCAGCAGGTGATACCAACCGAAGGGAAGCAATCGCCCATTCGATTTCTGCAAAGCCGATGATAGCGAAGGCATTGATATGCCTACTGCAACCAACTTATCTTCCTCGTCTACGATGAGTGTTAGCATACGTAGGTCGATGATGGGCAGATACATTTTGATGTATTGGTCTATCTGTCGTTGTGATAAGGGCGAATAGCCATATAGGGGGCTGTATGCTTCGTTCATCAACTTGAATATTTCTTGGCCATATTCTGCCGAGAGCTTTTTGTTCGAGGTATATTTCTTGATTTGCAGGTTGTACTTGCGCTGTATTAAGTCCGAGATGCGTTGATGCTTTTCAGGGATTGCGTCGGGAATGTATATCTTGAACTCCACCCAATCGGCCTCTTTTTCGTAACCCAGCTTTTCGATGTGTTGTGGATAGTAAGGGTGGTTGTAGGTAGTAGACATTGTACTCAGTTGGTCAAATCCCTCTACCAGCATGCCTTCGGCATCAAAATCGGTAAAACCCAATGGCCCAGCGATGTGTGTCATACCCTTTTTCTTGCCCCATTGCTCTATTGTGTCGAGCAAAGCGGCCGATACCTCTTCATCGTCTATAAAGTCAATCCAGCCAAAGCGCACATCTTTTTTATTCCATATCTCGTTGGCTTTGTGATTGATGATGGCTGCTGCACGTCCTACAATTTGTCCTTCTTTGTATGCCAAGAAGTATTCCGCTTCGCAAAACTCAAAAGCGGCGTTTTTCTTTTTGTTGAATGTGTTGAGCATATCGTCATACAAATCGGGTACAGAATAGGGGTTGTCCTTGTACATTTGGTAGTTGAATCGGATAAACTTGTGCAGATCTTTTTTTGAAGATACTTGTTTTATTGTTACAGCCATATCAATTTGTGGTATTTAGTGCAGCAAATATACAGGATAATCTTCAAATAATCACGTCGCTACGTGGTAAAATCGGTCTTTTGCAATGCTGTTTTTCTGAAATTAAGAGGAGTGACACCCGTATTCTTGATGAATGCGCGTCGAAAAGTAGATATAGCATTAAACCCCGAAAGCTCTGCAATCTCCTCGATTGTTGTAGAGTGAGACGACTCTAACAAAGGGATGCTTACTTTTTCGATGCGATAGCTGTTTATATAATCATAAAAACTGATTTGAAGAATGTTGTTGAAATATATCGAAAGATACGTTCGGTTGGTGTTGATGGCATTTGCTACATCGGTGAGGGTAAGCTTCGGATTCAAATAAGGTTTTTCTTCCTCCATTACTTTCGTTAACATTTCTTTGATGGGAATGTTAGCCACGTAGTCTTCTTGCCTATACAATTCCAACTCTTCTGGTTTCCCCTCTGCTTCTTCGTCGGCGGGTGATATGTCGACCACAACTTGACGCTGTGCGTGATGGATGATGTAAGCCCAAAAAGCAATAGACGAAAGATAGTAAATCAGGTCTCCCCATCCGGGCTGACTAAATGCGGTGGTGTATATCCATAGCGACAGGCATATAACCAAAATGGCGGTGGCTTCTCGTATCCATTTTATATCAATGTTGTCCGAGTAGGAGTAGAAATTGCGGATGTGTTTTTGGTATCGGTATATAGCCGTGTAAAGAGCTATAACGGTGATGAGGCTATAACAAACCAGAAAAACACAATAGCATTGAAAAATCCAAAGAGTGGGATGCACAAAGTAGACCGTGGTGAAGCAAGCGAAAGGTAACAGCAGAAACAACAGTTTATTGAGCGTAATCCATTTTGGTTTGGTGAGTTCCATCAAGTAGAAAGAACATATTGCTACACCCCATCCATCTATCATAAAGAGATACTTTTGAAACTCTTCTGCCCAGTTTGTGTCAAAGATGAAAACAAGGTCTTTCAGTTCGAGAAATGCCCAAAATAGCATCATATAGCCCAACAGTTTATCAGCTCTTTTTCTCTTTTTCTTGTATCGAAGCAAACTTGCTCCGGCAAATGCAAAAAACATAAATGCCATTCCGTTGGCAAAGTAAGATAGGTTGGTTGCAATCATAATTTTACGTTCCTGTTTGGTGTTTTACAAAAGTATAATATTCTTTCGAATTAAAGAAGCGGTGGTGAAAGTAATTTCGATTGAATATAAAATGCCAGGATAAAAGTTTTGCTAAACTCCATCCTGGCATTCCCCCAACCAATTAATGTAAATGTCTTTTAAATATAGAATATAAATCTATTTTCTTTTTAAAAGAACTACTTTGTTTGTGTTGTAGCAAACAAATTTAAAGTTGTAAAGTTTTTCTGTTTTGCTTAGAATCTCTGCTTGCTGTTGCTAAAAATAGAACAAAATGGAGGGAAGTGTAGGTTCAATAAAACAAAAAAAAGTTCAATGCGTAAAAAAACGCTAATTGAGGCGTGGATTTTATGTTAAAAAAAGGATGAAAATGGAACACTTGTAGAGCTTGGGTAAAATGTACAACTATTTGTATGTAATCATAAACTTTTGATTCTGTTGGCTTTTGTGATGATTATTTGTAGCCTCTTTTCTTTGTTTCAAATAGTTGTCTTTCATTTCAATCTCCAAAAAATGTGCGAGTAAAACATTCTCAAACTCTCTTCTGTTATTATTTTTATTAAAGCGCTCGTAGGTGCAGAATGGGTGGTGTTTTGATAAAAAACAATAGAAACTCACCTTGGTGATGAAACCAAAGCCTGCAAGTAGATAATGAGTGTTTTATAAAATATGTGATACTAATTAAAGGATAAATAGAAAATGATGCGGAAAGGAGTTTTGCTTTGTTTGATGCTGGTGGCGATTGGAGTGTGTGGCACGTTGCAAGCGCAATTGCTTAAAGAGATGCGCAACTATTTGAAAGATTCTACTTCCAATGCTTCCGAAACACCCTCTTTTCAGACTGACTCCGATTCTTTGGCATTTGTGACGATGCAGCTTCAGTTGCAAGAGGCACGGCTCAACGAAGCCAATCTGCGGATGCAACTCGAAGACTTGAAACTGCAACAAGTGTCGGGCGACTCATTGAAACGGCTCAAACAGAAAGCGCGCATCGACTCGCTGCGCAGTGTCACTACGGGTGTGCCTGTGGTGGTAGACGAAGATACGCTGTTTTACCTCTACGCCAAAAACGGTGGGTTTAGTGCTTTGCAGCGTGCCGAGATGGAAGCACACTCCATCGATCAATTGGGCCGACGGATGAAATTACAACCCGATTCGCTCTATCTCGAAAACAGTGAGAGTGGAACCGATTTGATGTATGGCAACAAAGTAATCACCACCATTACCGACCAAGATGCAATGTGGACTGGGTCTTCACGACAAGAACTGGCAGAGCTACATCGCAAAGTGGTGACAGAAAAGCTGGCAAAGATGAAACGTGAACACAGTTTGTGGCAATGGGGCAAGCGTCTGTTCTATTTCCTATTGGTCATTGTGGGGCAATACTTGTTGTTTCACCTCACCAACTGGGTATATCGCAAGGCCAAAGTGCGCATTGAGAAACTGAAAGATACCAAGCTCAAACCTTTTCAGATACAAAATTACGAGCTGCTCGACACGCAACGGCAAGTTCACATCATTATTTTCTTTGCCAACGTGGTGCGGTGGATTGTGATGGGGCTTCAACTGCTCATTACCGTGCCGCTGCTTTTCTCCATCTTTCCCAAAACCAAAAAGTTTGCTTTCGAAATACTCTCTTACATTTGGGAACCTGTGAAAAGCATTGCTTTGGATGTGGTTCATTACATCCCCAACCTTTTCACCATTTGCATCATCTGGATAGCTGTGCGCTATTTGGTGAAATTGGTGCGCTATCTTGCCACCGAAATTCAAGCTGAGCGGCTCAAGATAGGGAGCTTTTATGCCGATTGGGCGATACCTACCTACCACATCGTTCGTTTTTTGCTCTATGCTTTTATGATAGCGATGATTTATCCTTATCTCCCCGGTGCTAAGTCGGGTGTGTTTCAAGGCATATCGGTGTTCATTGGGCTTATCGTGTCGTTGGGGTCGAGCACCGTGATAGGCAATATCATAGCTGGGCTTGTCATCACCTATATGCGTTCGTTCAACGTGGGCGACCGCATTAAGCTAAACGACACCACGGGCAATGTAATCGAGAAAACACCCCTTGTGATTCGAGTGCGCACACCTAAAAACGAGATAGTCACCATCCCCAATTCGTTTATGATGTCTTCTCAAACGGTCAATTACAGCAACTCGGCACGCACCTACGGGCTTATTATCCATTCCGAAGTCACCATTGGCTACGATGCCCCGTGGCGCGAGGTACACCAGTTGCTCGTGGATGCTGCTCTCAACACCCCCGGTGTGCAAGACGACCCACGTCCCTTTGTGCTCGAAACTTCATTGAGCGATTTCTATCCTGTTTACCAGATAAACGCTTACATCAAAGAGGCAGATAAGATGCCACGTATTCTGTCCTACTTGCATCAGAACATACAAGATCGTTTCAATGAAGCTGGTATCGAAATCTTGTCTCCACACTATCGCGCCAATCGCAATGGAGATGAAACCACCATCCCCAAAGATGATTTGCACGCTAAATATCCCCAATACGATGTGGCTTCGCGAAAGAGTGGAATGGTCGATAAAGAGGTGGAGGAGACGAAAGGTGAAAACGCGGCAGCTTCTCAAGAATCGCCTCGTGAGTAAGGTGAATCAGAGTGAATTATAGCTGCTTGGAGCTTGGATGCCGATAAGCGGTGCTATACAAAGCTATTTGCCGAAGCATTGTCGGTGGAGTTAAAAGAAATGGGACGCAATCTCTGCGTCCCAACCAATCTAATCATTGATACTTGAGAATGGAGTTTTCGGCATTCTCACTGTTCTTATATTACTAATCTGTGTGTGCTTTTCTTGTAAGAGAGATATTTATCTTTTCAATCAGCTCATCGTGTCTATAAAGTGCTTCTTGCTGTTACCGAGTATTTGTTTGTGGTGTTCGTACTAAAAAATCACAATGCAAAAGTAGCAGCTTCTCTTTACGCTACTTTTACATACCATTTAAGAAACTGCTACGTGGGTGTGACGATGCTGTTGCGCATCGCCATTCACTTGGTGCAATGCACCAATATCTTCTTTTCGTCGGCAAGGGTAGTGGCAAATAGGTAGTCGTCTCCTCCCTCGGCAAGCTTGGTGCGCTTGCGAAGCTCTGCTACTGTGGCAGGGAAGTTGCGCACGGTGAGGTTGGCTTTTTTGATGTCGCCCAACAGCCTCTTTAGCTCTTTTTTTGCGAAAGTACAGTAACTTTTCACCTCAAATATGCGTCCGGGAAACTCTTCTACAAGATTGTCCGAAGTGTATAGGTGGCTATTGGGGTGTAGCTTCGCTAAACCATATTGTACTGCTACGCTTCGGTAGCCTCCTGCTTTCAGTATAGATGCGTTAGGTTCGTACAGATAATGTTTCAGCTTGTTGGTATAGCAGCAAGTGGCTTGTTGCTCTGTGATTCGGTTGAAGGTGAAGCGTTGTTCGCCTTGCGTGGTGAGGTTGGTGCAATGCAGAGTTGGTTCGGTTTCGGCATTGGTTTTCGATAGCACCAACAACAGTTCCTTGCATTCGTTTGCTACCGACACCACGTGAATCTCACGGATGTGTTTCAGCGTGCTCACAGTCTTTGCTATGTCGAGCATTGGCGATAGCTTCACCAACACGTTCGTTGTTTTCTCGGTAAGCAAATCTTCGAGCTGTTCTACGTCGGGTTCGCAGTCCGATATGGCTACGGTTTTGCCTCCGTGCCCGTCGCGTCGCGCTGGGTCTATCATTATCCAGTCGGCAGAGGGCATTTGCATTAAGTAATCTATTGCGTCACTATTATGTGTGCGAATGTGGTGAAGTGATAACGTATTGTAATTATTCGTAGTTATTTCGCAGAGTTCTGTTTGTCGCTCCACATAGTGTACTTGTTCAAATTGTGTAGCCAAAAAAGCGCAATCTACTCCAAAGCCCCCTGTCAAGTCTACCAATATTTTGCCTTGAGCGATGGATGCCTTGTAGCGTGCAGTTGCTTCCGATGAGCATTGTTCCATCGACAAATGTTGCGGATAGCGCAGTTCATCTTTCGCTGCCCACGAGGGTATTTTGATGCTTGCCGCCTGCCTACCGCTTATTTGTGCAATGGCTGTGGGCATATCCACCTCAAGGTATTTGGCGGCTTGCAGAGCCAGTTGTTTCACATCGCTATGGCGATGGTTGGCAACAAACTCTTGGGTGGCTTGTGATAGTGGTTTCATAAAGGGGTTGTTTTTCTTCTCCAATCTGTTCATTATAAACACAATGCAAACTGTATATAGATAGGTAGGTATAAAAACACCCGGATGTTGTGATATAAAACATCCGGGTGTTGTGATGCAAAACATCCGGGTGTTGTGGTGCAGAACATCCGGGTGTTGTCACACCTTGTTCTCTACACTTAATTTACTCGTGTGGCAAAGGTCGTTATTTTCTACTAAAGTTTCATCGTTTCCGATGTGCTATATTGATAAATCATTGCTATATTTGCTCGTGAGACTGCGTTCTTAGAAGCTAAACACACGATAATACCCCTGCTGTTATGTTTTATAATTTGATGCTGCTTTTGCCTTGTTGTACCTGTATATTTTGGGGCATCAACCTGTTGTTAAATGTGCGTAATAACTCGCGCGCTCAAAATATATTGATGATACTCACCGTGCTGGTAGGGTTGTTCTTTTACATTCAGGCCGATTACTTTGCCACCCCCAGCGATTATCTTGTTTTTCATCGTCTCGAAATAGTAGATGGATACATCTCGATGCTTATTCCTCCATTTACCTACCTATATTTTAAGTCACTCACCAATAATAATCCTTTCAGTTGGAAAGATTACTTGCTTTTTCTGCCCTCTTTGATGGTGGGGATGGGTTCACATCTGCTTTACTGGGCTATGGGATTGGACAATGCCTTGCTTTATGCGCAAGCTTACGTGGAACAACGCGACAGGTTGTTGGAGATTTTTCCAGATCGATTGTATCGTTTGCACTACTTTGTGGGCATACAGCTCTACAATTTGGTGGCTTTTTTGCAGATGGTGCTGGTGGTGATATATGCCAACTACAAGGTGATAAAGTATCATCGAGAGCTGGGCGACTTTTACTCCAACCTCGACGATAAATCGGTGCGTTATAGTTCGGCGGTGCTCTTTTGGGCCAGTGTTTCTATGTTGCTTCCTTTGGTGTTCATTGTCACCAAGCGCACTTTCTGGGTCGAACACCCTCACTACAATATGGTGTTATTGACGTTGTGGACTATCCCTTATTTCATTTGGTTTTATTTTGCCAATAAACTGCAATTTACGGTAGAAGAGTTCTCGCACGACTTGCAAGAGGCCGACGCAGAACAGCACGAAGCAGAACTGGTGACGAATGCTCGGCAGATGCAGCTTTCCTTGTTTGATGCAATGAAAGAGAGCAATGGAGAAATGACAGAGGCCGATTACAACCTGATGGAGCTGAGAGAGCAATTGGATTTGCTGATGAAAACAAAGCAATTGTTTTTGCAAAATACGCTTCGGATAGATGATGTGGCAAATGTGTTGCGCACCAATCGCACCTATCTTTCACAACTGATAAAAAAACTGTTCGGGTGCAATTTCTCAGACTACGTAAATCAGCTACGGGTGGAATATGCTCAAAAATTGCTTGCGCAAACACAAGGTGAAGATTTAAACCAAATAGCCATAGAGAGCGGTTTCTCGAGCTTATCATCTTTTTATAGAGTGTTCAAAAAATACGTTCACCGCTCGCCCAAGGAGTGGGTTGCAAAACATTAAGCAACTCAGCCATTAGCAAATAAACTCCATTTTATAAATGCAATTTTGATGATGTTTTCAAATGGATTGTGCTATTTTTGTGGCACAAAATAAAAAGGATACTAATGAAACAATACGAAATAGGCGGATGCCTCTGCACGATAAAAGGCGACGAACAAGTGGCTGGTGCAAACTATACCCCTTTTGAGCGAGATAACTCCACTGCAAACCCACTGTTTGAGCTTGATGTGAAACTCAACCAAACGCCCTCATCTATTGAAGAATGGAGTGAGGTGGACGAGTATGTGGATGAGAACAATCGCTTTGTGGCATATCAAAAAGAGGATAAGTTGCGATTGGTGGGCTATCTGCCAGGCAAACCACATCCCATATCGGTGGTGGAGTGCAACGAACGATTCAATCAGAATACGCTTTGGATTATAGAGCCAAACTTCAAGCAAATGGCTTTCGACAACGCGATGATGCTTGTTTATGCTTGTGCGGGCGCATTGCGTCAAGACACGTTGCTCATTCACAGTTCGGTGGTGGTGCGCAATGAAAAAGCTTATCTGTTTTTGGGCAAAAGTGGCACGGGAAAAAGTACACACACGCGTCTTTGGCTCGAACATATCGCCCACACACACCGACTGAATGATGATAATCCCGTGATAAAGATAGAACACGATGAAGTAATCGTGTATGGTTCGCCTTGGAGCGGCAAAACTGCTTGCTACTTAGACGAACATTACCCCGTAGGCGCATTCACTCGTTTGTGGCAAGCACCCGAAAACAAAATCAATCGTCTGAAAGGGGCGATGGCCTATGCTTCGTTGATGCCCACAGTGAGCACCCTTCCTTGCTCGGCAGCGGTGGGCGAAGGGGTAAGAAACGCACTCACCAAAGTGGTGGAGCACACGCCTGTTTTCCGTCTCGACTGCCTGCCCGATGAGGCCGCTGCACAATTATCGTTCAACACCCTCGCCGTGCAATGAGAAGAGTGCTGATAGCCAACGATGTGATAGCCGAAGAGACAAAACGGCTGATAGACGAAGGGCAAGAGGTGACTTTGCGCGTGAAAGGCAACAGCATGCTTCCCTTTATTCACGGCGATAAAGATATGGCGGTGCTTCGGTCGGTATCAAAGCCTCTAAGCAGGTGGGACATTGTGTTGGCCTACGACACACGTGGTGTGCTGGTGCTACATCGCATCATAAAGATAGAGGACAACGTGCTGACACTAATGGGAGACGGCAACCTGAAAGGAGTGGAACAGTGCAAGCAAACCGATGTGATAGCCAAACTGGAAGCTGTGCAACGCGAAGAGCGGCGATGGGATTGCAACACGAGAAATGCACGGCTGAAAGCGGTGATATGGTTTCGCATTCGCCCACTGCGTCGCTATCTGCTGGGCGTATATCGCCGAATAATCTGAAGAAGTGATAACCAATAATAATAAGAAAAACAATGAAAGTAAAACCCGAATTTGAACTCCGCACCGTAGCAGGCGAAAATATTGTAGTAGCAACTGGCAAAGCTGCCACCAACTTTTCTCGTTTAATATCGCTCAATGATTCCGCCGCCTATCTGTGGCGCGAGGTGTCTGCTATGCCTGCTTTCGATGAGCAAACCATAGCACAACTACTCACTCAGCGTTATGGCGTAGATATGCAAACGGCATTGGCTGATGGTGGCGAGCTGGTGCAAAACTGGTTGGACGCTGGCATCATCGAAGCGTAGCAATATCTACCACCTTACTACATACCGACAATGCCTCGCTGCGATGAGAAATAACCACAATCGTCAAAGCGGGGCATTGCTGTTTGAGGTGTAGCAGCGCATCGTTGATGTTCTCTTGCGTATCTTCATCAAGCGACGATGTGGCTTCATCGAGTAACAATAGCTCTACATTGCGATACAGGGCACGTGCTATGCCCAATCGTTGACGCTGTCCACCCGATAGCCTTGAGCCACCTTCGCCCACCTCGGTAGCCATCCCTTGTGGAAGAGTCTCTACAAAAGCAGTGAGCGATGCTAATTCCAACACCTTGTTTATGCGCTCATAGTCTACCTCTGCGCCCATCACAATGTTGTCTGTCAAAGTGCCGTTTATCATAAATAGCTGTTGCGATACATAGCCTATCTGTTTACACCACGACGATTGGTGTTCGGCAGAAAGTGGTGTATTGTCTATCATCACTCTGCCTTGCCACGGTTCAACAAAGCCCAAGAGCAGATAGAACAAAGTGCTTTTGCCCGAACCCGACTCTCCTTTGATGCCCAAGAAGTCGCCCCGCTCTATTTGTAGTGAGATGTTGGTTAGCACAGGCTTATTCTCTTCATAGCCAAAGGTGATGTTCTCTACCGATATATTTTGTTTAAAGCTGATGGGCTTGTCTGTTGTTTGGATGGTTTTGTCGTTCTGTTCTGCCTTCAATTCATCGAGCAAAGAGAGGGCGAACGAATTGCCTCGCATCGTGAAAATAGCATTCGAACTTTTCACCACTCCAGGCATCACCCGGTAGATAGCGATAGCGAATAGCCCCACCACCAAACCCAATGAAGGAAGTGATAACAACTGAGATGTAGCCACCAGCACCACCACCGAGCAGATTACAGTAAACTCCAACACTCGTTGCAGGGAGGCTTGTAGCGTGTTTCGTTTCGATGTAACTTTACCTTGTTCTATCAGAAGTTGCTCGTATTGCTTTGCGCTGTGACTGAACATCCCGCTAAGTGCCATATCGCCATAGCCTATAAAAGTCTGTTGCAGAAGTTGTGTTTTCTGTGGATAGATGCTATAAAGACGTGTGCCATATTGACGAATGCGTTTTTGGGTGAGTTTGTAGTATATAAAAGAGACGGGCGCAAAAGTGAGCACCACCAAACCAAACACTTCAATGTTGTAAACCATCAGTGCAATCAATACCATCAATGTCACTACCCCCTCGCACAGCAAGGTGACGAAAGGTATGAAGTAGCCTTGTATCAGGTAGGTAGATGCTCCTTCTATCTTGTTAATCAGTTTATGGCTATTGTGTAGTTTCACAAATAAGAAGCCGCTGTTGTAGTATAACCGATAGAGACGGATGGACAAGTATTGCGATATATCGAACAAGGCACGGTTTTGATGATAATGGATGAATGATGCAAGCAACAAACGCAGCAATGCTACCCCAAGCACCACGGCTAAAACTACGATGACAAATGAACGTGCGGAGGTAAATGCTCCAGCACTGTACAAAAGGCTCAAATAAGGGTTTTCGGTGATGTTGTTTTCGCTCAGCACCAACACCAAAAGCGGGAGCAGAATACTCACACCTACTACATCGAGCAGAATCATTGCAAATGTGTTGATGCCCGTAGCTATCAGTTTGCGGCGAAGTTTGCCCGGCAACACAGAGTATAGCAGGTGGATGGATTGAAATGTATTTTTCATCAACAGAGGTGTTTTATGTATTTAGTTACACAAAGTTACTGTTTATCCCCCTTTATTTCACTATTTTTGTCGTACTAAAATTGCTTCTTAATATGAATAGAACCACAAATACTACTTTGGAAAGCGCATTCTTTTCTTTGCTTCGTGCTGGTCTATGGGAAAATCATACGCCCGACCCTACTTTGTTTAATGAGGATACCAATTGGGAAACGCTGTTCGAAATAGCCAGACAACAAACAGTAGTGGGCATTGTGTGGGATGGTATCGCAAAGCTTCCTCCTGCGCTTCAACCGCCTCGCAACATCAAGTTCAATTGGTATTCGTTTGTGCTCAAGCTGGAGCAAACCAATCAGTTGATCAACGAGAATGTGGTGGAGCTAATCCAATTGTATCAACAAAACGGACTACACCCCATCTTGCTTAAAGGAGCTGGAGTAGCCACGCTATACCCCAATCCGTTGCATCGAGGCTGTGGAGATATTGATATTTATGTAGGCAAAGCCGATTATAAAAAGGCCAACGAGCTGGCTGCGTCTATTGGTTTTAGCATGGAGCACGAAACTCTTTATCACAGTGGTATGCAGCGTGGAGTAATTCATCTCGAAAACCACAATAAGATGATTAATGCCTTTCTGCCTTATATGAAGCAGATGTTTGGAGAGCAGTTGGATGCTTGGTATCCTCACTCTTCTCATACAGTTTCTATCAATGGTGTTGATGTTCCTGTTTCGCCTATCGAGTTTGATGTGCGTTATGTTTTCTGTCATCTCTACAAGCATTTTATGATTGGTGGAGTAGGGCTTAGACAGCTATGCGATTGGGCTGTAATGCTCGATAAAGCCAAATTGAAAACGATGGATATTAAAGGTGGGATTGTTGCGTGGCAGTTTTTAGGTTTATTCTTAGTCGATTATTTAGGCTTGGAATCGGCTAAACTTCCCTATTACAACGATAGATACCTCAATAAAATGTTGAAAGCAAAGCAAATCATTATAGAAGAGGGAAACTTTGGGGCTAAAAGCAAAAGCAGTCGCTCGGAAAGACCTCAGGGATATATTGCAGGAAAGTTGCACACTTTAAGTTACCTTGCTTCTCGATGGCCTAAGCAATTGCAGCTTCAGCCTGTTGAGGTTTTCAAGTACCTGTTCTTCTATCAGTTTGTTTCGGCCACTAAAGGAATCCTGAAAGGAAAGTAAACCACCAATCCATAAAGCGTATAAAAGGCGTTATTAACAATGTTGTTGATAACGCCTTTTTACTTGTTCATAAATGACGGGATACTTGTTAATAACTGTGTTGATAACTGTTCATAAACCACAAGACACTTGTTAATAACTAATATTTAGGAGAATAATTTTATCAAAAAGAGACTAAAGCTGCCTACAATTGGATAGAACATTGAGATTTACTTGTAATTTTGCAAAAGATAATTTCGATGGAAATGAATAAACTGTTATTGATTGTAGACCCTCAAGTAGATTTTATTAGTGGCACACTGCCTGTTCCACAAGCATCCGTTGCAATGGATGAGCTTTGCAAATACATAGTAGACAACGATGGGGTATATACCTACAAAATAGTGACCAGCGACTGGCATCCATTCAATCATTGTTCTTTTGCAGAGAATGGTGGGTTGTGGCCTGCTCATTGTGTGCAGCATAGCGTGGGTGCAGCTCTCTATCCGCCACTGATTGCACCACTTCACACCACCGCTGGCCCCGTGGAGGTGCTGCACAAAGGCGACTCTGCCAATGTAGAAGAGTATTCGGTGTTCAAGAATGAAGCAATGGCACTACACATAAAAAAGATCGTTGACACTCATCGGATAGAGCAGATTGATATTTGTGGCATTGCTGGCGATATATGCGTGCTCGATACTTTGAAAGATGGGATAGAGCTATTTGGAAAGTCGATGTTTTGCGTATTGCCTCAGTTTTCGCCTTCGCTCGACGGCGGAGCGGCTCTGAACGAATATATAAACTCACACCTACAATGAGACAGATAATAAACCACTTCACAGACGATGATCTGTATAAACTGACGATGTGTTGCGCGGTGATTGATAACTTTCCGCGAGCACAAGTGAAATACTCATTTACCGACCGAAACAACACGGTATATCCAGCGGGCTTTGCGCAGTTGTTTATGAAGCAGATTGAGATGCTCGAAAATGTGGTGATAACCGATGAAGAGGTCGATTTCCTAAAACGTAAGTGTGGCTATATTCCCCATTGGTTTTATACCTATCTCAAGGGCTATCGCTTCAATCGGGAGTGGGTAAAGGCAAGTCAAGACGAAGAAGGACACCTGCACATCGAAATAGAAGGCAATTGGTCGGATACGATTCTGCTAGAGGTGAAGGTGCTTGCCATCATTTCGGAACTTTACTACATTCTTACGGGCGATGCCGATCACTTCGACTACGACCTCTATTATGCCAAATCGTACGAGAAAGCAGAGAAACTGCTCGATGCCGGTTGCGTGTACAGCGATTTTGGCACACGCCGACGCGCTTCGCTCAAAGCCGAAGATGCGGTGGTGAAGGCGATGAAAGATTGTTATAACGCTCGTTCGTGGAAAGGGCGGTTGGTGGGCACAAGCAATGTCTACTTGGCGATGAAATACGACCTGCTACCTGTGGGCACAATGGCGCACGAGTTTATTTGCGCCATCGGTGGTATGTATGGCCCTCAAATGGCAAACCACATTGCTATGAACTCGTGGCGAAACACTTTTAGGGGTGCGCTTGGCACCTATCTATACGATAGCTTTGGATGGGAAATATTTAGCTTGAACTTTTCGGAAGACTTTGCCAATCTATTTAAAGGCTTGCGCGTGGATAGTGGCGACAACTACGAACAACTGCATAAGATTGTAGACAAATACAAGTCGCTGGGCATCGACTCGCGCACCAAGCAAGTGGTGTTTAGCAATGCGCTCGATACCGACAGTGCCATTGCCATACAAAAATACGCTTCACAATATTGTCAACCCTCGTTTGGCATTGGCACACACTTCACCAATGATTTTGAACAAGTAGAGCCGATGAATATCGTGATAAAACTGGTGGCGGTAAAAATCACCGAGTCGTGGACATTCTACAACGACACCTGCAAAATAAGCGAAGACGACGGCAAGCACACGGGTAAGCCCGAAGTGATAAAACGCTTTATGGAAGCACTGCATATTTAGTTTCATTGTTTTCTACGCCTTGAAACTTTAGTTTCAACAAGGCGAAACTTTTGTTCCAAGGCGGAGAAACTTTTGTTTCAAGGCGGTGGAACTAAATCGACTGTTAATAGCTGATTTTCTCACCATTTACACATAAATAGCGTTATCTTTGCATCTATGCTATAACAACGAACGGCTATGAAAGAAGATGTGATAACATTGTTGGACGATGCCCGTATAAGACCTACTTCAACAAGGATACTTATTTACCAATACATTGCTCAGCAAAGCGATACATTTAGCTTGCGCGACATTGAAGATGCACTTCTTAGCGTCGACAAATCGACGATATTCAGAACACTCATTCTCTTCGAGGAACACCATCTGATTCATAGCATCGAAGATGGGAGTGGAGCGATGAAGTATTGCTTTTGTCGCAATGCTGCCGATTGTGATAGTGATGTATATCATTGTCATTTCTATTGCGAAAGATGCAAAAAGACCTACTGCTTAGACGAAAGTGCCGTCGCAAACATTGCTCTGCCGGCAGGATTTGTGATGCACCACATCAATTACATCGTAAAGGGTGTTTGCAACAAGTGCTCGCAATAGGCGATGGAGGTGCTTCTATCTTGCCCAAAGTTTCACTATTATATCCATTTGTCCACCAGTTTGAGCAAAAAATAAACCTACCAAGCAATTGCATTGAGCTATCTTTGTGAACAACAACTAATCGTTTGTTCACTATTAAAAACAGAATTAATATTATGAAAAGACTTTTTTTATCGCTTTGCTTGGCAATGCTGGGCCTATGCTTGTATGCACAGCACACGGCTTATCTATTCACCTATTTCACCGGAAACAACGACAACCACGAAGCGGTGCGTATGGCTGTCAGCTTAGACGGTTTCAACTATCGTGCTTTGAATGGCAACAACCCCGTGATAGATTCCAAACAAATAAGTTCTACTGGCGGTGTGCGCGACCCCTTTATTTTGCGTTGCGAAGATGGGAAAACCTTTTATATGGTGCTCACCGATATGGTGGCGGCCAATGGTTGGGACTCTAACCGTGCGATGGTTTTACTGAAATCGGACGACTTGATAAACTGGCAATCGTCGGTGGTCAACATCCAAAAGAAGTATGATGGACAAGACGACTTAAAACGGGTGTGGGCACCGCAAGTCATCTTCGACAACGAAGCAAACAAATACTTGGTCTACTGGTCGATGAAACACGGCGATGGCCCCGACATTATCTACTACGCCTACGCTAATCCCGACTTTACCGACATTGAGGGCGACTATAAACCGTTGTTTTTGCCTCAATCGGGCAAATCGTGTATCGATGGCGATATTGTGTACAAAGACGGACTTTATCATCTGTTTTACAAAACCGAGGGTCATGGCAATGGCATCAAAAAGGCCACCACTAAGTCGCTCACATCGGGGGTGTGGAACGAATCGGACGACTACAAACAACAGACAACCGAGGCGGTAGAAGGTTCGGGCATCTTCAAGATAGCCAATACCGATACCTATATCTTGATGTACGATGTGTATATGAAAGGTCACTATCAGTTTACCGAAAGCACCGACCTCGAAAACTTCCGTGTGATAGACAGCGAAATAAGTATGGATTTTCATCCACGTCACGGCACCATCATTCCAATCAATCAACAAGAGCTTCAACGCTTGATTGATGCGTATGGTATGCCTCAAGACTTCGATACTCATAAGCTTCAATAAGCCACCTCACCATTATTCACCAATTAAATGGGCTATAATTCTGCTTGCAAAGGTAGAATTATAGCCCATTTTAGTAGAATATCTCAAATTCTACCTTCAATATCTATATTTCGAGTTCCATAGAGATTATACTCCCTACATTTGTTTTCGTTAACTCAGTGTTACAAACTTTAAGGCCTTTGTATTGTGACTTTGAAACTGTTCAAAAATGATAATCATAAAGAGAAAACATAGCGATGGTTCTTTTTAAGGTTAAAGAGATTTTTCGGGATTTAATAATAAGGTAATTTCTAAACTTGTTAATATTAAAATTAAAATGGGAAAACACAGATTTCTATTCTTGTTTGCTTTGTTGCTGACAACGGTTGCAAGCATAAGTGCCCAAGAAATTAATGTAAAAGGTGTGGTGAAAGATGCTGCGGGAGAGCCGATAATTGGCGCAAACGTGGTACAAGAAGGCACCACCAAAGGTACTATTACCGACTTAGACGGTAATTTCTCTATGAATGTATCTCCCAATGGAGTGTTGGTGGTTCGCTATGTAGGCTACATCACACAAGATGTTCCGGTAGGTGGAAAAACGTTCTTGAACATCACGATGAAAGAAGATGCTAAGATGCTTGATGAAGTGGTAGTGGTGGGCTACGGAACGATGCGTAAAAAAGACTTAACTGGCTCTATCGTGCAGATTCGCCCTGATAAGATGGCAAATGAAAGCCCGCGCAATGTGCAAGACTTGCTGCGCGGCACGCCCGGTTTGCAAATTGGTATGGATGCTTCGGCAAAAGGTGGTGGCTCAATGCAACTACGTGGACAACGCTCGGTGTACACCGGAGGCGACCACAATGCACCACTCATCATTCTCGATGGTATGATGTTCTACGGCGAGTTATCGGAAATAAACCCCGATGACATTGGACAGATTGATATTTTAAAAGATGCTTCGGCAGCTTCTATCTACGGTGCCAAAGCTGCGAGTGGTGTTATTATCATCACCACTAAAAAAGGAAAGATGGGTAAACCTACTATCAATGTGTCGGCCAATATCGGTATCAATACCAAGAGTGCTTATCGCAAAGTGTATGATGCGGCGGGTTATATGAAGTATCGTGAAGATTGGTATAAAACCCCTACCTATGGACTAAACGCTGCAACTGGCAACTATGAAGCCTATGCAGCAACCGATAGTAAAGGAAACTTGGTGAAACAACCCGGTTACTACGATCATCCAAGCAACTTAGGACAATGGGGTCTATCGCAAAACCAATGGAGCGAATACACGCAAAATGAGGCTGGCGAGTCGTCACTAAGCATTTACGCCAAGCGTTTGGGGCTTGAAGATGCGGTGTTGAGAAACTACCTCAATGGCAGTTCATTCGATTGGTACAATCACACTTTCCGCACAGGTATCAATCAAGACTACAATGCAAGTGTTTCGGGTGCAAGCGACCGTATGAGCTATTATATGTCGGTGGGTTATTTAAAAAATGAAGGTGCTGTAAAAGGCAATGATTACAACTCCATCCGTGCCAATCTGAAGGTAGAAGGAAAGGTGACTAAATGGCTGGAGATAGGTGCGAATGTAAATTTTCAAGATCGTAGCGACGGTGATATTCAAGTAGGTTTGGGTACAAACTATTGGGATCAAAATCAGATTAGAAATAGCCCCTTCAGCAACTATCGTGAAGAAGATGGCACTGTGTCGCAATATCCAATGGGTACTACCGTAAAACGTGGTTACAGCTACGATTTCGAACGTCAATATATGAATTTAGAGAAAGGTTATACTGTGTTGAATACGATTTTCAACGCAAAGGTAACTTTGCCTTGGGGCATCTCTTACAATTTTAATATATCTCCTCGTTTCCAATGGTTCCACAATCGTTATTTTACCTCTGCCGAAATGCCCGATAGCAATCCGCTAGGTCGTGGTGTAGACCGTGAACACGCTAAAAACTTCGATTGGTCGCTCAACAATATGCTTACTTGGGACTACACTTTTGCAAAGAAACACCACGTGATACTTACATTGGTGCAAGAAGCCGAAGAACGCCGATTTTGGAGTGATAAAATCAACGCACGTGATATTCAACCCTCGGATGCACTGGGCTTCCACAACACGCAAAATGGAACGAAAGAGGCGAGCGGTTTCTCTACAAACGATACACATCAAACTGCTGACGCTTTGTTGGCACGTCTGTTCTACTCTTACGACGACCGCTATATGATTACAGGTTCGGTGCGTCGTGATGGATATTCAGCATTTGGCTCAACCAATCCTTATGCAACATTCCCTTCGGTTGCCGCTGCGTGGTCGTTCACCAACGAAAACTTTTTCAAGTGGAAACCAATGAGTAGTGGTAAACTTCGTATGTCGTGGGGTAAAAATGGTAATCGTTCGCTTGAGGATCCTTACGTATCTCTTGCCAATCTTGGCACAGGCACAGGCTCTACAATGGAGTATATCGATGCTTCGGGGAAAGTGGTAAACTACAAATACTTGGGTGTCGATCGTTTGGCCAATCCTAATTTGCAATGGGAAAAAACATCGTCTTTCAACGTTGGGCTCGATTTTGGATTCTTTGAGGATCGCCTTTCGGGTAGCATTGAGTACTACACAATGAAAACACACGATATGATTATGGGACAACGCCTGCCTGCTTTCTGTGGTTTTGGCTCAATCACCACCAACTTGGGTGAGGTACAAAACAAAGGGATAGAAGTGACATTGAACTCTATCAACATAATGAATCGCAACTTTGAATGGCGCACTTCGCTTGGGTTCTCTTACAATAAAAACGAGATTAAGCATCTGTATTATGAATATGAGGATGTACTTGATGCCGCAGGAAACGTGATTGGCAGCAAAGAAATGGACGATAAAACCAACGGATGGTTTATCGGTCAGCCTATCGGAGTGATTTGGGATTACAGAGTAGACGGCATTTGGCAAGCAAACGAAATAGAAGAGGCCAAAAGACACGGACAAGTGCCTGGCGACCCCAAGGTGGCCAACGTTTATACCGAAGATGATATTGTGAATGCCGATGGTTCTATTACTCCAGTCTACAATGACAATGATAAAGTGTTTCTTGGCAAAACTGCACCTCCTGTGCATTGGTCGTTCCGCAATGACTTTACTATTATGAAGAATATCGATTTCTCATTTACATTTTATGCCTATATGGGTCACAAAAGTCTTTCGGGATATTACTTGAACAACGACAACAGTGGTTCGATGATTACCTATCAGATGAATACGTTTGAAAAGGAGTATTGGACACCTGATAATGCTTCTAATAAGTATGCTCGCCTCAATGCAACGGGACCAGTTGGTGCTACGGGCGCACAACGCTTGCACAACCGCTCGTTCATTCGTCTCGATAACATTTCTATTGGTTACATTTTCCCAAAAGCGTGGATCTCGAAACTGGATATTCAAAATGTAAAAGTGTACGGGAGCATCCGCAACGTGTTTACTTGGAAAAAAGACTGGGAGTATGGCGATCCTGAAACGGGAAACCTTGCTACACGTACCTTTAACCTTGGAATTAACTTAACCTTCTAAAAAACTTGATGCAATGAAACAATATATTAAAAATAAATTGTCTAAAGGAGTTGTGATACTCACAGGAATGGCTGCTATGTATGGTTGTTCGGAAAGCTTTTTGAAGCCCGACCCGCTTTCGTTTTACGAACCCGAAACTACGTTTAGCACCGAATCGGGGCTGCAAGCTGCTTTGGCTATGACCGACCGTCATCTGCGCTTGTATTGGACTAATTATACAGCCAACAACATTCTGGTACCCATTGGCACCGAATATCTGTTCTCGGATATGGCTGTTTATGGAAAGACCGATGCCGGTGGAGGAATTTTCGATGACATAGCTGCAAAACTTACTCCTACAAGTGGAGCGGGCAATAATGATAGCAATCACATATTATACTTCTGGGATCAGACTTACACGGGCATTAAGTATGCCAACACGGTGCTCAGTTTTATCGACAATGTGACCGGGCTGGACGAAAATACCAAGAATGCCTACAAAGGACGTGCTTATTTTCACCGTGCTTTTCGCTACTACGCGTTGGTATTTCAGTTTGGCGATGTGCCTTTGGTAACTAAGATTCTCGAAGTGCCCAAGCAAAACTACAGCTCTACCAAAAAAGAGGCAATACTCGATATGATAACAAAAGATTTGGAATTTGCCATCGAGTGGGTGCCCGATCAGAAAGATATGAATCTCATTGGTATGGTGAACAAAGGTGCTTGTCGACAATTGCTTATTAAATGCTACTTGGCTACCGGACAGTTTGAAAAAGCCGAACAACAGGCCGATATGCTAATCAATGGTTCGGGATACGCACTGATGCAAGAACCTTTTGGCATCAACAACCCCGGAGGCGAACCAAATACTTGGGCTATTACTCGCAATGTGATTTGGGATCTTCACCGACCCGAAAACAAGCTGACGAATGCCAATACAGAAATGATTATGGGTATGCCAAATAGTGGCTTGGAGTCGCACACCGACTTTTTGACAATGCGTATTTTCGGGCCAATGTGGAGTGATGGAAATATGAAATCGCCCGATGGAAAGAATGCGGTGACCAATTATGCCCGAAACAATGGCAATTACAATCAAGAACTCGACTTCTTGCGTGCGATGGGACGTGGCATTGCAACTGTTAGTTCCAACTACTTCTCGCAACACACGCTTTGGGAAGTCAATGGTGAAGAAGACCATCAAGACTTGAGACACAACCGTGAAGTGGGAAACTGGGTGTGTATGGAAGATTTTAAATACAACGATCCCACTTCGGAGTATTACGGACGAAACGTGCAGAAGTACAGCCCCGTCACGGGCGACATTTTGTGCCCCGACACCATTCGCGACTGGTTCGACTTTCCGCTATACAAAATCTATCTTGACGATGCTTCGGCTGCTGCCAACTTAGGTGCAAATCAGTTTAATGGTGCTACAAATGGAAGCAATGCCAACTGGTATCTCTATCGCCTTGCCGAAACCTATCTGCTACGTGCGGAGGCCAAGTTCTATCAGGGCAAAGTGAGCCAAGCTGCCGACGACGTGAACGAGGTGCGCAAAAGGGCACAATGCACTCAGCTATATACCACTGTCACCATTGGCGATATTGCCAGCGAGCGTGCTCGTGAGCTTTATCTTGAAGAGTGGCGAAACGTGGAGCTGACTCGCATCTCTATGTGTTTGGCATTGAGTGGCAAAGCCGACGAGTGGGGCAACGTGTATAATGTAAGCAACTGGGATAAGCAAAGTGGCACAGATGCTACTGGAGGTAGCTATTGGTATCAACGCATCAACCGCTATACTCCCTACAACAAAGGCGATATAAGAGTGCGTACCGCTACGCTCAACTACACGATGAGCAAGCACAACATCTATTGGCCTATCCCCAATAGTGCTATCACGGCCAACAACAAAGGTGTGTTAAGTCAGAATTACGGTTACGACGGCTACGATGCAAGCGTACACGTATGGGACAATTGGCAAGATGCGGTAGCAGATGAAGATAAGACGGAATAATAGGTTTTTCTGTATCAAGCTATTTTAGCTTAAAAGTGCTTTGAGGGGATTTAAAATGTTCGTTTTTTCACCTTGAAGCACTTTGTTTTTACTAAAACCGCCCAACTCCAACAGCTTCCATTTATAGCTATAAAGCAAGGCTATTTATCTGCTTAGCTCAGTTGCGAACAGTTATCGTGTAGAGTGTTCACAGTCGGCGAAATAACTGTTCACAGTTGGTCTATCAATTATTAACAACTATCACAACAAGTTTTCAACGTATGAGTTTACACAAATATATTTTCGTTTTTTGCTTTCTACTATTGACCTCCATCATTGTGTCGGCTCAAAACAACAACCAAGTTATTCGGTCTAAAACGGTGTGGAACGATGACAAAGGTAGCCACATCAACGCCCACGGTGGTGGAGTGCTCTTTCATCAAGGAAGATATTATTGGTATGGAGAACATCGCTTGCCCAAAGGAGATGCCCCCAGCGGAGGGGTGAGTTGCTATTCGTCGGCTGATCTTTGCAACTGGGTAAACGAGGGAATTGTGCTTGCTACCACCAACGAAGCAGGGCACGACTTAGAGCGAGGTTGCATCATAGAGCGACCTAAGGTGATATTCAATCCCATCACGGGGCAGTTTGTAATGTGGTTTCATTTGGAGCTAAAAGGGCAAGGCTATGCTGCTGCACGTGCAGGTGTAGCAGTGAGCGACTCACCTACTGGCAATTTTCAGTTTCTTCGTTCGGGACGAATCAACGCAGGCGTTTATCCAGCTAATATGACCCAAGAAGAGCGTGCTTTCATTTTCGACAACGATAAGTATAAAGAGTGGTGGACTGCCGAGTGGTATCGTGCCATAGACAAAGGGTTGTTTGTGAAACGCGATTTAGAGAGCGGTCAGATGTCGCGCGATATGACCCTTTATGTAGATGAGGATGGGAAAGCCTATCACATCTATTCGTCCGAAGACAACCTGACGCTTCACATAGCCGAGCTTACCGACGACTATTTGCATCATACGGGCAACTACATTCGCCTATTTCCCGGAGGACACAATGAAGCCCCCGCCATATTCAAGAAAGAAGATACTTATTGGATGATAGCTTCGGGCTGCACGGGGTGGCAACCCAATGAAGCACGCTTGTTTTCATCGCCTACAATGTGGGGGCCGTGGACACAACACGCCAATCCCTGTATAGGTACAGATGCGGCTATCACCTTTGGAGGGCAAAGCACCTTTGCCTTGCCTGTTGAAGGGGCGAACCAACTGGTTATCTTTATGGCAGATGTTTGGAATCCCGATAATCTTATTGATTCAAGATATGTGTGGCTTCCTGTTGAGTTTCAATCAGACGGAACACCTACCATCGCTTGGAGCGAACAGTGGTCTCCACTCGATTTTGTAGTGCAGCCAGAGCCATTATTCTCCCTTTTTGAAGAATAAGATGTGTTTATTAACCATATATCCACCATTTTTGGCGAAAATGTACCGTTGTCCTTGTACGTGATAGGCTATTTTTGCAATCGAGAAAAACACAATTAATGATGCTACTCACAATGCGCTACACTTTATTCATTCTCTTTTGGGTATATGCCTTTTCGTTTTGCCAAGCTCAACATTTGGTAGAAGTGGACAAGGGATATAGTGAAACCTCGGTAAACACAGCCGTGTTTCGCAACAATGCGCTGGCCACTCACAACAATCGGCAATACATCTGCTACTACAATCACGAAGGCTATTTGATGGTAGGCAAACGAGAGCTGGGTACAAGCGAATGGACTTTGCAACGCACCCCTTACAAAGGAAATGTGAGCGATGCCCACAACGTGGCTTGCCTCACGGTAGATCGTGATGGGTACATTCATCTCGCCTTCGACCACCACGGACATCCGCTCAACTACTGCAAAAGCATAGCACCCCATTCGCTACAAATGGGCGATAAAATAAGTATGGTAGGCGATGATGAACACAATGTAACCTATCCAGAGTTTTACACGCTGAGCAATGGAAATTTGCTATTTGCTTATCGCTCCGGCTCTTCGGGACGTGGCAACTTGGTGCTCAATAGGTATGATACATCAACGCAGCAATGGAACCGAATGCACAGCGTGCTTATAGATGGCGAGAACGAACGAAATGCCTATTGGCAGATTTACGTAGATGCACAAGGAGCGATACACCTGTCGTGGGTGTGGCGCGAAACGTGGATGGTAGAAACCAACCACGACCTCTGCTATGCACGCTCTTCGGACAATGGCGAAACGTGGCACAAAGCAAATGGTGAACCCTACACGCTACCCATCACTCAAACCAATGCCGAATATGCCTGTATCATACCCCAAGAAAGCGAACTGATAAACCAAACCAGTATGAGTGCCGATGAGAATGGAAATCCTTACATCGCTACCTATTGGCGCAGTCTCGATAGCGATGTACCTCAATATCGCTTGGTGTGGCACGATGGAGAAGCGTGGCACAACTGCCAAGTGGGGGAACGCACCACTCCTTTTTCGCTGAAAGGAGGAGGAACGAAACGAATCCCCATTGCACGCCCTCGAATTGTAGCCGATAAAAATGCGGTGTATTATATGTTTCGCGATGAAGAGCAAGGAAGTAAAGTGTCGATGGCTTATGCGGTATTCGCTGATATGAACACGTGGAAAAACATTCATTTAACTCACTTTGCGGTGGATGCGTGGGAACCGATGCACGATGCTGACCTGTGGAAACAAAAGCAGATGCTACATTTGTTTGTACAAAATAGCGGACAAGGTGACGGAGAAACAACTGAGGTGAAAACACCCCAGCCGATATATGTATTAGAAGTTGATTTAAACACATTATTCAAATAGCATATGAAAAAGATATACTGTATGACCGCAGCAGTGCTGCTAATCGTGCTTGCTGGTTGCAAAAACCACCAAAACTCACAAGCCGGCGAGGTGGTAGGCGTGATTCGCAAGGTAAATGACTACTGGCAAAACAACAACCCTCATCACGGACGATCGTTTTGGGATAATGCTGCCTATCACACTGGCAATATGGAGGCCTATTTTTTGACCGAAGACCCTGCATACCTGAAATATTCGGAAGAGTGGGCAAAACACAACGAATGGAAAGGGGCGAAATCGGATGATAAAGAGAACTGGAAATACAGTTACGGGGAGAGTGATGAATACGTGCTTTTTGGCGATTATCAAATTTGTTTTCAAACCTATGCCGACCTCTACAACATTGCTCCCGATGAGGCGAAGATAGCTCGTGCAAGAGAGGTGATGGAGCACCAGATGGCAACACCCAACAACGATTACTGGTGGTGGGCAGATGGGCTTTATATGGTGATGCCTGTAATGACTAAGATGTATAACATTACACAAAATCCGCTCTATCTTGAAAAGCTCAATGAGTATCTTCTCTATGCCGATAGCATTATGTACGACGAAGAGGTGGGGCTATACTATCGCGATGGAAAATACGTCTACCCAAAACACACCACCGTCAACGGGAAGAAAGATTTTTGGGCACGTGGCGATGGCTGGGTGTTGGCAGGCTTGGCAAAGGTGATAAAAGACCTCCCCGTGGATGCTCCCTATCGAGATAGATACATCGACCGTTTTCGCACAATGGCAAAAGCAGTGGCAAACAGCCAGCAAAGCGAAGGCTACTGGACGCGTAGTATGCTCGACCCCGAACACGCACCGGGACCCGAAACCAGTGGCACCGCATTCTTCACCTATGGATTGCAATGGGGGGTGAACAACAACTTGCTTAGCGAAACCGAATATCAACCTGTGATAGACCGGGCATGGGGATACTTGACACAAACGGCGTTGCAGCCCGATGGCAAGGTGGGTTATGTGCAACCCATTGGAGAGAAAGCCATTCCCGGACAGATTGTCGATGCCAATTCTACTTCCAATTTTGGGGTAGGTGCATTTTTGCTGGCCGCCTGCGAACGTGTAAATTACTTGAAGGGCACTAAAAAATAGCTTTTTCTTTTTAGGTTGACGGATCAATCGTTATTTTTGTGGATAAATAATGCTGGCTGTGAAAATATCTTTCAGGATAAGAGGGTATTTTCGCAGCCAAATTTCTGTTTGCGTCAAACAAAATAAAAATACTGAGTGTTACAACTCTAAAAATGAAATGAAGATATGACGGAATGGTGGCTCATAATATCTGTATCGGCAACTGTTGTTCTAACGCTAATTGTTTACCAATTTATCCCAAGCAAATGGCTTGTGGGGCAAAATGGTAAATCTTCGGCGAGGGGCGGACAGCAATCTAAAGATGTGGACTCGGTAGATGAAAAAACAATTAAGGCACTGATAATATGCGTACTAAAATCCTTAAACTGCAATTATCAAACTGACAAGGAAGGCAATCTAATCTTTGAATACCAAGCTTCAAAGTTTCGCATTATCTACTATCCCAATAGAGCTATTATAGATATTTACTATCTCTATTTTTATACTACCGCTTTCGACCACTTGGGAGCAATGCGCTTTTTGTGCAACGACCTCAACACCCAATCTAAAATAGCCAAATACTTTTATTCGATAGACGAAAAGAACAATGAAGTGGATGTGCATTGTTCCACTCACTTTGTGTTTGTAAATGATGTAGAGTATGTTAAATCGGTGTTTAAGCACCTGTTAAATGATTTGTTTATCGGGCAGCGCAACTTTTTGAGTGCAGCCAAAGAGATTGAAGAACAACAAAAACAAAGTCAGACCATTGATGATGCAGAGGTGGATGACTACAAAACCGAACGCGAACTCTTTTTATTGCGTGAGCAAGAAATGATGCTGCACGCAGAGAATCTCCATTTTAGAGGAAATGAGGAAGAGGCATTGACATTGGGAAACCTGTTGATAAAAGCTTTTAGCTTGAGTGATGTCCAATTTGTCAGTCTGCTTGTTTGGGATGAGGCTCGGCAAGAGATAGAAGATAGTGAAGAGATAGCACGCTTCAACGTGATTGAGGCACTGATAGACACAACACTCCCTAAGCAAGCTTTTTTTAAGAAAGAAGAAGTGGTGCTCATCGTGAAGTACAAGAACCCCAAATTGGCTAAGGTGAAAAGATGCCAACAGCTGATGATAAACCTCAAAAGCGAAGGAGAAACCGATGAATCACTCTATGTTCGGGTCACGGCTTGTGCCATTCCGTGTAGCATTAGCAAAAACGTGGCGTTCAACTCTACCAACACCGAGTCGGTACACTCTTCGTTTTTAGTAGCATTTGATAAAATGTCGGTCGAAAACAAGCTTGCCAAACTAAAATATATGTGGGAAGATGCGGTGGAGAAATCCGAAAATGGCAAACAAGAAGAGTTGAGCGAAGAGCAGCGATTGATATTAGATTGCACAAATGAAAGTGTGGCCTACGACCTCTATTTTGGGAAATATTGCTTCCTGAACAAGCGATACTATGAGGCTCTGTTTTACTTAGAAAACGCTTATGCGTTCTTGAGCCAATCGTACCACTCGCTCAATGGATATGGTAGAAACAAGTTTCTCAGCATTTGCTATTACATTGGTTTTTGCTATACTGAGTTGAAACTCTACAAACAAGCCTATTATTATCTGAGCATCATCACCAATGAAGATAACTACCTTTTCTTACAAGAATATATCAATTGTATGACCAATATGAACGATTTTCGTGCTATCTACTGCATTCGCAACTTGATAGAGCGTATCAATCAGCAGATAGAGGCAAGCGAAGAGGATCTGTCGGATGATTTTGTGTTCTTCGTCAATTTCATAAAGCGTCGTCACGCATTTGTACTCATCAATATTCGTCAGTTCGAAGAGGCAGAATCGCTACTCAAAGAGATGCTCGAAGAGCCTGCCAATAAGGACTTTGCGCTCAACGAGCTGGCCTACTTGCAGCGCATTCGCGAATAACCCAAAACAACAACCAACCAATGAAACACGTTTTTACTATTATCGCTTTTCTTTTCTCGTTCTATTTGTCGGCGCAACAAATCTCTATTCACGCACGCTTGGAGGCGATGGGACTGAAAAACATTGCTGTCGCAGATAGCTCCATTGTGATAGATTTAATGTATGCGAAAGCTGACAACTTTACAGGTGTGGTGCTTTATGACGACTTGACGGAGGGTTATTTGCATCCTCACGCATTGCAAGGAGTGCTCAAAGCGCAGCGTATGCTTCAGGCATTGCATCCTCAATACAAGCTTATTGTTTACGATGCAGCTCGCCCTATGTCGGCGCAGCAGAAGATGTGGAGTGTGGTGAGAGGAACACCTTTGCGCATATACGTGTCCAATCCAGCCAATGGTGGCGGATTGCACAACTATGGTTTGGCGGTGGATGTGAGTATTCTTGATGGATGTGGGCGGCCGCTCGATATGGGCACAGAGGTCGATTATTTAGGCGATGAGGCACATATCACCCACGAAGCCGAGTTGATGGATAGTGGTGTGTTGTCGGCAAGGGCGGTCTTAAACCGTCAGTTGTTGCGCAGCGTGATGCGAAAAGCTGGATTCACTCCGCTGCATAACGAATGGTGGCACTTTAATTGGTGTAGCCGAAAAGAGGCGGTGGCAAACTATCCCGTCATTCCTTGATAAATAACCCCAGCCATACAGCATCTTCCGAAACGGACTCTACACGGTGTTGCAGATGGGGTGGAATCAGTAGCGTATCGCCTGCTTTCATCTCAGTTGTCAATCCGTCTTTGTACACCAATGTGGCAGAGCCTTTTATCAATGCTACCCATTCGGTTTCATCCTGATCGTACCATTCGCCTTGTGGAGTGGGGTGACCAAAAGAGACGATTCGCTCTAACTTGATATGTGTGTTAGATAATAACTCTTCAAACTGTTCTGCATCAGCAGACAAACCTTTTATGTCAAACAAATTACCCATAATGTATCCGTTTTAGCCTTAACGGGCACAAATATACATTTTAATTTGATTTTTATACTCTATGCGATAAGTAGAGAAAAAGAAAGTAACTATATTTGTTTGTACTCAAAATCGATATTTACTTATGAAACACCTGATTACTATTTTTATGCTCCTATTTGCAGGGGCTACCATTCAGTGCTACGCACATCAGTCACATCACTGCTCACAAGATTCTGTTCCCAAGAAGGGTCGGGTTATGCCCGAATTTCCCGGAGGACCGAAAGCGATGATGGAATACCTCGTTGTTTATGTGTCGGCCGATACTCACGGCGGAGGAATCCGAGGTCGGGTTGTTATTGAATGTATGATTCAACCCGATGGCAGTGTGAGCGATGTAAAGGTGATACGCAAAGTAGACCCACGTGTGGATGCCGAGGCGGTGAAGCTGGTAGAGAATATGCCTCGATGGTCACCGGCTATGAAAGATGGACAAGCGGTAGCGATGCCCTACACGTTGCCCGTTATGATTCGTGAAAAACGTGATTGAACCTTGACGCTATAACGAGATGACCGAAGAGGAAGAAGAGATGCTCTATCGAGAAATGAACCCCGAAGATGAGTTCTATATGGGCGATTCGCCACGCGATGAAGAAGAGCTAATAAAGGTGCTGATTACAGAAGAGGACATAAAACAAACTCGCTTTGCCATAGGTTGCGTGGCGGTGGCCTCGTTGTTGTTTCTTATTGGCTGCTTTCTATTGGGTTTATTTTGGTAATTGATACAATCTGTTGATACAATGAAAAAGATCATTCTTGCTTTCGATTCATTCAAAGGGTCGGCTTCATCATTGGAGATAAGTGAGGTGGCGCAGCAAGCCATTTGTAGCGAAATGCCTACTTGCAAGGTGGTTTCGCTCCCCATAGCCGATGGAGGCGAGGGAACAATGCAAGCCATTTGCTCGGCACTACAAACCACGGAAATAGCGTGCCACGCCCACGACCCATTGATGAACCCAATCGAAACAACTTATCGCATCACTGCCGATGGCACTACGGCCATACTCGAAATGGCTGCTACGAGCGGTCTGCCACTTCTTCCTTCCGAACTCAGAACCCCACTCTACACATCTACCTACGGCACGGGCGAGGTGGTGAGAGATGCTTTGCAGCGTGGATGTCGTCGTTTTATATTGGGGCTGGGCGGTAGTGCCACCAACGATGCGGGCACAGGAATGCTATCTGCACTCGGTGTTCGTTTTCTCGACAAATGTGGCAATGCGCTGCAACCGTGTGGCAAAAACCTCATCAAGGTTGATGCAATAGACGATACGCAAATAAACACCGCATTGTGTCGAAGCACATTTACTCTGATATGCGATGTGAACAATCCTTTTTATGGAGCCGATGGTGCTGCTTTTGTCTTTGCACCTCAAAAAGGAGCTTCGCCTGCCGATGTGTTGACGCTTGACGCTGGGTTGCGACACTATGCACATACGTTGAAACTGCAAAAAGGGGTGGATGTTTCGGCAATGGCTGGAGCTGGAGCGGCTGGAGGTATGGGAGGCGGTTTGATTCCTTTCCTGCAAGCTCAATTGAAACCGGGCATAGAAACGATTTTAGAACTTCTCAACTACCGTGAGGCATTGCAAGGAGCCGATTTGGTGATTACGGGCGAAGGGCATATTGACGCACAAACCACAATGGGAAAAGCGTTGGGAGGAGTATTGAAAATAGCCAAAGAGTATCAAGTACCTGTTGTGGCGCTGGGCGGCGGTGTAGAGCACGTGCATCAACTCAATGAGTTGGGTTTTACTGCGGTGCTGTCTATACAAGCTTCGCCCGTTGATTTGTCGCAAGCAATGGACAAAACCTACACGCTGGCTAACTTGGAACGCACCGTGAAACAAGTGGTGCGCATTGTCAACCAGTTTTCACCCCAATAACTTATACACCCCTCCTGCAAGGGCACGAATCACCCCTTTCATCTCCATTTCAAACAGCAAGGCAGTCATTTTGTGTATGGGTATATCCGCTTCCACCACTAATGTGTTTATCTGTTGGTCGCCTTGTTTTCCAAGAATCTCTACAATGCGCTGTTCTTCCTCCGAAAGGTCTACAAAGAGCTTGCGTTGCACGATTGCTGTTTTCTTTGGTTGGGCTGTGTCGTTCCATCTCATTGCTTGTACAAAATCATCAGCACCAAGCAGCAGCGAAGCTTTGTTGTCACGAATTAACTGGTTGCATCCCAATGACAGCTCATCGCCTGCACGTCCGGGAAAAGCAAAACAATCTCTGCTGTAACTCTGGGCTATTTCGGCTGTGATGAGCGAACCTCCTTTGGCAGCCGACTCCACTACAATTGTAGCATCGGCGATGCCGGCCACAATTCGATTGCGGCGCACAAAATTGTGTCGGTCGGGATTGGTTTCACTCAAAAACTCGGTAAGTAGTCCACCCTCTCGAAGCATTTGCACGGCGGTGTTGCGGTGTGTAGATGGATAGATGCGGTCGAGTCCGTGAGCCAGCACGCCTACCGTAGGCAGTTGATGCTGCAATGCGGCTCGGTGTGCGTTGATGTCGATGCCAAAAGCCAATCCACTGACGATAAGGGTGTCGGGGCATAAGGCTTGCAAGTCGCGCACAAAGCTATCGCAAAGCTCACGCCCGTAGTCGGTGGCGTGGCGAGTGCCTACGATGCTAACCACACGCAGCGCATTCAAATTTGCCTCCCCTTTGAAGAAAAGCACCGAAGGGGCATCGTCGCATTCGCGTAGTCGAGAAGGAAATGTTTCGTCGGTCAGGGTGAGGCAGGTGATGTTATTCTTTTCGATGAAAGCGTATTCGCATTGGGCACGCTCCCAAGCATCGGGACAATGCAGGGCAGATACAATCTTTTCGCCAACACCGTGTAGCAGACGGGGTAGCTCCGTACGCTGTTCAAACACAGCCACGGCACTTCCCATTCCCTCTATTAATCGTTTTGCTCCCGTAGACCCTATGCCTGGCACTAAGTTGAGTGCCATTGCGGCAATGCACTCTTGGCTATTGTTCATTATCGAGGTATTGACTTAGCAGGCTGTCGAATAAGTCGCTGGTGCTCAGTCTGCCATTTACCACGCATACCGCCTCCACTACTCCTTTTACTACCACTTTTTCATCCGCTTTTCGGAAAATATCTTGGTAGAACACATACTTGATTCCCTCTTTTTTAAGGTACAAGCGAGACACAAATTCGTCACCACTTTTCAGTGGAGTTTTGAATGCCATATTAATGCGTGCCACCACAGGGTCGATGCCTTGTTGATGCAGTGCTGCAAAATCGCCCCCCACCGAAGCCAAAAACTCGTGTCGGGTATGCTCTAAGTAGTGTTGGTAGTTGGCATTGTTCACAATGCCTTGCAGGTCGCATTCATAATCGCGCACCTTTAGTGTTAGTTCATAGATGTATTTTGCCATATTATTAAAAAGTTTTTATCTTTCTTTTCCGCCTTTAAAAGCCTTTAGTTCTTCGGTAGAAACCAATTTATAGAGCTTGTCGCTGGGGCGCACTTTGTCCATCACCTTAAACGAGCATCGTTCTCCTTTTTGGGCCACTTCCACCGGTTTCAGGTCTACCCGAATCTCTTCTACGGTGCTAAATACAGCTCCTGTTGTAGGGCCTGTAATCAATATCTTCTCACCCACACGCAGTTCGGCTGCTTCTATCAAAAATTCAGCCACGTGTATGTTTCCGAAGTAGCGGATGCCCTTACCTACATAAATCTTGCGTTCGGTAGCTTCCGATCCGTAGTTGGCACTCCACTCGCCAAGACGCTGCCCCAAGTAGTAGCCATCCCAAAAGCCTCGGTTGAACACCGTCTTTAGTCGCTCGTCCCACTCCGCCACTCTCTCGTTAGTAAACTCTTCTGCCATATATGCCTTGATAGCCTCTTTGTAGCACTCCACTACGGTGCGCACATATTCGGGTCCACGAGCACGGCCTTCAATCTTGAATACACGCACGCCAGCATCAATCATCTTATTCATAAAATGAATCGTCTTGAGGTCTTTGGGCGACATAATGTATTGGTTATCTACCTCTAATTCAATATCGGTTTCTTTGTCTTTTACGCTGTACGAGCGACGGCAAATTTGTGTACACGAACCGCGATTGGCCGATGTGTTCATCTCGTGAAGCGATAAGTAGCATTTACCCGAAACGGCCATACAAAGAGCACCGTGACAGAACATCTCAATACGTACCTGCTCACCACTTGGGCCGCAAATGTTTTCTTTGCAAATGCAACGATAAATCTCTGCTACCTGTTCCAGATTCAGTTCACGAGCCAATACCACCACATCGGCAAAGTTGGCATAAAACTTCAATGCCTCCACGTTGGATATGTTGAGCTGTGTGCTCAGATGCACCTCTTGCCCAATGCTTCGTGCGTAGCTCATCACCGCCACGTCGGCCGCTATCACCGCCGATATACCTGCTTGCTTGGCAGCGTCCACAATCACTTTCATCAGTTCGATGTCGTTGTCGTAGATAATGGTGTTCACGGTGAGATAGCTCTTCATTCCGTGTTCATCGCAAGTGGCAGCTATTTCGTGCAAATCGTCTATGGTAAACGTGTTGGCAGAGCGTGCGCGCATATTGAGGTTTTCTATACCAAAGTAGATGGAGTCTGCTCCTCCTTGTATAGCGGCTGCGAGCGATTCGCGCGAACCAACGGGAGCCATTATTTCAAAGTCTTGTAAACGCATATATGTGTAGTTATTATATTCATTAAAATAAAGAAGCACTATGCAAAGGTAAGTCTTTTTCTTATTTGTGCCGATAAGTATAAACGATATTTATAAAAAGAGGCTCGTCGTTTCAGCGGAATCGTTTCGGATGGTAGCACCAACCAATTGATGATGAAGCATTGCGCGGCTTTTTTGTGCGCTTCGGTGTGTGGGGCTGATAGCTTTTGCACCCACCGTTTCAGTTATAGCAAATTTGCACGTTTTGCTTATTTTTTTTTGTTGTTAATAGTTGTTATGTCGGATAAAGTCGCTATTTTTATCGCAACTGATTGAAAAACACCTTAAAACACAAACTTGTGATGGTGAAAATGTGGTTAGGTTATTGAAGAGTATATATGTATATATTAAATTCCATAAATAATTTATTATATAAAATGAAAACGAAGCAACTACTACACGCAGCCGCGGCGCTGCTGTTGCTTGGCACTGCCACAGGCTGCCAGCAAGAGTTTTTTGAAGAAAACACACCCTCGCAGGGGGCAATGAGAGAAATCACCATCCAAGCCTCGATGGGCGAACCGGGCGGAAACACAAGGGCTTCGATGACACCCGATGGCAGTGACATCACAACCTCTACTTGGGTGTCGGCTTGGGAGAGTACGGATAAGCTCGGTGCTTGGGCAAGCGGCGAATCCTCCTTCTCGGAGTTCAGCATTGGCACATATGACAACGATGCAAAAACCGCTTCGTTCACAGGGACGATACCTACCAGTGCGTCGCAACTACGCTTTGTGTACCCTTGGGACAATACAGCGAATGCGATAAGCACCAATAGCTATACGGTAGACATCAGCAGCCAGCAGTTCGATGCCACGGCTCCATTCTTGCACTACGGCAAAAACAAGCCGATGGTGAGCGACCTGATGCCTGTGACAGATGACAACGTGGGCAGTGTGAAGCTGCGCAACCTCTGTGCCGGGATGGAGTACAAGTTAGCGTTCTCGGGGATGACAACAGGACAAGACGTGCGTGTGCTCTACGTCGAAGTGGAGGGCATCAACAACAAGGGCACGCTCGATATGGCAAATGGCACACTGACCGAAACTGCCGGAGCTATCCGCATTGATGTTTCCAATTCGCCCCAAATGACCACGAGTAACTTCTCGGTGATTGGCGCGGTGTTCCCATTCAAAATAGCTGCTGCTACTGGCGTCCTCACCGTGAAGGTGATGACCAACTACGGTATGGTGCAGATAACTAAAACAAACACTGGTTCAGAGCTTGACTTCGGCATAGGCAAGCATCACAACATCAACCTGGATGTGGATATGAGCACGGTGGCGGCTTTTACCGAGTATTGGAAAGATTGTGCAGCAAATAGTTTTGATGCCGGAAACGGAGATTCGTCATCTCCTTACATCATCAAAACCCCCGAGCAGTTTGCCAAGCTTATAAATGATGTGAATGGCGGAAATGACTACACTGATAGCTACTTTGAACTGGGCAACGACATCGACCTGAGCGGCAAGCAATGGACGGCGATAGGGACAATCACCGAGACTTTCTCGGGCAGATTCGATGGAAAGGGCTATAAGGTTACGGGGCTGTATATAAACAAAAACGTTGGACTCCAAGGCTTGTTTGCCTTCTTGATTGGTGCCACTATCAAGAACCTGCACGTGTCGGGTTCGGTCACTACTACTAGATCTCAGGTTGTGGGCGGCATCGTAGCAAGTCTGGAAGAACAGAGTAAAATTGAGGGATGCAGCTTCAGTGGGGTTGTTTCGGCTACTTATAGTTCTTATGGATTATATGTCGGTGGCATCGTTGGTTCTTCTCATAGTACTTCTTCTATCACCTCTTGCTACAACACGGGGTCTGTGTCGGCTTCGGGTAGTGGCAGTACCTATGCTGGCGGCATATTGGGAAAGAGCGAAGGCGGCACAGTAAGCTATTGCTACTGCCTCAATGCTGTCGATGGTGGAACGAATACCGTGGTAGGCACTGGTACGGCTACAAATTCAGCCACCTTGAGCGATGCGCAGATGAAAGGAACAGAGACTTTCCAATATACTGGTGCTGGTGATAATGTGTATATGATAGATGAGCTGAAAAAAGGCGATGCCACCTACTGGCAAGCTCGTCCAGGCAATTATCCTTGGCTTGGCTTTTAGTCGATAGTTTGGGCGAAGTGGGGAGGCGGAGAGATTCTTCGCTTCGCTCAGAATGACATATACTAATAAAAATAAAAAACAATAAATAATATGACGACAACAGAAACTTACGTGAAGCCCACCATCGAGGTGATACACCTGGAGCTGGAAGCCCCCGTGCTATCGGGTAGCAACCAAACCACCGGGACGGGCTGGGGATAGACGATATATCTTTCGCACCAACCAATTGATGATGAAGCGGCGCAATGCTTCACCCTGCTTGTGTGGGGTGGGTGTTGCGCCGCACCTCTTCTTCGGCATACTCGTACACCGCATATTCGGTATGCAGCATTCTAAATGGAATTTTCTTATTTTCCGGAAATTCGCATAAAAAAGAATAAGTTTATAATATATAAATACTTGTGCCGACAGCTATTCACATTCATCAGGTCAGCTATTCACATCCATCAGCTCAACTATGCACATTCCATTTGCTGGGTAGCTATACCTACCGCGGTGGACAGGCCTTGCCAGGTCGGTAGATAGGGCTTGCCAGCAAAAGCGGAAACAGACACCTGTTTGGTTCTTTGTATTGACACACATACTTTGCAATATGCGTATCATTCTTTTACTTTGTGCGCTTCGGGGTGTTTATTCTCTGTTTCATTATGGAATTATTTCTTTAATCTTTTGGTGAATCAACCGAATTCACGTAATTTTGCACGGAATGAAAAAATTCGTTAGAACCGACTATAACACTAATAATTAAATAATTTAAAATCAAACTTTTATGTGGTTAAGCAATTCATCTGTAGGAAGGAAAGTTGTGATGAGCGTAACAGGTCTCGCACTTATTCTTTTTCTAACATTTCACATGGCGATGAATCTTGTGGCTCTTTTCTCTGCGGAAGGCTACAATATGATTTGCGAATTTTTGGGTGCCAACTGGTATGCCTTGGTGGCTACTTTGGGGCTTGCGTTTCTTTTTGTCGTTCACATTATCTACGCGTTTTGGCTCACTGTTCAAAACCGTCGTGCACGTGGCAACGAACGCTATGCGGTGGTGAACACGCCTAAAGTGGTGGAGTGGTCGTCGCAAAATATGTTGGCACTTGGTGTTATCGTTATCGGTGGCATCGTGCTTCACTTAATCAACTTCTGGGCGAAGATGCAGTTGCCCGAAATTCTTCACAATGCGGGTCTTGATGTAGATATTACAAACGCTGCAAACGGTGTGTATCACATTCAAGAAACATTTAAGAACCCTATTTTTGTTGCCCTTTACTTGGTGTGGCTTGCTGCATTGCTGTTCCACCTCACTCACGGTTTTTGGAGCTCAATGCAATCGCTTGGCTGGAACAACAAGGTATGGATTAACCGTTGGAAATGTATCTCGAACATCTACTCTTGGGTAATCGTACTTGGCTTTGCGGCAGTAGTAATCGTGTTTTTCTTGCGTTCGCTGTGCCCAGCTTGCTAACACCTGATTTTGTAAACAGATAAAAAGTAATATCATTATGACTCAAATAGATTCTAAAATTCCTGAAGGCGCACTCGCCGAAAAATGGACTAACTATAAAGCTCACCAAAAATTGGTGAACCCCGCAAATAAGCGTCGTTTGGACGTGATTGTAGTAGGAACCGGTCTTGCCGGAGCTTCTGCTGCTGCCTCACTTGGCGAAATGGGATTCAGAGTGTTCAACTTCTGTATTCAAGATTCACCTCGCCGCGCGCACTCTATCGCCGCACAAGGTGGTATCAATGCCGCTAAAAACTATCAGAACGACGGTGACTCGGTTTACCGCTTGTTCTACGACACAATCAAAGGGGGCGACTACCGTGCTCGCGAAGCAAACGTGTATCGTCTTGCCGAAGTGTCCAACGCTATCATCGACCAATGTGTGGGTCAAGGTGTACCTTTCGCTCGCGATTATGGTGGCACGCTCGACAACCGCTCATTCGGTGGCGCACAGGTATCGCGCACATTCTACGCCCGTGGCCAAACGGGACAACAATTGCTTCTTGGCGCATACTCGGCATTGAGCCGTCAGGTGCAACTGGGCACAGTGAAGCTGTTCACTCGCTACGAAATGCTCGACTTGGTGATTATCGACGGTCGTGCTCGTGGTATCATCGCTCGCAACTTGGTGACAGGTAAATTGGAACGTTTCGCCGCTCACGCAGTGGTGATAGGCACAGGAGGATACGGTAACGCATACTTCTTGTCTACCAACGCAATGGGGTCTAACGGCTCGGCAGCTATCCAGTGCTACCGTCGTGGAGCTTACTTTGCCAACCCTTGTTTCGCTCAAATTCACCCTACTTGTGTGCCAGTACACGGCGACAAGCAATCTAAACTGACGTTGATGTCGGAATCACTCCGCAACGACGGCCGCATTTGGGTGCCTAAGAAAATAGAAGATGCGCAAGCACTTCAACAAGGCAAAAAGAAACCAACCGATATACCCGACGAAGATCGCGACTTCTACTTGGAGCGTCGTTATCCTGCGTTTGGTAACTTGGTGCCACGCGACGTTGCCTCTCGTGCAGCAAAAGAGCGTTGCGATGCAGGTTTTGGTGTAAACAACACAGGTCTTGCCGTTTATCTCGACTTTAAATATGCCATCGATCGCCTTGGCGAAGATGTGGTACGTGCTCGTTATGGAAACCTTTTCGATATGTACGAAGAGATTACCGACGAAGACCCATACCACGTGCCAATGATGATTTTCCCAGCTATCCACTACACAATGGGTGGTATTTGGGTAGACTATGAATTGATGACTACCATCCCGGGTCTGTTTGCAATTGGCGAAGCCAACTTCTCCGATCACGGTGCAAACCGCCTTGGTGCATCTGCTTTGATGCAAGGTCTTGCCGATGGATACTTTGTATTGCCTTACACCATCCAAAACTACTTGTCAGACCAGATTCAAGTGCCACGCTTCTCTACCGATTTGCCCGAATTTGTGCAAACCGAAAAAGAGGTGATGGACAAGATTCAGAAAGTGAAAGCCGTAAACGGAAAATCATCGGTAGACTCTATCCACAAGAAATTGGGTCACGTGATGTGGGACTTCGTAGGTATGGCTCGTAGCGCAGAATCGCTCAACAAGGCTCTCGAAGACATCAAAGAGGTAGAAAAAGACTTCTGGGCAAACGTGCGCATCCCCGGCGATGTGAACGACTTGAACATCGAGCTCGAAAAAGCACTTCGCCTGATCGACTTCATCGAAGTGGGCAAGCTGATGGCTCTCGACGCACTCGACCGCAACGAATCGTGTGGTGGACACTTCCGCTTGGAGTATCAAACCCCCGAAGGTGAAGCACTTCGCGACGATGCAAACTACTCGTATGTATCGTGCTGGAAATACACAGGCGAAGACAAAACACCTGAGTTGCTAAAAGAAGATTTGAACTATCAGTTCGTGAAAGTGCAAACTCGTAATTACAAGGCGTAAGTCGGTCAAAATCAATTTAAAGGAAAACAAAAATGGATAAAAATATATCATTCACGCTCAAAGTGTGGCGTCAGAAAGGCCCTAAGGTAAAAGGTGCCTTCGAAACTTATGAAATGAAAGATATTCCGGGCGACACTTCATTCCTTGAAATGCTCGATATCTTGAACGAACAAATCATCAACGATGGTGGCGAACCCATCGTATTCGATCACGACTGCCGCGAAGGTATCTGCGGTATGTGCTCGCTCTACATCAATGGTCGCCCCCACGGGCCAGCAACAGGTGCTACAACTTGCCAAATCTACATGCGTCGTTTCAAAGACGGCGAAACAATCACCGTTGAGCCTTGGCGTTCGGCAGGTTTCCCCATCATACGCGACTTGATGGTAGACCGTGCTGCCTACGACAAGATAATGCAGGCAGGTGGCTATGTGAGTGTAAACACAGGTGCGCCACAAGATGCCAACGCCATCCTTATCCCCAACCCAATAGCCGAAGAGGCTATGGACGCAGCAGCTTGCGTAGGTTGTGGTGCTTGTGTGGCAGCTTGTAAGAATGGTTCGGCTATGTTGTTCGTATCGGCCAAAGTGAGCCAATTGAATCTACTCCCTCAAGGTAAGGTAGAAGCTCACCGCCGTGCCAAAGCGATGCTTTCTAAAATGGACGAGCTTGGTTTTGGTAACTGTACCAACACACGTGCCTGCGAAGCCGAATGTCCTAAAAATATTTCAATCAGCAACATCGCTCGCTTGAACCGCGACTTCATCATCGCCAAACTGAAAGACTAAGCTTTCCAGCTTTTGATTAATAGCAGAAGAATCCCTCGTGCCACGGCATCGAGGGATTTTTTTTTTACTATCTTTATATCATTGCACTTGAAAAACATCTTTGCCGATGCAGAACTGATAGAAAGTGCAACTACCGAGGAAATCTCGGTAGTTCAAAAAGAGGGTAGCAGAGAGGTAAAACATTTTGGACTATCAATTTAATGATAACGGGAAAATAAAAAACAGCCTCTGTTCACTGATTGATAAACGAATAATTAGCCTTATGATGCCGGTGATATTTTTTGTCTATCATTAAAGAAATGAACGCATTAACAAACCTACGATGTGTTAATAAAGATGTTTAAATCTACTGGGAATAGTTGATGTATCATTGATTAATCTTAGCATATATAGTTTATTTTTTAAAATAAGAATTAAATTTTAGTTTAATCAATTTGCATTTTATTTATTTTATGTATAATTTTATTTCATAATAGTTAAGGTAACAATAGTGAAAACGTGTTGTTTATTATTGAAAACTGCTCAATTAACATATTTATTTCAACAATTTAATTAATTATTTTATGAAAACAAAAATGAAAAAAACCTTGTTCTGTGTTGTGATGTTATTGTTTGCTGCCGTTTCTAATGCTCAAAGCAGTGGCGATATGGGTGTAGGGGTAAACTTGAATTATGGTACAGGCAGCGATTACAACAGCTTTGGTTTAGGTGCTAAATACCAATATTTCTTTATTGATAACCTTTGTGTTGAAGCTAATGGTAATTATTTCTTTAAGAAAGATTACATCGATATGTGGGACATCAACGCCAACTTCCAATACCATTTCAATTTAGGTGAAAAGTTTAGCATTTACCCTCTTGCTGGTGTAGGTCTTGTTGGTATCAAAGTTAGTGCCGATTTGGGCGAAGGGTTTAACCTTTCAGTTTCAGAAAAGAAATTTGGAGTGAATGTGGGTGCCGGTGTTAGATGGATGGTTTCAAGCAATATTTCATTGAACGCTGAAGCTAAATATCAAATTGTGTCTGACTGGAATCGTACTGTAATAACGATTGGTGCTGCATACAATTTCTAAGCTATAATAAGCGCAATACATATCTGTTCAACATTTACTGTTGTGGCAGGTGAAAATTATAAATCCCCGGTGTTTTTTTAGAAAAGCATCGGGGATTGTTGCGTCTTTAGCATCGGTGATGCTATTTAAGCATAGCGTGACAATAAACAAAAAATACACTTTTCCGTTTAATACAAAAAAAAGAAAGCTATGTTTACGATTCAAGACGTGGTGACAACCAGCAAGACTGGCGAAGATGGCAAATTGAAGTTGGTTTCGGCTTTTCAGCTGATGCAAGACTGCTCGGAGCTGTGGTTTACTTCCGAGCCTGAGTTTGAGAACTATATGCACCAGAATAACGAAACCCAAATATTGGCCTCGCGCCAAGTAGATGTGATTAGAGTGCCCTCGTATAGGGAGCATCTCACCATACAAACCGGCGTGTATGAGTGTTACGGATATTATGGCTACCGAAACACCATCATACTCGATGAAGCTGGACTGCCCTGCTACGCCACTTGGAGCACGGGCGTGTGTGTGTGCCATGCCACTGGTAGACTCAGCAAGATGGACACGGAGGTGGTGAAGCGGATGCACTTCGACCCCAAGTATGATATGGAGTATCTCGACCGCAAGATAACCCTTCCCAAAGGCGAGTGGGTAAGCTCCGACCCCGTGACGGTGATGCGCGATGATATAGACTACAACCGACACACCAACAACGCGCAATACATCCGTATGGCTTGCGAGTATTTGCCACCACACTTTGAGGTGGCTCGTGTGCGGGTGGAGTACAAGAAACCTTCACGGTTGGGCTGTGTCATCTATCCACAGTTGCAGCAATGCGCAGGTAAGATTTACGTATCGCTCAATGGCGAAACAGGTGCGCCTTATGCCGTGATTGAGTTTACAGTCGTGTAGCGTTGATTTTTTGGAAAAATGGGGTGAACAGGTGCGATATTGTGAGTTTTGAACGATAATTGTACATCTTTTGAGCTATAAATAAACCATTCTACCGTGTAGAAAAGCTATTTTTGTAGCCGACAAAAAATGTATATTATGAAAAACCTATTTATTTATCTACTATTGCTCCTTGCTGGGCTTAGTCAAACGGCGCAAGCGCAAGAGACGGGTTCATTCACGGTGGGCAAAAACACCTTTCTTCTCAACGACAACCCCACGGTAATCAAAGCAGCCGAGCTGCATTATACACGCATTCCCCGCGAATATTGGGCACATCGCATAGCGATGTGCAAAGCCCTTGGTATGAACTCCATCTGCATTTACATCTTTTGGAATATTCACGAACAGAAAGAGGGTGAGTTCGACTTTACGGGGCAAAATGATATTGCTGCTTTCTGCAAAGAGGCACAAGCACAAGGGATGAACGTGATTGTTCGTCCCGGCCCTTATGTATGTGCCGAGTGGGAGATGGGCGGACTGCCTTGGTGGTTGCTCAAGAAAGAAGACATTGCGCTGCGTTCGCTCGACCACTATTATATGGAGCGTGTGCAGGTGTTTATGAACGAGGTGGGCAAACAGCTTGCGCCGTTGCAAATCACCAACGGAGGAAACATCATTATGGTGCAGGTAGAAAATGAGTTCGGCTCGTATGGTACGGACAAACCCTACATTGCTGCCATACGCGATGTGGTGCGCGAAGCGGGATTTACCGATGTGCCACTGTTTCAATGCGACTGGAGCAGTAACTTCACAAACAACGCCCTCGACGACTTGCTATGGACGGTCAACTTTGGCACAGGAGCCAACATCGACCAGCAATTTGAGAAACTTAGCAAATTGCGCCCCGAAACTCCACTGATGTGTAGCGAGTTTTGGAGTGGGTGGTTCGACCACTGGGGACGCAAACACGAGACACGTCCTGCCAAAGACATGGTGCAAGGCATCAAAGATATGCTCGACCGCAACATCTCATTCAGCTTGTATATGACCCACGGAGGCACAACCTTCGGACATTGGGGTGGTGCAAACAATCCCGCTTATTCGGCAATGTGTAGCTCTTACGACTACGATGCACCCATCAGCGAGGCTGGCTGGACTACCGATAAGTTCTTTTTATTGCAAGATTTATTGAAAAACTACTTAGCGCCTGGCGAAGAACTCCCTGCTGTGCCACAAGCTTACCCTGTGATCGAAATCCCCGAAATCAGTTTCACGCAGGTGGCCCCTCTGTTTAGCAATTTACCGCAGCCCACCCCATCGACAGACATCAAGCCGATGGAGGCTTTCGACCAAGGCTGGGGAAGTATTCTTTATCGCACCACGTTGCCACACGATGTGCAAGCTGGCACGCTGCTCAAGATAGACGAGGTACACGACTGGGCACAAGTATTTGCCAACGGTAGACTATTGGCACGTTTGGACAGACGCAAAGGGGAGTTTGAAACCTCGCTACCAGCTTTGACCAAAGGCACGCAGCTCGATATATTGGTAGAGGCGATGGGGCGTGTCAACTTCGACAAATCAATACACGACCGCAAAGGCATCACCGAAGAGGTGACGCTTGTGTCGCAAACAGGCGAAAGTCACTCGCTAAAAAACTGGAGTGTCTACACCTTGCCTGTCGACTACTCCTTTGCACTCGATAAAAACTACACCGAAACAACCCAGCAAACGATGCCAGCTTACTATAAAGCCACTTTCACACTCGATGAAACAGGCGATACGTTTTTGGATATGAGCACGTGGGGCAAAGGAATGGTTTGGGTCAATGGTCGCGCAATGGGCCGCTTTTGGGAGATAGGCCCACAGCAAACGCTCTATATGCCCGGCTGCTGGTTGCGCCAAGGAGAGAACGAAATTCTGGTGCTCGACTTGAAAGGCCCTCAACAGGCTATGGTGAAAGGCGTGACTAAGCCGATATTGGATGGATTGCGCGAGGCAGCTCCACAAACGCATCGCAAAGAGGATGAGAAACTCAACCTGTCGGGCGAAACACCTGTGATAGCAAGCACTTTCGCTCCGGGCAATGGCTGGCAAGAGGTGAGGTTTGCCACTCCTGCCACAGGTCGCTTCTTCTGCCTCGAAGCCTTGTCGCCACAAGCCGAAGACAACATCGCTGCCATTGCAGAGTTTGAGGTGCTGGGCGCGAATGGTCAGCCCGTGTCGCGCGAGCATTGGAAGATACGCTATGCCGATAGCGAAGAGACACGCAGTGGAAACCGCACCGCCGATAAGGTGTTCGACTTGCAAGAATCTACCTTTTGGATGACGGTGGACAATGTGCCTTATCCACACTGTTTGGTGATAGATCTGAGTGAGAACACTCCTGTGACGGGTTTCAGATATTTGCCTCGTGCAGAGAAAGGCTATCCTGGTATGATAAAAGATTTCCGCATCTATGTGAAACCTACCGACTACAACTATTGACTCATTTCATAAAACCTAATAATACCATCAAATCGTATGAAGCAACAACTGATTATCGGGCTGCTGGCTATGGCTGCATTGTCGGCCAATGCGCAGTCCGACGAATGGCGAAACCCGGAAGTGAACGCCGTGAACCGTGCCCCGATGCACACCAATTATTTCGCTTACGAGAATCGAGATTTGGCGCAGCAAGGCGACAAAAAAAGTTCGGCAAACTACCTGACACTTAATGGTACGTGGCGTTTCAACTGGGTGCGAGATGCCGAAGCTCGCCCCACCGACTTTTGGCAGGTGGGCTACAATGACAAGGGTTGGGACAAACTGCAAGTGCCTGCTATGTGGGAACTCAATGGCTATGGCGACCCTATCTATGTAAATGTGGGCTATGCGTGGCGCAACCAATTTCCATCCAATCCGCCGCTTGTGCCTACCAAAAACAATCACGTAGGTTCGTATCGTCGCACCATTGCCGTGCCAGCCTCTTGGAGTGGTAAAGATATATTCGTCCATTTCGGTTCGGTCACGTCCAACATCTATCTGTGGGTGAATGGCAAGTATGTGGGTTACAGCGAAGACAGCAAGCTCGAAGCAGAATTTGACCTAACTCCCTACCTGAAACCCGGCGAAGAGAATCTTATCGCCTTTCAAACTTTTCGTTGGTGCGATGGCAGTTATCTCGAAGATCAAGATTTCTTCCGCTTTTCGGGTGTGGGGCGCGACTGCTTTCTTTATGCACGAGACAAGAAGCGAGTGCAAGACATTCGTGTGACACCCGATTTGGATAAAAACTACAAAGATGGCTTGCTGAACGTGGCTTTGGATGTGAAAGGTTCTGGCGATGTAGACCTCACGCTGGTGGATGCGACAGGAAACACCGTGGGCAATGCCACCGTGAAAGGAGGCGGAAAGAAACAAGCCTCTATCGCCGTGTCCAACCCTGAGAAGTGGAGTGCCGAAATGCCTTACTTATACACACTATACGCTTCGGTCGATGGTGGTAAAGAGGTGATTCCTGTAAAGGTAGGCTTCCGTAAAATAGAACAGAAAGGCGATCAGATATGGGTAAATGGACAACCCATTCTCATCAAAGGAGTAAACCGACACGAACTCGACCCCGATGAGGGTTATGTGATGTCGCCCGAACGAATGATTCAGGACATTCAGATAATGAAAGAACTAAATGTGAATGCGGTGCGCACTTGCCACTATCCCGACGACAACCTGTGGTACGACCTTTGCGACCAATATGGCTTGTATGTGGTGGCCGAGGCTAATGTGGAGTCGCACGGGATGGGCTACGACGACAAAACTCTGGCAAAGAATGCGTCTTACAAGAAAGCTCATTTAGAGCGCAACCAACGCAACGTGCATCGTGGCTTCAACCATCCAAGCATCATCTTTTGGTCGCTTGGCAACGAAGCTGGTTTCGGCCCCAACTTTGAGGCTTGTTACGAGTGGATAAAGAACGAAGACAAGAGCCGTGTGGTGCAATACGAACAAGCCCACGGAAACAAATTCACCGACGTGAACTGTCCGATGTATGCCGATTACAACGCAATGATGCAACACGCCAAACGCACCGATGCTACCAAACCACTTATTCAGTGTGAGTATGCGCACGCTATGGGCAACTCGGTAGGTGGCTTTAAGGAGTATTGGGACTTGATTCGCCAATATCCCAATTTGCAAGGTGGTTTTATCTGGGACTTTGCCGACCAAAGCATACGCTGGACAGGCAGAAGCGGTAAGGAGATTTATGCCTACGGAGGTGATTTTAATCGTTTTGATGCTTCGGACAACAACTTCTGCAACAACGGAGTGATTGGCCCCGACCGTGTGCTCAACCCACACGCCAACGAAATAGGCTATTATTATCAGAACATCTGGACAACTCCCGTCGATTTGTCCAAAGGCATCCTCTCTGTCTACAACGAGAATTTCTTCCGCAACTTGAGCAACTATGCAATGGAGTGGGAGTTGGTGGCAGATGGCAAAGTGATTCGTACAGGGCGCATTGATGAACTCAACGTGGCCCCTCAACAAAAGGCAAACTACACAGTAGCGATGGGCGATGTGCCTGCCGATAAAGAAGCGATGCTTAATGTGTATTACACGCTGAAACAACCCGAAGCACTATTGCCCGCAGGCTATGTGATTGCTAAGCAGCAGTTTCCACTGAATGACTATCAAGCCCCCTCTATGCAGTTGTCAAATCGGGTGCAAAGCAATGTGCAAACGGTTGCCCCACAGGTGTGCGACACGGAGCAACAAAGCTTGATAATAGAGGGAGATAATTTTACCATCGAGTTTGACAAACGCACGGGCTATCTCACCAAATACGATGTGGCTGGTATGAAATTTATAAAGGCTGGTGCTGCCCTCATACCCAACTTCTGGCGTGCGCCTACTGACAACGATTACGGTGCTGGGCTTCAAAACAAGTATGCTGCTTGGAGAAATCCACAGATCAAGTTAGTATCTCTCACCCCCACAACCCAAAATAACTTGGTGACGGTGGTGGCCGACTACGATATGCCTACTGTAAGCTCAAAACTCACTCTGACCTATCAGGTAAACAATGTGGGCGATATAAAAGTGACGCAATCTCTCAAAGCCGACAAAGCCGCAGAGGTATCGCCGATGTTTCGTTTCGGTATGCAGCTCACAATGCCCAAAAGCTACAACCAAATAGCTTACTACGGTCGCGGCCCAGTAGAGAACTACGCCGACCGCAAAGACTCTGAATTTATAGGAGTGTACAGACAAACGGTAGACGAACAATATCACCCCTATATTCGCCCACAAGAGACAGGCACAAAGAGTGATATACGCTGGTGGGAACAGCTCAACACGGCTGGCAATGGTTTGCGTGTAGTTGCCGAAGCTCCTTTCTCGGCATCGGCTCTTCACTACTCCATCGATGCGCTCGACGACGGCAAAGACAAGCATCAACGTCACGCTTCCGAAGTGCCAGAAGAGAATCTTACGAACCTGTGCATCGACAAAGCGCAATTGGGGCTGGGTTGTGTAAATAGTTGGGGTGCTTTGCCGCTCAATCAATATCAGTTACCGTATGGCGATTACGACTTCACGTTTATATTAGAACCAGTAAAACATAGACTGTCGATAAAGTGAGCAGATGTAGTTGATATATTATAATAAAAGAGATACATATTTGGGTGAAATATGTATCTCTTTTGTTTAAAAGGAAATGAGTTCTTTTACATCAAGAACCCTATATTGCTCATTTTAAAGTTTCTCAATCAGTTCCAACGGTAATCCCGTGGTTTTCTGTATCATTTCGTTAGGTATGCCTATCTGCTTCATAGAACGAACCATTTTTATGCGTTCCTCCTCACGACCTTCCTCACGACCTATTTCAAGCCCCTCTGCACGTCCTTCCTGAATGGCTGCTTCCATCACCGACAGGCTGGTGCGGTAGGTGTTCAGGCTGTTGTTGTAGCGCACACGGTCGTCGGGCGATAGTGCCTGCACGTCGACTATATCTTCGAGCTTCT
>CAMTPA010000004.1 GCA_947074275.1 uncultured Bacteroides sp.
GTTTAGTTGGTTGTCGCCCACCTCAAAGTTTACGGTCTCGTTACCGATTTCCAAGATGTACTTTCCTTTTTGTTTTGCTGCGCTCAGATCTATTTTTGATCGGATTTTCCCCGATAAGAGCGATGCGGTGGAATGCTCGGTTGTTCCTGTTCCTATAATGGCTCCGTTGCTATCTCTTATTGTATATTTGGTTGTGTTTTCATTGTCCCAAATAGCAACTTTTTCTTGTTGCGGATAGAAGCCAAGCTGGTTGATGCGCACACTCGATGTGGTGTTTGACGTGTGTGTGCTGCACCCTGCGCATAGCAAGCACCCCGAAAATAGATAAGATATGACGATGTTTCTCATACTGCATTCAATTTGATTCGTTAATAAGGATTGAACAAAATTAGAAATAATCAGTTGAATCGTTGGTATCGAATGATTTTAAATAGGTATCCGATTGTATCAAACCTTCTTAATAAAGTGTAGTCCGCCACCATATAGCATTATCATACTCACCAATATCTCTTTTCTAAATATTGGTACAGCGTTGGGTATTTGTCTGCTATGGGAGTCAGAAATTTCCTTGGATCAACAATCTCATATTTGGTTTGGTCGCTCAGACACGTTCGCCAGCTTTGTTCCATTCCTTTGCCGGTTGTTTTATATCTCTTGTTGAGTAAATCGGTATTTTCGCTTGGAATGATATGCAGGTGTAAGTAGTTTGTTGCTTTGAGCAACTCATCTTCTTGGTGCAGGATGATTTGTTCTGCCCACAATGTTTGGCGCATCAGCTGATAGAATGGCTCGTAGAAGTAGATTGACTGTCGATAATCAGGCAGTGTTTTAAGCTGTTCCGATTGGTCTATCAAATGGGCGTATCGGCTTAACCGCTCCTTGCCCTTCCCGTTTGTTCCTTTGGGCTCAGACGCTCTGTCCTCTACCGACTTGTCTTGATTGTTGTAGTGTTCGGTATATTTCCACTCTATCGGGATAAGCCATAGTCCTCCCGACTTGTGTTTAGCATAGATAAAAGCATCTATCGAGGTGCAGTTGGAACCACGTGTTATATCAGCGTCCTCGTTTTTTGCTTCGTTTAGTCGGTCTTTGCGGCTTGTCACCTCAAAGGCGATATAGGTAGGCTCTTTATCGCAAGGAATGGGCAATACCTCTACGAACTCATCTCTTACGTTATTGAGTACTTTGAGCACAACGTCCTTGTCGTTGCGGATTAGAAATAGATGGTTCAGGCACGCTATCTGCGATGAGAGTGTGTGGGCGGTAGGGTCTCGCTTTCCACCCCACCACACTATTTTGTTGTCGTTGATGTATTTTTTTGAAGCGTCCACTATATCACAAAATAGATTTGCGTCAGACTTTTTGAGAATCTCATCTCTTACTCCTCTAAAATATCCACCACCCTGCACTCCATTAAAGATAGTTGATTTTTTAATCAATTCTCGTTGCTTGGCTCTTTGTGCCTCTTGAAATTTTGATGCCATATTTACACGATTTTATCTAACAAAGATAAATGCCAAACTATGAGTTGTCAAGTAGAAAGCTGTAAGATTTCGATGTTTATCTTTTATTAACAACTAAAAATGTGTTTCAGCAAAGCCAACCTAAGTTCCAGATTGAGGGTAGCATAGGTACCCCTTTTTCATACCCTCTGCGAGAAACTGTTGTGGAAGGGGTGCAGGCTGATTTTAGGCTTGGTTATCTATGTATATAGATAATGTGTGGTGGTTTCAGCGTTTCTCGGTCGATGTTGTCAGGTTAGGAATGCTTCCATCGGCATTGTATACAAACTCCTCTACACATACCGAGCGGCGGTGATTGCCTCCTTTGGGTAGTGCTCCGTTGTGATACACCAAGTACCATCGGTCTTTGAATTGCGAGATGGCTTGGTGGCTCGTTCCGCAGTTCTCAACAGGGTCGAGTATTCTGCCCCGATGTGTCCACGGCCCTGTGGGTGAGGTGGAGGTGCTGTATTCGATGGTGGAGGGTAGTCCGTGCGAATAGGATAAATAGTACACCCCGTTGTGTTTGTGCAGCCACGGAGCTTCGCCAAACAATGGAACATCTACGTAGTGGATTGAGTCTGAGAAACTAATGAGGTCGTCGTTCAACTTGACGTACTTGCACTTCCCGTTTCCCCAATACAAGTAGGCCTGTCCGTCATCGTCTACAAACACGCTGGGGTCGATGTCGTCAAAGTCGCCTTGGTTGGGTGTCATGTCGGTGGTGATGAGGGCTGTTCCTCTTGGGGCGGTGTAAGGGCCAAGGGGGTGATCGCTGACTGCCACACCTATCGCCTTGCCCCCTTTCTCTTTGTGATTGGCGGATACATACCAGTAAAACTTTCCGTTGTGGTGTATGCACTGGCTTGCCCACGCATCACCGTCCGACCATTCAAAGTCGGTCGGTCTCAGTCGTGCGCCGTGGTCTGTCCAGTTCACCATATCGTCCGAAGAGTAAATTCTCCATTCCCTCATATCAAACCATCCTCCATCTTCTGCTGCTTCGTCTCTGCCTACGAAGATGTAAAAGCGGTCTTCGTACACCAATGATGCGGGGTCGGCTGTGTAGCAGGTTTGCGACACAGGCGTTTGAGCCATACCAACGAATGATAATAGATGGCAAGCTACTGTCAGCAATAGTCTTTTCACTTTACGAATTATATCTACACGTACGCACACAACGGCAGCAATCATTTTTTTCATAGCATCAATATCCTTTCTTTTGATAGTCGAATTGGGCGATGTCTACATAGCCGCCCTCTTTTTGAGTGGCATAGTTGAAGATAGCAAACTTTGAGCCCATAAACATCCGTGTGTGGTCGAACAGCATCTTTACCTCTGTGCCCAATTGTTGCCAGTGCTGGTTGTCGTAGCTGTAATAAAAGGTGGCCAAGTCTTTCTTATCGGTAAAGTCGCACGCTATCTTTAGATACACCACGGGTTGTGTTAGCGGTATTTCTGCTTGGATGTTGCTATGTACTTTCTCTACGGCGTGTTTCTCTTTGGCAAAGTCAACGCTTTCTTCCACCATACGGAGGTATCTCTTTTTACCCTTTTGGGTGATGGCCAATGTGCCAGCCGGACTGTTGAATGCGCTGAATCCTGCCACGTCGCCCTCTTTCATCTTCGACACGTCGATGAGGATTGTACCCTCGCATTTAGGGCCTTCCATTCGTTGTGTCAGGGTGTTGGGAGCAAGAAACAGATTGTCTACAATGCGGTTTGTTTTCAGGCGCAGATAGCCGGGGCGGTCGGTGAGCGACCACTTGCTGTCTATCGGGTTGTGATTCCACTGCCAGTAGAGTGATAGTTTGTCGCTATCGAAATTGTCGCTGCCCACAATGCTTTTACCTATCGAATTGGCATCTACCTCTTTGGTCATAGTCAGTGGCACGTGTCCGTGCTTGTCGCCAAGTATGGGCCAGCCGTCTACCCACGTGCAAGGCATCAAGATAGGCACTCGCCCTATGCCGCCACGGTCTTGAAAGATAAGCCCATACCAGTCGCCTTGTGGACTGTCTATGATGCAACCTTGCCCCACGCCGCCATATCCATCGAAGTCGTGTTCTAAGATAACCTTCTTCTCGTAAGGCCCTGTCACGTGGTCGGCTCTGTAACACACCTCTCTGCGCACTCTGCCGGGTTCGCCCCACACCATCGAAATCATGAGCAGGTAGTATTTCCCATCGTGTTTTATCACTTGGCTACCTTCCAATAAGCCATACTCTTCGGCATCTCTTTCAAATATCTTTTGGCTCACACCATCGGGTTTTACGTCCGAAAGGTCGCTCTTTAGCTCTTTCACTTCGCCAGTGCCATAAAACACATACACACGTCCGTCGTCGTCGAACAAGAGCGATGCGTCGTGAAAGTGCTGCGTGCGCGACACAAGCGTCCACTCCCCTTCGGGAGTGTCGGCACTGTAAATGTACGAGCGATAGGGTGCGTCGTTGGGCGAGAAGAGCACGTAAAACTTTCCGTTGTGGTAGCGGATGGACGATGCCCATTGCCCGTGTCCATACACCGTTCCGTCTATTAAGTCGTAGCGCGAGTGGTCGGTCAGTTTGTCGAACACGTAGTTCACCGTTTCCCAGTTCACCAAGTCTTTTGATTTCATGATGGGTGCGCCGGGCATCAGGTGCATTGTGGTGCTTATCATATAATAATCATCGCCTGCACGGGTGAGTGCCATATCGGGCACATCGGCATAAATCACCGGGTTGCGGAAGGTGGCCATTGCCGTTTTTGATGCCACGCTGTCTCGCTCGTGTGCCAACGAGGGAGTGCAAGACAACATCGCTCCCAAAAGTATAGATAGATATTTCAACTGTTTCATATTGATGGTGTTGATTTAAGGAATGGTTATATCGTTGTTGGTAGTGGCATATAGCCCAATCATACTACCCGTGAATCCGCCTGCCACATTGGTAGAGAGCACATCGCCCGACACCGTGCCGCCCACGTTCACAAACGGTTTTCCATCGGTAGAGTAGCTAAATGCGTAGTCGTTGCCTTGTGCTGCTACTTGCAGCGTGATGGGCAACGTGAGGTCAATCTCTTGGCTTGCCAATAGGGTAGATGCTCCTTTCTCGGTACGCTCCAGCACGATGTAGTATTGACTTCCTTTTTTGGTGATGCCAAACACGTAGTGGAAACGCTCGCTTTGGTAGCAAGTAAGCCCTGCAAGGTCTTTGTCCGATTTAGGGAGGTAGCTCAATTGCACCGATGCTTTGAAGTGGTTGTGTTGTTGACGGTGGAAGAGGGTTGCGGTAGGTGCTACTTGCTTGATGTTGGTAGCAAATGGAGTGAGATAAACACCGTTCTTGTCGTTGGTGATAAATGCTTCGCGAGGGCCGCGAAGTGCCACCCATCTATAATCCAATTGTTCGCCATTCAAGGGGTCGGTGTAGGTGAAGTTGCCGTTGGGCAGATAGCCTTCCTTCCCGGTTTTATTCTCTACTCCTTTGGGTAGCTTTAGTTTTGCCTCCATCGGAATCAGTCCATTTTCAAAAACAGGAAACTCTCCACTCCAGTCTACGGGCAGAATAAAGGTTTCTCGTCCTGTGTTCACCTGATTTTGCTCGTTGGGGCGCACACCCAAAAACACACCGTAGTATTTCCCGTCGGGACCTTTCACCAAGTCGGCGTGTCCTGCCCAGTCCACTTTGTAGGGGCGGTTGTGTGGCAAGTGACGTTGCGACAGTATGGGGTTGCTTGGCGCAGGAGTAAAAGGCCCTTTGGGGCTATCACCCACAAAAATCACCTCGCTATGATTGCCACCTGTGCCACCTTCGGCGCACATCAAGTAGTAGCGTCCATCTTTCTTGTAGATGTGTGGTGCTTCAATCCAAATGGGTTGTTTGCTCAAGTCCACACCGCCGTTCACTATCACCTTGTCGGTGCCTGCTATCACTTGGTCGTTTTCTACATCATACTCCCATACTTTTATCACCCGGTGGCCGTTGTATAGCTCCTCGCCCGGTGCTGGTGCATCGTTGTGAACCACGTAGGCCTTGCCATCTTCATCGAAAAACATCGAGGGGTCTATGCCGTCGAAATTGAGTTTGTAAGGGTCGCTCCATCCTTTCATTGGGTCTTTGGTTTTTACCACCATATTGCCAAACCCACCCGAAAACTGAGTCGTAATCATATAAAACGTATCGTTGTAGGGGTTGTAGCGAATGGCAGGAGCATACACGCCCGCACTGATACCGCAATCTTCTACTTGGAGTTGCGAGGTGCGGTCGAGCACGTGTCCTATCTGTTTCCAATTCACAAGGTCGTTGGAATGGAAGATGGGCACTCCCGGAAAGATAGCGAACGAGGAATGCACTAAGTAATAATCGTTTCCTTTCTGGCAAATGCTGGGGTCGGGGTAGCACCCTTGCAAGATGGGCGAATAGAACTCATCTGCCTTTAGTGGGTTTTGCTCATAAATGGGATCGTTGCCCTGATAGGTGAACTGACTGAAATGGGGGACATTCTTCCCTTTTACTTTGTTTTTTGCCATTAGCTCCGTGGGGCAGCTTATGGCCGCCAAGCCCATCAATAGAGCCACTGTGCATTTTCCGATTGAAATGTTTTTCATGCTGTTTCTTGCTAAGTTTTATATATTGTCTTCTAATAATTGACTGTGTGGATGAACGTTGGTTGTATATGCTCTTGATGAGTGTTAACATCTGCCTTGTGGAGTGTTAATAACCATCGTGCCAACTGTTCACATTCGAAAGAACAACTGTTCATAGCTGACACACCTTGCTACGAATCGTCTGCTCGTTACTTTCGGAAGCAAATATAACAGGAACAAAAAAGGTATGCTTTTCTCTGTATTACAGATATTTTATCGTATATTACATCTTTTGGATGGTTGTTTTAGTGCAATGTACTGTATGTAACACCTTGTTTTGTAATACTTTGAAAATGAGGTGTTTGTGGTCTGTATTTTGTAACCTTCAACCCTCTTTGCTGGCAAGAGCTACCCACCACGGTGGCAAGGGCTACCTACCGTGCTGGCAAGAGCTGTCTACCACAGTGGCAACAGCTATCCACCAACTTCGTTCTGTAACCATCTCTTTTTCGTGTGTTTCATCTACCTCAATATGTCTCCTTTTTTCTTGTAAGCTCCGTTGTTTTATCTATATTTGTACTGACCAATTATTACCTTATGTACTATAAATCGATACTATGCGCTGTGTTGCTTTGTGTTATGTCTGCTCTTCACGCACAGAACAGCAAGCTTTTTACGGCCGACCGCGAACTTTCCAGTAGTTTGATAAACGAAATCTATCAAGATAGGAACGGAATGATATGGGTGGCCACCGAAGATGGACTGAATCGCTACGATGGCACAAAATTCTCAATCTACAAGCACGATGCCAATGACGATAATTCGCTGGCTCACAATTTAGTGAGGTATCTTTTTGAAGACAACAAAGGGCATCTGCTGGTGGGGTGCTACAATGGTGTGCAGCTCTACAACCCCGCCACCGACGACTTTTCGCTGCCTGCCGTGCGCGAAAATGGAGAACGCTTTGTGTGCAACATCAATATGATACTCCAACGCAAGAATGGTGAAATTTGGCTGTCGGGCAGTGAGTTGAGCCGCTTGGTGATAGAAGATGACAAGCTGGTGGTGACTCCCATCGACCTACCCATTGGCACTGCGGTGACCGACTACTTGCTGGAAGATTCGCAGGGAGATATGTGGGTGGTGGTAGACGAGAATAAAGTCTACCGACTGAATGCCAACCAAGAACTTGTGTACTACCCACTTGCCGATGACAAGATGCTGATTAACGCATTGGGGCAAGACTTTCAAGGAAACATCTATTTGGGCACGCTTGCTCACGGCTTGCTCAAGCTTAGTGGAGACAAACGGTGTTTTGTTTCCATTCCATCGCACGAGCAACTATCTGTGCGCACCATTTATCCTGGCAATCAAGACGAAGTGTATGTGGGAACCGACGGGCACGGGCTAAAGGTGTATAACAACCGACTGAATGAATTGACTGATAGTAGAATAGACAACAGTTACTTTGACCTGACGAAATCGAAAGTACACTCGGTGATAAAAGACAGCGATGGTAATTTCTGGTTGGCTATCTACCAAAAAGGGGTGATGATGATTCCTGCACAACCCAATCGGTTTAAATACATTGGCTACAAATCGGCCAATCGCAACATCATCGGCTCGTGTTGCGTCACGGCTTTGTTTAAGGACAAAGAAAATACCCTGTGGGTAGGAACCGACAACGACGGCATCTATCGCATTGATAAGGATGGAAAAGAGAGCTGCCACTTTGAGCACTCCACTTCGTCTCACTCTGTTCCCTCCATTGTTATCAACCTGTTCGAAGACTCCGACGGTGTGCTTTGGTGTGGCTCTTTCAGCAATGGGATGGGGCGTGTAGACAAACAAACGGGACGGTTCACTCCGCTGAGGCTGATAGACAGCGAAAACAGCTTGACGCATCGGGTCTATTGCATTGTCGAAGATTCGGACAAAAAACTGTGGATAGCCACTATGGGCGGTGGTGTGTTTTGCTACGATATGAACACCCAAAAGGTATCTACCACCAATGTCACTCCCAACGAAAAATGGGTTAGTACGCTGTTTTATGCAAAAGAGAAAAACAAACTCTATGTAGGCACTTACAACGGGGTGGCGTGTGTAGATTTAAACGACGAAAACCACGACACCCATATGCTGCTGTCAAGGCATATCATCTACTCTATAAACGAAGATGCACGTGGCAATGTGTGGATTGGAACATCCGAAGGGTTGGTTTGCTTGGAAAACGAGAGTGAAGCCATCGAGAAGTTTACCATTGCAAACGGATTGCCCTCGGATGTGATTTATGCGGTGCTCGAAGACGACTACAACAACCTGTGGATAAGTACCGATGCAGGTGTTTCGCGTTTCGACCCGCTGTCTCGTCGCTTTATCAACTATTTTGTGGGCGATGGATTGCAAGGCAATGAGTTCAGCAAAAACACGGCGTTCAAAGAAACCAACGGAATACTGTGGTTTGGCGGTGTCAATGGAGTGACCTACTTCAATCCGATGGAAATCACCAATCCGGCACGAAAATGGAACGTGGCAATCACCGACTTCTACCTACACAACACACCTGTGCGCAAGGGAATGCTATCGGGTGGAGGTCTTATTATAGACAAGCCTGTGTATGAGGCCGAAGAGTTTCATTTGTCGCACAAAGACAACGCTTTCACAGTGGAGTTTGCCACCCGTGAATACAACAGTCCCGAACGTGTGAGCTTTATGTACTCGATGAACAATGCCGACTGGGTAGACCTCCGTTCGGGGGTGAATCGCATTTCGTTCAACGACCTCCATCCCGGCACCTATCACTTGAGGATAAAGGCCAAAGACTACGATTTGCTATCGGACGAAAAAGAGATAAAGATTGTGATTGCATCGCCGTGGTATGCTACCACTTGGGCAAAGATGGGCTACACGTTGGTGTTTCTTGTTGTGGCCTATTTGGTTTATCTGCAAATAAAACTACGGATGCGAGCCAAACGCGAGATGATGGAACACCAGCACGCCGAAGCGATAAACGAAGCGAAACTGCAATTCTTTATCAACATCTCTCACGAAATTCGCACGCCTATGTCGCTTGTGATGAGTCCGCTAAAAAAACTGATGAGCCAAGACGAAGATATTGACCGCCAACGCAATTATCGCACCATCTATCGTAACTCCGAGCGCATACTTAGTTTGGTGAATCAGCTGATGGATATACGCAAGATAGACAAAGGACAAATGCAGCTACGTTTTGGCGAAGTGGAGTTGGGCGATTTTCTGCAAGAGCTTTGCGATACGTTCGATTATCAAGTGTCTCACAAGCACATCGGGCTGCTATTCAATAAATGCACGCACGAGGTGAAAGCTTGGGTTGACCTTAAAAACTTCGATAAGATATTGGTAAATCTACTATCCAATGCCGTGAAGTTCACCCCCGAAGGCGGACAGATAACAATATCCTTGTCTACCGGCGAGGACAAAGAGGCAAAAGGGGCGTTGCAAAATTACATCGAAATAAGCGTGTCCGATACAGGCATCGGTATGGATGCAACCGAGATGAACCGCATCTTCGAACGTTTCTATCAGATAAACAACAGCCACAACAACTCCAATGTGGGGACGGGCATCGGGCTACATCTCACCAAATCGCTGGTAGAACTGCATCACGGCACCATTGCTGTGCAAAACAACGAAGATGGAGTGGGAAGCCGTTTCACGGTACGTATCCCGTGGGGCAATGCGCACTTGCACGCCGATGAGATAATAGATGATACAATGGTGTCTATCAAGCCGTCGAAGGCAGAGAACGTGCTTGCGGTGGTGGATGCGGAAGAACTGGATGAGAAAAAACAAAAAGCACGAACCAAGCACCGCATTGTGGTGATAGAGGATGATGAAGAGATACGCAGATACGTCGGTCGCGAGCTTTCGTCTACCTATCACGTGGTGGAGTTTGCCAATGGCAAGGAGGCACTTCCCTACATTATAAAAAAGAATCCAAGCTTAATAATAAGCGACGTGATGATGCCCGAGATGGATGGGATAACCCTTTGCAGAAAAGTGAAGCAAAATGTGCATACCAACCACATCCCTGTATTGCTGCTTACTGCCAAAAACCGAGAAGAGGACAACATCGATGCACTCGATATGGGAGCAGATGCCTATATGACTAAGCCCTTCAACATCGACCTGCTGAGGAAAACTGCCGAAAGCCTCATTCGTAGTCGTGAGGTGCTTCGCAATTGCTTCACCGGCAATCAGGAACAAGAGGTGAAGAAACCCGTGCTACCCGTTCAGTCTACCGACGACAAACTACTCGACCGCATAATGAATGTGGTGAACCGCAACCTAAGTAATCAAGATTTGAGCGTGGAGATGATAACCAAAGAGGTAGGCATTAGCCGGGTGCATTTGCATCGTAAACTCAAAGAACTGACCAACCAAAGCGCGCGCGACTTGATAAAGAATGTGCGATTGAAACACGCGGCTACCCTGCTCACCACCACACACTACAACGTGACGGAGGTGACAGAGATGGTAGGCTTTTCGAGTATCACGCTTTTCTCGCGCTCGTTCAAAGAACTGTATGGTATGCCGCCTACCGAATATGCCCTTGCGCACGACAAAAAAACGATTACTCCTACTGCCGAAGATAACTGACGCATCAAACTAAATAGCGAACAACGAAGTCTTCAACAACGCATCGACCCTTGGAGGTGAAATGTGGTGTTGAAGACTTTTTTTATTGTGGCGTATCGAAGTGTCTATCGCATCTTTTCTTGTATGAAATACAATAAGCGTATGTTACGTGGTGTGGTGTGTATTGTGTTGTTGTACAGTGTTTTATGATGCGGTATGTTACGTGTAGTATAATCCGCAATGTATCTTTTGCGAAGTATGTTATGTGTGGTTTATTTCGTGTAACATTTGAATGAATGCCGAGCGAAATGAATGAATACATTTGCCTTTGAAAACAACAATTTAGTAAATGAAAAGCGCAAATTACTTCACACTAAGCATCGGGCTATTGCTGGCATTGGCAATTGGGCTTTCTTGCTCGTCGAGCAATCGACATAAAAGAGTGTTGGCGAATATGGACGATTCGGTAGCTCTTTTTAGTTATTTCAAATATGAAGGAAATGACGTGTTCTACAAAGAAAATCCTCTTCCCGGCGAAAGCTTCTTTTATAACCCCATTCTTCCCGGATGGTATTCCGATCCAAGCATCTGCACCAATGGAGAAGACTACTTCTTGGTGACTTCTACTTTTGCTTACTTTCCCGGTGTTCCTCTTTTTCATAGCAAAGATTTGGTGAACTGGACACAAGTGGGCAATGTGCTCAATCGTCCGTCGCAATTGGTGAATATGGAAGGGCAAGGCGTGAGTGGAGGAATCTTTGCACCAGCTATCGAATACAATCCGCACAACCAAACCTACTATATGATAACAACCAACGTAGGTGCAGGAAACTTTTTTGTGAAAACACAAAATCCTTTTGGCGAATGGTCGGACCCTATTATGCTACCACAGGTAGGTGGCATCGACCCTTCTTTCTTTTTTGATGAAGACGGCAGGGCTTATATCGTGAACAACGATGAACCAGCAGGCGAACCCGAATACAGTGGACACCGCACCATTATGATTCAAGAGTTTGATGTGAATACCGATCAAACCATTGGGCCACGCAAAATAATAGTGGACAAAGGATCGCGCCCCGAAGAAAAACCAATATGGATTGAAGGGCCACACCTTTATAGAATGAACAACAAATACTATCTGATGGCTGCTGAGGGTGGAACTGGTGGTTGGCACTCGGAAGTGATTTTCAGTAGCAACGAGCCAATGGGCAACTATCAAGCGTGGGAGAAAAACCCCATCTTGACGCAACGACACTTGAACCCCGAACGTTCGAGACCTGTGACAAGTGCAGGACACGCAGACTTGATTCAAACCAAAGAAGGAGACTGGTGGGCACTCTTTTTGGCTTGCCGCCCCATCGACAATATGTTTGAGAATTTAGGGCGCGAAACCTTTATGATGCCTGTGAGATGGAGTGAAGATGGTTATCCCTACATCACCAAAGAAGACGACTTGGTGCCTATGATAGCCAAGCGAGAAGGGGTGATACGTGACGAACAAATCACCTTCGGCAACTTTGAAGTATGCGATGAGTTTGATCAACCGCTGCTGGGCAATGACTGGCTCACGCTTCGAACACCTGCATCCGACTTATACTCTTTGGCAAACACGCCCGGCTACCTCACATTGAAGTGTGCGCCTGTGTGTGCCACCGAAAAGAAAACACCTGCATACGTAGGCCGAAGAGTGCAGCACCACAGTTTTGTGTGTAGCACCCAAATGCTATTTAAACCCGCAGGGAATAATGCGCGCGCAGGAATGCTGCTCTTTAAAGATGAACAACACCAATACTTTTTTGGGGTGAAGGCTACCGACGATAAAAAGATGATTACGCTAATGCAGGTAGATGGAACAGAGAAGAACGACTTGGTGGCCAAAGAGATAGAATACAACATAAATGACATAGAAATGAAAGTGGTTTCAAACGGACTAACCTATGATTTCTATTATGCGCTAAAGCCTCAGAAGTGGCAACTCTTATGCAAGAATATAGATGCAAGCCACCTGTCTACACGCAATGCGGGCGGATTTACAGGCACTACTATCGGGATGTATGCAACTGCTAATTTGTGAACTTTAAACTAAATAACAATCGCAACTATGAAACGTATTTTTGATGATAGCTAACAACTCTGTCGCTAACTGAAACAGATAGAAAAGATAGTATTATACTCAAATCTTAAACTAATAAAAATGAAAACTGTATTAAAAACTAATCAGAAGATTCCTTTGCTTTTTCTTTTGATGCTATTCAATTGTATGCTGGTGATGGCTCAGGGAGGAATGGCTATAAAGGGAGTTGTCGTGGATGACAATGACGAACCGATTACCGGTGCTACGGTAACTGTAAAAGGGAACAGCTCAATAGGTACAATAACAAATATGGATGGAGATTTTGCACTAACAGTTCCCAGTGCAAAGTCTGTCTTAGTGGTGTCGTTTATCGGTATGATTCCACAAGAAGTAAAACTGAATGGAAATAACAGACTAAAGGTGGTTTTGGTAGACGATACCCAACAATTGGAAGAAGTTGTAGTAGTGGGCTATGGTCAGCAGAAAAAGGTGAGTGTGGTAGGTGCTATCACGCAAACCACCGGAAAAGTTCTTGAACGTGCAGGTGGTGTGTCGGATATTGGTGCGGCACTCACAGGTAACTTGCCTGGTGTTATCACCACAGCAAGTACAGGTATGCCTGGCGATGAAGAGCCTCAAATCGTGATTCGTGGTGTAAGCTCTTGGAATAATAGCGACCCATTGATTTTGGTAGATGGTATCGAACGTCCGATGAATAGCGTGGATATTAGCTCGGTGCAATCTATCTCTGTATTGAAAGATGCTTCGGCAACGGCTGTGTATGGTGTGAAAGGTGCCAATGGGGTGATTCTGATTACTACAAAACGTGGTAACGAGGGAAAGGCTAAGATTGATATTGGTGTGAATGTAACTACCAAAATGGCCTCTAAACTACCCGGTAAATACGATGCTTACGATGCCTTGAAGTTGCGTAATGCAGCTATTGAAAATGAGTTGGGATTATACCCCGATTCGTGGAACAGCATCACGCCAATGGGGGAGATTGAAAAATACCGCAATCAGTCGACACTTGAGGATTACGAACGTTACCCCAATGTAGACTGGACGGATGCTTTGTTTAAAAGTCACACGATGTCGTACAATGCCAATGTTAATGTATCGGGAGGTACTAAACTTGTGAAATATTTTGCGGCGGTAGATTACCTTCACGAAGGCGACCTTTTTAAAGAGTGGGACAACAAACGTGGTTATCAAGCTGGTTATGGATACAACCGCATCAACGTGCGTAGCAATTTGGATTTCAACCTGACAAAAACCACTGTGTTGCGCACAAATATATCGGGTTCGCACGGTGTGCGTAAAACTCCTTGGGATATGAGCGATGACTCTTTCTACGCATCTCAGTTGTGGCAAGCCGCTTACAGCACGCCATCTGATGCTTTCTTGCCAGTTTATTCGGATGGAAGCTGGGGATATTATCCCAATGACACGCAAGGTGCGCCAAACTCGGTAGTAAACTTAGCGTTGAGTGGGGTGGAGAAAAAAACAACCACTCGCATCAATACCGACTTTACTTTGGAGCAAGACCTTGGCTTTTTATTGAAAGGATTGAGCGCACGTGCTACTATTTCGTGGGACAACTCGTTCTTAGAAAGAAAAAGAGGTATCAATGACCTTTACAACGATACACAATTCAAATGGATTGATCCAAAAACAGGTGAAGTATTCTACAAACAAGCTTTCGACGGATACAATAAATTCGACTTTCAGGAAAACATTGCTTGGAGCACACAAGGTGGTGAGGTAGACAACTGGGCTACAACACGCAACTTGTTCTATCAAGCACAAGTAAACTGGGGAGGAGTGTTTGGTAAACATACCGTTGCTGCAATGGGTGTGTTCAACCGCAACGAGCGTGCTACAGGTAGTGTGTTCCCAAGCTATCGCGAAGACTGGGCGTTTCGTGTGACTTACGATTATGCCAACAAATATTTCTTTGAATACAATGGTGCTTACAACGGCTCGGAAAAGTTTAGTAAAGAGAACCGTTTTGCTTTCTTCAACTCGGGAGCTATCGGCTGGATGATCAGTGAAGAGAAGTTCTTTAAACCCGTGCGCAAAGTGGTGGATATGCTGAAAGTGAGAGCCTCTTATGGAGAAATTGGTGACGACAATGTGGTAGGTCGCTGGTTGTACGAAACTCAATGGGGATATGGAAGCACAGCTTTGATGGGACTCAACCCAATGCAAGGGGAAAGAAGCCCTTATACTTGGTATTACGAATCGGTGATTGGTAACCCTAACGTGCACTGGGAAAAGGCAGTAAAAACAAACATCGGTATTGATTACTCTTTATTCAACGGTATTCTTGCCGGTACTGTCGAAATATTCAACGACAAGCGTTCGGACATTCTTGTGGCGGGTGGCAACAGAGCGATTCCATCGTATTATGGAGCTACTGCACCCGTGGCAAACTTGGGTAGAGTAAGAACAAAAGGGTTTGAGGTAGAAGTACGTCTAAACTATACATTCGACAACAAACTTCGCTTGTGGGGTAACTTTAATATGACGCATGCTGCAAACAAAATTTTGAGCTATGATGATGCCGATCTTTTGGCAGATTATAAAAAGAATGCAGGCTATGCTATCGGACAAGCTCATTCGTACATCGACCACGGTTATATCAACAGTTGGGATGAGATATATGGTAGTACACAACACAATACGATGGACGGTCAAAAGTTGCCAGGTAGCTACAACATCATCGACTTCAACGGTGACGGTGTGATTGATACCAATGACAATGTGCCCTATGGCTACACAGGAACTCCACAAAATACCTACAACGGTACTTTGGGTTTTGAATGGAATGGTTTTAGCGGCTTTGTACAATTCTACGGTGTAACCAATGTAAACCGTTACGTTTCGTTTAGCACCTTCAATGGCAAGCTGAATGTGGCTTATGACGAAGGAACTTATTGGAGTTCTGATAGACTAAACGGTGATGTGCCAATGCCTCGTTGGAACTCAACTCCAAGTGGTTTCTCAAATGGTACACGCTATATGTACGATGGTTCATACATCCGCTTGAAGAATGTGGAACTTGCTTACACCTTTACCAACAACTGGGTTAAGAAAATTGGCTTGAGCAATCTACGTCTTTATGTCAATGGAAACAACCTTTGGATGTGGTCGCGTATGCCCGATGATCGTGAATCGAATACCGCTGGTACTGGCTTGGCTTCGCAAGGAGCTTACCCTACAATGAAGCGTGTAAACTTTGGCATAAAATTCTCACTCTAAACTACGAACAATATGAAAAAATATATTCAAATCTTAAAATGTAGTGTTGCTGCTTTCTTGTTGGCAGGAACCACCGCCTGTACCGACTATTTGGACAGGTCTCCCGACTCTGCTATATCGGGTACGGCTGCGTTTAAGAACTTTACCAACTTTCAGGGATTTACTGAAGAACTTTACTATTGTATTCCCGATTTTGCAAAAGGATACTGGACTAACTCTTTCAATTGGGGTGAAGATGAAATAATGAATGTGGGTGTTGATTACCATATGTGTTATAAGGTAGACTTGGGCGACTTTTGGGGTTGGCAAAAAGAATACGATGGCTGGGCTTCGGGCTGGATGGATCGCAACTCGGTGAACACCAAAAACGACGACCGTTTTGCTAAGTCGTTGTGGCCAATGGCTTGGTATGGTATTCGCAAAGCCAATATGGGACTCGAAAATATAGATAAAATGACAGATGCCACAGCCGAAGAGCGTGATTTGGTAAAAGGTCAATTATACTTTTTCAGAGGTTGGTTTCACTTCCAGTTGATGCAATATTTTGGTGGGCTTCCTTATATAAACGAGGTGTTGCCATCCGACCAAACATTGCGATTGGAACGTCTTAACTACCACCAAACTGCTGCTTGCGCTGCTGCCGATTTTCGCGAAGCTGCCAATCTTCTTCCTATCGACTGGGATGATACAACTGCAGGAAAACGCACTTTAGGTAAAAACCAATTGCGTATCAATAAGATTATGGCATTGGGCTACTTAGGCAAGAACCTACTTTGGGCAGCAAGTCCATTGATGAACCAAGAGTCTACAGGAAGCCGCACCTACAATACTGACTTGTGTAAACAAGCTGCTGAGGCTTTTGGAGAACTGTTGTCACTGGTAGAAAGTGGTAAAACTCAATACGCTTTGGTTCCATTCGAAAAATACTCCGATTTGTTTTACACCAACAAGCAAAACTGGTTGATGCCAGGTTCTACCGAAGCCATCTTTCGTGGCCCATCTTACGAACCCAACGGTACAAACTGGGGGATGAGTAAGCAATATCAAACCAAGCAATTGGTTGATGGTGGTGTTTTCTCGCTACCTACTGCCAACTATGTGGCTTATTATGGTATGGCAAACGGATTGCCATTGGAAGATCCAGCTTCAGGATTTGATAAGAACTTTCCTTGGAGAGGACGCGACCCTCGTTTCTATCACGACATTGTGTATGATGGAGCAAAAGTGGTACAAGGTTCAATGCCTGCCGACTCGGAAGGAAACCGCTACGCTAACCTTTATACAGATGGTAACTTTAGAGACTTGAACTATGGTAGCCGCACAGGATATTTGCTTTATAAATTTATTCCTACAACTTGTAACAAATACGACGATGGATTTGGATGGGGAAATGCTCATCACTGTCATCTTAGCTGGATGCGTCTTGCCGATATTTACCTGATGTATGCTGAGGCTGCTGCTCAATACGGTGGTGGAGCCAATGGAAAATCGACCAACTTCTCCCTCACAGCCGAGGGTGCTGTAAACACCATTCGTGCTCGTGCTGGTGTAGAACCAGTTAATACGAAGTTTACAGGTTCTTTGGATGCCTTTATGGGCGAACTTCGCAGAGAGCGCGCCGTAGAGTTGGCTTTTGAGAGTCATCGATTCAACGACTTACGCCGCTGGTTGCTACTCGCAGAGTATCCTTACAACATCAAAACATCGCAAGAGTTTGTACGTGTAGGAGAGTTTGATAGCGAAGATACATCTCAAAATCAAGTTAGCGGATTTAGCGAAAATTTGATTCTTACTCGTAATTTCAGTAGCAAGCATTATTGGTTGCCACTCAAAGAAAGCGATACTACCCTGTACTTAGAGTTCCCTCAAAACTCAGGTTGGTAATAGCGAAAACAATACGTAAAATAAAAAAGAAAAAGCAATGAAACATATACAATCAAAAATCGTTGTGTGCGCAATGTTCGCTCTTGCACCTCTGTGTTTGTCGGCTCAAGACAACCTGGCTGCGAACGATACATTGAGCATTGAAAACGACAAAGAGGTACAGGTCGCTTTTCGGAAGATTAGCGAGAAAGACTTGATGGGAGGTATCTCGGTGGTTCACATTCCCGAACTGATGGATAAGAATTTCTCTACTTACAGCTTGAGCAATATGACTGCTTTTGCGGGTGGGGTGACAGGCAATCTTTGGGGTATGAATGAGTGCTTGGTGCTGGTTGATGGTGTGCCACGTGATGCTAACAACGTGACTCCTTCTGAAATAGAGCAAATCACTTTCTTGAAAGGTGCTCAGGCTACTGTGCTTTATGGTAGCAGGGCTGCAAAAGGGGTGATAATGATTACCACCAAGCGAGGTATCAGCGAAGGACTTCAGGTAGACGTACGTGCTACTACTGAATTTATGGTGCCCAAAAGCTATCCCAAGTATTTAGGTTCGGCCGAATATATGACACTTTACAACGAAGCGCGTACAAACGATGGGTTAGACCCTCTTTATTCGGCTACCGACATTTACAATCACGGTTCAGGAAACAACATCTATCGTTATCCAGATGTGGATTTCTTCTCTTCGGACTATTTGAAGAAAGCCTACAACGCTACCAATGTGTTGGCTGAGTTTTCGGGTGGTGGTAAATATGCCAGCTTCTACACCAATATCGGTTGGACTACCAATGATGATTTGATCAACTTTGGTCAAGGAAAAAACAACCGAGCAAACCGTTTGAATATGCGTGGTAATATCGATTACCGTTTGAACGATTGGGTGACTGGTTGGGTAAACGCCAACGCTACTTTTTACGATAGCAAAGGTGACCGTGCCAACTATTGGGGAAGCTCGTCTACATTGCGTCCAAACCGTGTGTCGCCTCTGATTCCGATTAGCTTTATTGAGGCTACAGACGAGACTTCGATGAACTTGGTGAACAACAGCAACTTCTTGGTGGATGGTAAATATTTGCTTGGTGGTACTCAGCTCGATCAAACCAATCCGTTTGCGTCGATGTATGTAGCAGGACACAATAAATTTACCAGTCGTCAGTTGCAGTTTGACGCAGGGGTAAATTTGAAATTGGAGAAATTGCTCAAAGGGCTTTCTTTCCGTGCACAGTTGGCGGTAGACTACAATACATCGTACAATACATCCATAGAGAACAATTACGCTACTTATCAGGCAGAGTGGAACAACTATGCCGGAGGCGACTTGATTACAGGATTGACACAGTTTGGTAAGGATGAGCAAAACGGTGCGCAAAACATTAGTGGTAGTTACAGCCGTCAAACTATATTTTTCTCAGGACAGTTCAACTACGAAAGAACTTTCAAGCAACGCCACAACGTAAGTGCGATGATTTTGGCTTCAGGTTTCCAACAATCTATATCGACCCAATATCATAACACGTGTAATGCCAATCTTGGCTTTCAGTTGGCATACAATTACATGAGCCGTTATTTTGTCGACTTTAGTGGTGCCGAAATTCATTCAGCTAAGTTAGCTCCAGGACATCGCAACGCCTTTTCGCCTACCTTGTCACTTGCTTGGCGATTGAGTAATGAAGATTTCTTGAAAAACTCATCGGTGGTAGACGATTTGAAAATCTATGCTTCGGCTGGTATTCTTCATACCGACTTGGACATAAATGATTTCTATATGTACCAAAACATCTATACATCGGAAGGTGCTTGGTGGGGATGGTGCGACGGTGCTACCGACAGAACATTCGATGCGCGTCGTGGTGGAAATACCGACTTGACATTTATCAAACGCAAAGAGGTGAGTGCTGGTATCAACGGTTCTTTTTGGAATAGATTGTTGACAGTGGATATGAACTTCTTTGTAAATCAAATGAATGGCTATCTTACCCTTCCTTCTACTATTTATCCCAATTATTTTGCTACTGGCTGGCCAGAATCATCGTTTGTGCCTTATGTGAACTACAACAACGACAAGCGAATTGGTTTCGACTTCAATGTAAAAGCCAACAAACAAGTGGGTGAAGTGAACTTAGAATTGGGTGTGGCTGGTACTTACTTGAAACACAAAGCTACCAAACGCGATGAAAATGTTGAGTACGGTTATCAAAAACGCGAAGGTCGCTCGTTGGATGCATTGTTTGGTTTGCAAAGTGCAGGTTTCTTCTACGACCAAGCTGATATAGACAACTCGCCCACGCAAAACTTTGGTACTGTGAAACCAGGTGATATTAAGTATATCGACCAAAATAGTGATGGTGTAATCGACTCGAAGGACCAAGTATATTTGGGACGTGGAGGTTGGTATGGAGCACCTTTCACAATGGGTGTACACCTCACAGCCAAATGGAGAGATTTCACGTTTTTTGCTATCCTGACAGGCAATTTTGGTGCGAAAGGTTACAAGGATAACTCGTACTGGTGGGTGTATGGCGACCGCAAATACTCGGAAGTAGTAAGAGACCGTTGGACAGAAGAGACCAAAGATGTGGCAACTTATCCTCGCTTGACCACACTTAGTGGCGATAACAACTTCCAAGCTTCAGACTTTTGGATGTACAAGACCGACCGTTTCGACTTGGCAAAGGTGCAGATTACTTACGACTTGCCTCAAAGTGCATTGCGCAACTGTTTCGTAAAAGGAGTGCAAGCTTATGTGAGCGGATCTAACTTGGTGACATTTGCCAAAGAACGTAAGTATATGGAGATGAGCATAGGTAGTTCGCCACAATGTCGTTCTTACGCATTGGGAGTAAAAGCTACCTTCTAAATTTAACAGAGATTTTGCAGGTTTATAAATAAAACAGTATAGACAATTGATGAACCTGCAAAACTCAAATGATTAAATCGTACTTAAAATAAAGTGATTATGAAAAATATAATAAAACTCTTAGCTGTATCCTGCTTGTTTGTCAGTTGCGAAGATATGTTTACGCCGCAAATAGAAAACAACTTGGATATAGACCACATATACAACAATGCCAGCTATGCGCAAGGGCTTCTGGCAAATGGATATACCCGTATCCCTATCGACGGTTGGTCGTTCAACGACGTGGCTACCGATGATGCGGTGTCCAACGACAACAACAACGGTTATCGCAAGATGGCTTCGGGCTCATGGGCTGCCGATAGAAACCCCATGGACAGGTGGACTTCTTGTCGCTCGGCTATTCACTACCTCAACTTGTTTTTGAGCGAAACGGACAAAGTAAACTGGGCTGCCGATGAGTTGGTTGCAGGAATGTTTAACGACCGTATGAAAGGTGAAGCTTACGGACTTCGTGGTATGTATATGTATTATTTGCTACAAGCACACGGTGGGTGGACCGAAGATGGACGTTTGTTGGGTATTCCTTTGCTTACCGAAGCCGAAACTACTGAATCTGATTTCAATCAGCCTCGTGCTACTTTTGACGAGTGTATGAAACAAGTTTATGCCGACTTGGATAAAGCTATCGAATTATTGCCAGTAGACTATGCCGATATAGCAAGAGATGCTGATGTGCCTGCAAAATACAAAAACAAAGGCGTGACTGCCGCACAATACACCCGTGTATTTGGTGATCTTGTACGCCTGCGTATGACAGGGAGAATAGCCGAAGGTGTTCGTGCACAAGCTGCGTTGTTGGCTGCAAGCCCTGCATTTGCAAGCGGCTCTACTACTACGTGGACAGATGCTGCTCAATATGCAGCCACTGTGCTTGACAGAATCGGTGGTATCGGTGGGTTGGACAACTCTGGTAACACTTGGTATGCCAACAGCAACGAAATAGAGTCTTTGAAAGCAGGTGAAAACCCTGCGGAAATCTTATGGCGTACAGGCTCAGAAAGTAGTAGTAGCCTTGAGTCAGATCATTTCCCTCCAACGCTTTACGGTAAAGGCAGATTGAATCCGTCTCAAAACTTGGTGGATGCTTTTCCTATGGCAAATGGTTATCCTATTTCGCTTGACAATAGCCAATACGACGCAGCAAACCCTTATGCCAATCGCGACCCACGCTTGTCGCTCTACATCTTATTTGATGGAGGCACAGCAGGTCCTAACAATACAACAATTTACACAGCGGCAGATGGTAGCACAAACGATGCTTTGAACAAAACCGAAACTTCTACACGTTCTGGTTATTATATGAAAAAGCTGATGCGTCAAGATGTAAATCTCAATCCATCTTCTGTTAATAATCAAAAGCACTACAAAGCTCGTATGCGCTACACTGAAATATTCCTTTCGTATGCCGAAGCAGCCAACGAAGCTTACGGACCTACTGCCAATGGTGGTAGCGGTTACTCGGCCTACGATGTGGTGAAAGCTATTCGCCAGCGTGCAGGTGTAGGTGTAGACAATGGTGACGCTTACTTAGAATCTATCAAAAACGATAAAGAAGCGATGCGTATCCTTATTCGCAACGAACGTCGCTTGGAACTTTGCTTTGAAGGTTTCCGTTTTTGGGATTTGCGTCGTTGGAACACAAACCTGAATGAAACGGTACGTGGTATGTCTATTGCATCGGGCAATTACAACCCAGCACTCGAGGTAGAGACAAGAAGTTATAAAGAATATATGAATTTCGGACCAATTCCTTACAGCGAGGTTCTGAAGTTTGATGCACTCGTCCAAAACAAGGGATGGAGATAAGAAACGATGTACAAATTAAAATGAATGAAAGATGAAAAAGTTACTTTTTACAATAGCCGCTTTGGGTGTTTTGTTTACCTCTTGCCAAAATCAAGATTGGGGTTTCGACGATTTTGATTATACCACAGTCTATTTTGCTTATCAATCGCCAGTGCGCACCATTGTGATGGGTGAAGATATTTTCGACACCTCGCTTGATAACCAAAAGAAATGTAAGATTATGGCTACTACGGGTGGTGCATACACCAATAATAAAAACATTGTGATAAATCTCAATGTGGACAATTCGCTTTGCGACAACTTGGTGTTCAAGTCTACGATGGAAGACGTCCTCCCAATGCCAGCTTCTTATTACACATTAAGCTCAAACCAAATAACTATCTCTAAAGGTAGTGTGATGGGTGGAGTAGAGGTGCAATTGACCGACGCATATTTTGCCGACCCAAAAGCCTTGACTACCAACTACGTGATTCCATTGGTGATGAACGATGTTCAAAATGCCGACTCTATATTGCGTGGTAAAGCTGCGGTAAGCAACCCAAATCGTTGTATATCGGGCGACTGGAGTGTTACTCCCAAAGATTATACTCTTTATGCTGTGAAGTATATCAATGCTTGGCACGCCACTTATCTTCGCCGTGGTGTGGATGTGGTGACTGGCAATAGCGATGCCTCGTTGAATAAAACTGTGGTTCGTCATCAGAAATATGTGGAAAACGATGAGGTGTGCAGCATGACTACCCAAAATCTGAAAACTGCAATCTTTCCTGTTACGGCCAACGGCACATCTTGCAACTTGTTGCTCACTTTCGACGATAGTAACAACTGTGTAGTGAGCTCGGAAGATGGCAAAGTCACAGGAACGGGTAAGTTTGTAGAAAAAGGAGAAAAGAAAAGCTGGGGCAACAAAGATCGCAACGCCATTTATTTGGATTACCAAATAAAACTTGATGACGTGACTTATGCTACAAAAGATACTTTGGTAGTGCGCGATCGTGGCATTTCGCTCGAAACATTTGATGTGTTGACAAAATAACCTTAAAAACACCATAATATGAAGCAATATAAAAAAATAATACCCTTTGCGATGGCTCTCGCCGCAATGGCTTCTTGTGCCGACGATTCTATTTTGGAGTATTCGGTAGAAAAACCACTTGAGGTAGCCGCAATGGAATATGTGAACAAATACGATGCGCTGAAATCGTATGTAGACCGTCAAGCAAATCCCAACTTTAAGTTGGGTACGGGCGTGTCGGTCAGCGACTATGTTTCGAAAAACATAGTTTACCGACTCACCAATGCCAACTACGATGAAATGACAGCGGGTTGGGAGATGAAGCACATGGCTATTGTTCAAAATAGCGGTGCGATGGATTTCTCTACTGTCACCAATTTTGTGGAGGCTGCTCGCGATGCAGGTACTACCATCTACGGACATACGCTGTGCTGGCACGCCAACCAAAATGCCACTTACCTGAATACGTTGCTCGAACCTACCGTTATTCCTGGTGAGGGTGGAGGCGGAAACGGAGGCTATGCTTACACTTTCACCAACCCCACTGCCGGTAACTTCTGGGAAGCTCAAATTTGCTACGACATCAATCCTTATTTGGTCAGTGGCACTGAGTATACGTTGAAGTTTATGGTGAGAGCTACTGGCAATGGTGCAATTCGTGCCGAAATCCAATCTTCTGCCGATTATTCATCGGATGGTTTTGGTGTGTTTAATGTGACGAAAGAGTGGCAAGAATTTGAAGTGACTACTACTGCCAACAAAGACGATCGTAATCGCTTCATCATCAGCTTTGGCGACTACGAGGGCACAGTGTTTATCGACAATGTGACTCTTTGCCCCGCAGGCAGCAACAAGAGCATCATCCCCAACGGTGACTTTGAAAATGGTGCCGAAGGCTGGGGAGGCTGGGGCGGAAGCTCTACCCGTGGACTGTCGGAAGATGGCGAGGGGTATAGCGCAGGTGCTGCACCGGGTTACGCTTATTGGTTCGAAAACCCCACTGCTGGCAATTTCTGGGAAGCCCAAATCTGCTATGGCATCACTCCTTACTTGGACAACGGCACTCAGTACACATTGAAGTTTGTGGCAAAAGCTACCGCCAACGGTGCGATTCGTGCCGAAATTCAATCCTCTGCCGATTATTCATCGGATGGTTTTGGTGTGTTTAATGTGACAAAAGAGTGGCAAGAGTTCGAAGCAATTACTACTGCCAATAAAGTCGACCGCGATCGTTTCATCATCAGTTTTGGCGACTTCGAAGGCAAGGTTTATATCGACAACGTGACGCTTTGTCCTGCTGGAAGTTCGAAAAGTATCATCCCCAACGGTGACTTTGAAAATGGTGCCGAAGGCTGGGGAGGCTGGGGCGGAAGCTCTACCCGTGGTGTGTCCGAACTTGGCGAAGGATTTGGTGGTGTAGGCGACCAAATTATAGAAAAAACCGATGAAGAGAAAACGGAAATTATCACCAATGCACTCGAAACATGGATTGCTGGAATGATGGAAGTGACCAAAGACTACGTGACCACGTGGGATGTAGTGAATGAACCGATGTCTGACTGGCCCGACCAAACTCAACTGAAGAGTGGCATTGGCAAAGAATTGGCATCCGATGAGTTCTACTGGCAAGACTATATGGGCAAAGAGTATGCACGCAAAGCGGTAGAGTTTACTCGCAAGTACGGTACAGGAAACGAACTGCTGTTTGTAAACGACTACGGACTTGAAGGCGGCGGACAAAAGTGCCAAGGCTTGATTGATATGATTCAATACTGGGAGTCGGATGGTGTGACCAAGATTGACGGTATCGGTACACAGATGCACGTGAATGTGAAACTCGACCCTGCGGCAGCTGCACAGCAAGAAGAAAACATCATCAAGATGCTTCAACTATTGGCAGGCAGTGGCAAGCTTATCAAAATATCAGAGCTTGATATGGGTGTTGTCAAAGAAGATAATTTGGCAAGTGTGAAAACAAACGAAGCTACCGAAGAACACTTGAAAGCTCAGTCGGACTTGTATGAGTTTATCGTGAAGAAGTACTTCGAGATTATACCAGCCGCTCAACGCTATGGTATCACGCATTGGGCACCTACCGATAGCCCCGAATCATCATCGTGGCGTGGTGGCGAACCTATTGGGCTGTGGACATTGGGCTACGACCGCAAGCACGCTTATGCAGGCTTTGCAAATGGTTTGGCTGGGAAGATAGTCTATCCGTTAGAATATTAAATTGAGGTTATAGATATAATATCAGTACACTATTTGATAGGGAATTGATATTGATTTGTGCATCGACGGCACTCGCTGTGAAGCGTGTGCCGTTTTTATGTTTCTTATCACTGCCTCGAGGAAATAATTCGTCATTTTGCTAATATTATGCCTTATTTCTTTGATTATATAATCAAAATGTTTAATTTGCGCAGGCTTGTTATCCTTTAGTGGTGACAGTTTGTAAACCTTATACTTTTTGATTATGAAAATAGCTCTGAGCAATACACTACCTTCATACCCGGAGTTTCTTCCGGATATTAGGCGTGCGCCCGATAGGGGGTTCACCCTTACACCCTTGCAAACTTCGCTGGCACTGCGCAATGCTTTGCGCTACATCCCCGTTGAACTCCATTCGGTATTGGCTGCCGAGTTTTTAGAGGAACTGCGCACACGTGGGCGTATTTATGGCTATCGTTATCGTCCTGTTGGCGATTTGAAAGCAAAGCCTATTGACGAATACAAAGGCAATTGCATCGAAGGCAAGGCTTTTCAGGTGATGATAGATAATAATCTATGTTTCGATATTGCGCTCTATCCTTATGAGTTGGTCACCTATGGCGAAACGGGACAAGTGTGCCAAAACTGGATGCAGTATCAATTGATAAAGCAGTATTTAGAAGAGCTGACGCAAGAGCAAACTTTGGTCATTGAGTCGGGGCATCCGTTGGGATTGTTTCGCTCTCATCCAGATGCACCACGGGTGATAATAACCAATGCGATGATGGTGGGTATGTTCGACAATCAGCACGATTGGCACACGGCTATGCAGCTTGGTGTGGCAAACTATGGGCAGATGACTGCTGGAGGATGGATGTACATAGGGCCTCAAGGCATCGTACACGGCACGTTCAACACACTGCTCAATGCAGGAAGGATGAAGCTGGGCATTCCTCAAAATGGTGATTTGCGTGGTCGGCTATTTGTTTCCTCTGGACTGGGGGGAATGAGTGGAGCACAACCCAAAGCGGCCGAAATAGCCGGTGCAGTGAGTATCATTGCCGAGGTGGACTTGTCGCGCATCGAAACTCGCCATAAACAAGGTTGGGTAGGGGTAGTCACCGACAACGTATCCGATGCTTTCAAAATGGCTCATCGTGCCATTCAGCATCACGAAGTGCTTTCTATTGCCTATCACGGCAACATCGTCGATCTTTTGGAATATGCTGTCAGGGCAAATGTACACATTGATTTGCTTTCCGACCAAACATCTTGCCACGCTGTCTACGAGGGTGGTTATTGCCCTGTTGGGCTTACTTTTGAAGAGCGCACCAGAATGCTTCACGAGCACCCCGATGTGTTTCGCATCTTGGTAGATAAATCCCTGCATCGTCATTTTCAGGTCATTAAAAAACTGGTAGCCCGCAACACCTATTTCTTCGATTATGGCAATTCTTTCTTGAAAGCGATATTCGATGCAGGCGTCAAAGAGGTGGCTCGAAACGAAGCCGATGTGCAGAGTGGATTTATTTGGCCCAGTTATGTAGAAGACATAATGGGGCCTGAATTGTTCGATTACGGTTATGGCCCGTTCAGATGGGTGTGCCTGAGTGGTAAACACGAAGATTTGATAAAGACCGACCGAGCTGCAATGGAGTGTATCGACCCCAATAGACGTGCGCAAGACTTAGATAATTACAATTGGATACGCGATGCCGAGAAAAACCAATTGGTAGTGGGCACGCAAGCGCGCATTCTTTATCAAGATGCCGAAGGGCGACTCAAGATTGCGCTTCGATTCAACGAAATGGTGCGCCGTGGCGAGGTAGGCCCTATTATGCTGGGGCGCGACCACCACGATGTGTCGGGAACTGATTCGCCTTTCCGTGAAACGTCTAATATCAAAGATGGCAGCAACATTATGGCAGATATGGCGGTGCAGTGTTTTGCTGGCAACTGTGCTCGTGGAATGAGCTTGGTGGCTTTGCACAACGGCGGTGGAGTAGGCATTGGAAAAGCTATAAACGGAGGCTTTGGTATGGTGTGCGATGGCAGTCAGCGTGTAGACGAGATATTGCGCTCGGCTATGCTATGGGATGTGATGGGTGGCGTGGCACGACGCTCGTGGGCACGAAACGAAAATGCGATGCAAACCACCAATCAATTCAACGAAACACACAGTGCGTATTATCACGTCACAATGCCTCACGTGGCCGACGAACAATATATAAACCAACTAATCAATGAAACACTATGAATTGGAATAAAATAGTAGAGTGTGTGCCCAACTTCAGCGAAGGAAGAGATGCACAAAAGATAGACCAAATAGTAGAGTCCTTTCGATCAAAGCCGGGAGTGAAGCTACTTGATTATAGCAACGACGAAGATCACAACAGATTGGTGGTGACCGTAGTGGGCGAACCTGATGCTCTGTGCGATGCTTTGTTTCAAGCCATTGGGGTTGCTGTCCGGCTGATAGACCTTACCAATCATAAAGGGCAACACCCACGTATGGGAGCGGTAGATGTGGTGCCATTTATCCCAATCAAAAATGTGTCGATGGAAGAGGCGGTAGAGTTATCAAAGCAGCTCGCTTGTAGGGTGTCGGATGCCTATCAACTACCCGTGTTCTTATACGAAAAGTCTGCTTCTGCCCCTCATCGTGAAAACTTGGCTGCCATTCGCAAAGGTGAGTTCGAGGGTATGGAACAAAAGATAACTCTACCCGAATGGAAACCCGATTACGGCACAGCTCAACGCCACCCCACGGCTGGGGTAGTAGCCATTGGTGCGCGTATGCCTTTGGTGGCCTACAACATCAACCTCAACACCCCCTCGCTCGATATAGCTACCGACATTGCCAAGAAAATACGCTTTATTGGCGGTGGTTTGCGTTATTGCAAAGCGATGGGAGTGGAGCTAAAGGAGAGAGGCATCACGCAGGTTTCTATCAATATGACCGATTATTCCAAAACCGCTCTTTATCGTGCTTTCGAACTGGTGCGCATCGAGGCTCGCCGCTACGGTGTCAGCATTGTAGGTAGCGAAATCATTGGACTTGTTCCGATGGAAGCCCTTATCGACACGGCTGCATACTACTTAGGATTGGAAGACTTCTCGATGCAGCAAGTGCTCGAAGCACGCATAATGGAATAAAACAAGAAGCCTATGAACCGCAACTTGATTCTGAAAAATGCACGCATTGTCACCCCGATGGGGCGCACCGCACGCTGTGGGGCAGAGATGAAACGCTTGCTTGATATACCTCGTGGCACAATCGAAGTGACCGATGGACGCATCACCTACGTGGGCGAAAATTTGCCCGACACTCGCGATGGATATGACGTGATTGACGTGAGAGGCAATGTGGTGCTTCCGGGTTTTGTCGATTCGCACACCCATTTGGTGTTTGGTGGCTATCGCCCCGACGAGTTTGTGTGGCGGATGAATGGCGAAAGCTATATGAGTATAATGGAGCGTGGCGGCGGTATATTCAGCACTGTGCGTGCCACGCGCGAAGCCTCTTTCGATGAATTGAAACAAAAAGCCGAATGGTTTATCAACGTGATGAGCCGGATGGGAGTGACTACCGTGGAGGGAAAGAGTGGTTACGGGTTAGACCGTGACACCGAGCTGATGCAGCTTGAGGTGATGCGCGCTATCAATCAAGACCCTTGTCGCAAGGTAGATATTGCTACCACCTTTTTGGGGGCGCACGCTGTGCCACGCGAATATGCTGGGCGCACTGACGAGTATATCGACTTTTTGATAAACGATATGCTGCCATTGGTGAAACAGAGAGGACTGGCAGAAAACTGTGACGTGTTTTGCGAGAAAGGAGTATTCACCATTGGCGAATCCAAGCGATTGCTGATAGCCGCCAAAGAGATGGGGTATGGCATCAAGCTACACGCCGACGAGATAGTGAGCTTTGGCGGCGCTACTCTTGCAGGCGAACTGCGAGCTTTGAGCGCCGACCACCTGCTTCACGCTTCCGATACAGGCATTCAGGCGATGAAGGAGGGAGGGGTGATTGCTACTCTGTTGCCGCTTACAGCTTTCACCTTGCGCGAACCTTATGCCCGTGGCAGAGAGATGATAGACAGCGGTTGTGCGGTGGCACTTGCTACCGACCTCAACCCCGGCAGTTGTTGTTCAGGCTCCATACCTTTGCTGTTTGCTTTGGCGTGCATCTATATGCGCTTCTCGGTCGAGGAGGCGATAACTGCGCTCACGCTTAATGGAGCAGCGGCACTCAACAAAGCCGATAGCATTGGCAGCATCGAAGTAGGAAAGTGGGGCGATTTGGTGGTGTTGGATACCGATACACCCAATGTGTTGCCCTACTACACGGCAATGAACTCGGTGCAACACACCATTAAGCGTGGTGTGATTTTGAAGTGACAAAATTGAATGTAAAGGGTGATGTGTCACAACATCCCCGTGTTGTAATAGAAAACACCCGGATGTTGTGGTGCAAAACATCCGGATGTTGTGGCATAAAACATCCGGGTGTTTTTACTGTTGATGCACCTATTTGATAATCCTAAAAACGAAATAAAATGTTAGTAGACCTATCTGTAAAGCAATTTATAAACAAAGTGTCGGGCAACGAACCTGTGCCTGGAGGTGGCAGCATCGCTGCACTCAACGGCGCAATAGCCGCCGCCCTTGCTGCAATGGTGGCAGGACTTACCATCGGGAAAAAGAATTACGAGCAGCACGAAGAGCTGATGCAGCGCATACGTGGGCTTGCGCTGATAAATCAGGAGGAGTTTTTAGAAAATGTGGATCGTGATGCCGAAGCCTACTATCAGGTGTTTGCCTGCTACAAAATGCCCAAAGCTACCGATCAAGAGAAGGAATACAGAAGCCGTGCCATTCAGGAAGCCACTCGCTATGCCGCATTGGTGCCAATGCAAGTGGCGCGCAACGCTTTCGAGCTGATGAGCATCATCGATGAAGTGGCGCGCTATGGCAACAAGAATGCTGTGACCGATGCTTGCGTGGCAATGATGTCGGCTCGCACCGCTGTGTTGGCAGCTTTGATGAATGTGCGCATCAATCTTGGTTCGCTCGACGATAAGGTGTTTGCCGAGCAACTTTTTGATGAGGCCGACACACTCGAAATGAGAGCTTGCAAAATGGAGCAAGAGTTGGTAGATACTGTAAAACAAAAAATAGGCGTATGAGCAATGTGTATTATGTAGGTTCGGGTGAATTGACGTTCGATACAATTGAGCGCATCATAAACGAGAACCTGAAACTGGAACTTGCACCCGAAGCAAAAGTGCGCATACAGCGTTGTCGCGACTATCTTGACGAGAAAATAGCCCAGTCGGACGCGCCGCTCTATGGCATCACCACGGGCTTTGGGTCGCTTTGCAATCGCAACATATCGCCTGGCGAACTGGGCACTTTGCAAGAGAATCTTATCAAGAGCCACGCTTGCAGCGTGGGTGAGGAAATCAGCCCCGTCATCATCAAGCTAATGATGCTTTTCAAGGCACACGCTCTTGCTTTGGGGCATAGCGGTGTGCAACTCGTCACCGTGCAGCGCATTCTCGATTATTTCAACAACGATGTGATGCCCATCGTCTACGATAGGGGGTCGTTGGGGGCTTCGGGCGATTTGGCTCCATTGGCCAACCTCTTTTTGCCTCTTATTGGTGTGGGGGATGTGTATTATAAGGGTAAAAAACGCGAAGCCATCGGTGTGCTCGATGAGTTTGGCTGGCAACCCGTGCAGCTCAAAAGCAAAGAGGGATTGGCGTTGCTCAATGGCACACAGTTTATGAGTGCCAACGGTGTGTTTGCCATTCTCAAAGCATTCCGCCTATCTAAAAAGGCCGACCTTATAGCTGCGCTCTCGCTCGAAGCATTCGACGGACGCATTGAGCCATTTATGGATTGCATACAGCAGATTCGCCCTCACAAAGGACAGATTGAAACAGGCGAGGCGTTTCGTAAACTGCTTGAGGGGAGCGAAATCATTGCTCATCCCAAAGCGCACGTGCAAGATCCGTACTCTTTCCGTTGCATTCCGCAAGTACACGGCGCTACCAAAGATGCCATTCGCTACGTGGCCTCCGTGTTGCTCACCGAAATCAATTCGGTGACCGACAACCCCACCATCTTCCCCGATGAAGACCGAATTATTTCGGGAGGTAACTTTCACGGGCAGCCATTGGCCATATCATACGACTTCTTGGCAATAGCCCTTGCCGAACTGGGCAACATTTCCGAACGGCGTGTGGCGCAGCTCATTATGGGACTTCGTGGACTACCCGAATTCTTAGTAGCAAATCCCGGATTGAACTCTGGCTTTATGATACCTCAATACACGGCAGCCTCGATGGTGAGCCAAAACAAGATGTATTGCTATGCTGCCTCGAGCGACTCCATCGTTTCGTCCAACGGACAAGAAGATCACGTGAGTATGGGAGCCAACGCAGCCACCAAGCTCTATAAAGTGATGAACAATTTAGAGTTTATCCTCTCCATCGAGCTGATGAATGCCGCACAAGGCATCGATTTCCGTCGTCCCGAAAAAACATCGCCTTTGCTGGAACGCTTCCTAAAAGAGTATCGCAAAGAGGTGCCTTTTGTAGACGAAGACATTGTGATGTATAAAGAGATACACAAGACAGTAGCGTTTCTGAGCCGCACCAAGTTCGACTACTGATTTTTGCTAAAGCGAAGTTTCTTTTATTCTGATGATAGAAGGCGAATACTTTCCTGCTGTTTGGGTAGGATTGTGTTCGCCTTTTCTGTTTTTTGATGATATAGATGTTAAAAAGCTTTTTACTGTTAACGTTTGTTTTTATGTCGTGTATAATGTATAATTAATGCGAAATAATAAGTGGGCAGTATGAAAACTTAAATCCAGATTAAAGTTTTCTATTTATATTTGCTTCACTTTTTTTATAAAAGAAGATGTTTGATTGCAAAAAAATAAAAGTGAAGTACACAAATAGTAGCACAATGATTGATACGGAAAAAGATAATTCGGCGGCACGCTTGGAATTGCGTAATAAAATTATAAGAACTGCCTCGCAAGCTTTTAGAAGCAACGGCATAAAGTGCATTACAATGGATGAGATAGCTGCATCGCTCTCAATGTCGAAACGCACTCTATACGAAATATTTGAAGATAAGGAAACTTTGCTTCGCGAGTGTATATTGGCCGATCACGATGAATTGATAGCTTTTATAGGTGAGGTGATGAAAGAGGCTAAAAATGTTCTGGAGGTGATATTGGTGTGCTACAAAAAAAACATAGAACGCTTTCACGAAACGAACAAACAGTTTTTTGAAGATATAAAAAAGTATCCGAGAGTGTATGATCTGATAAAAGAGTTTAAGACAAGAGATACCGATAGCACCATTGCCTTCTTTATGAAAGGCGTAGAACAGGGGATATTTCGTTCGGATATAAACTTTGAGATTATCAATCAGTTGGTTCGCTTGCAAATGGATGTACTGATGAGCACCGATATATGTAGTAAATACTCGATAGCCGAAGTTTACGAGTCGATTATGTTTACCTATTTGCGCGGCATCTCTACCGAAAAAGGTGCCAAAGAGTTGGAAGAGTTTATTCAAGAATATAGAAAGCTCAGAGGCGAAAAAAAATAGTGCGACTTTTTATGACGAGATAAAATACAAATCACAGGAATATACATTAAAATTTTATGAATAAAATGACAAAGAGGTTTGGTAAAGGAATGTTTTTTATAGGTATAGCATTCATCTTTTCATTGGGCTTTGTGCAAGCGCAAGAATCGAAGCAAACGTTGAATCTAACTTTGAGTCAGGCTTTGGAAATAGCGTTGAGCGACAACCCTACCATCAAAGTAGCCGACGAAGATGTGATGCTGAAAAAGATTGCCAACAAGGAGACGTGGCAAAACTTATTGCCCGAAGTAGGGATTGGAGCAGGGCTCGATCACACCATCAAGGCTCCGCAGATGAACTTGGGTGGACAGGTGTTTAAAATGGGACAAGATAATTCGAACACCACCAATGCGGCTCTTTCTATTAGTTTGCCTGTTTTTGCCCCTGCGGTGTACAAAGCGATGTCTATGAGCCGCACGGATATAGAACTTTCGCTCGAAAAAGCACGCTCTTCTCGATTGGATTTGGTGAATCAAGTGACAAAGGCTTACTATCAGTTGATGCTTGCACAAGATACTTACGATGTGATGCTTGCAAGCTACCAATTGGCAGAAGATAATTTCAACGTGGCAAATGCAAAATACGAACAAGGAGCGGTGAGCGAGTTCGACAAAATCAGTTCGGAGGTTCAGATGCGAAGCACCAAGCCTTCGGTGGTTTCTTCGGCCAATGCTATCACGCTGTCTAAATTGCAATTGAGAGTGTTGATGGGAATTACAGAAGATGTGGATATTGTGATTGCTGACAACTTGTCGAATTACGAAATGTCTTTGTTTGCCGAGCAACTCAACACCGATTCGCTAAATCTATCGAGAAACTCCACGATGCTTCAATTGGATTTGAATCGCAAATTGCTCGATCAGAATGTGAAAGCGATGCGCGCCAATTTCCTGCCTACATTGGCTATGGGCTTTTCTTATCAATACCAATCGCTTTATAACAATAATTGGAATGTGTTTAAATACGATTGGATTGGTAGTTCTTCGCTCTCTTTTTCATTGAGCATTCCGCTCTACAAGGCTGGAAACTTCACAAAGATGAAAACGGCTCGTGCGCAAATCACTCAGCTCGACTGGAGTCGCCTCGATACAGAGCGCAACTTGAAGATGATGGTAGAAAGCTATCGCAACAACATGACAGCAAGCACCGAACAGGTGGTGAGTAATAAAGAAAACGTGCTTCAAGCAGAAAAGGCGGTGCTTATCGCTGGCAAAAGATACGAAGTGGGTAAGGGTACTGTGCTCGAACTGAATAGTTCGCAAGTATCGCTCACACAAGCGCAACTCACCTACAATCAATCCATCTACGACTATTTGGTGTCGAAAGCTGATTTGGATCAGGTGTTGGGAAAAGAGGTATCAGTAAAGTAAAAAAAGAAATAATAAACATCAGAATAATATGAAAAAGAGTTTCCAATTAATAGCTCTGTTTGCAATTGCATTTTTAAGCTCTTGCACGGGTGGAAAAGAGACGAAGACGGTAGAGGTAGTAGAGGAAAAACCACGTGTGAAACTGGCCGAAGTGAAAGCGCGCCCAGTAGAACAAGTACAAGAATATACAGCAACAGTTGAGGCGGAAGTGAAAAACAACATCGCTCCATCATCTCCTGTACGTATTGATAAGATATTTGTGGAGGTGGGCGACCGTGTGTCGAAAGGACAAAAACTTGTTCAGATGGATGCTGCCAACTTGAAACAAATGAAACTGCAACTGGAAAACAAACAAACAGAGTTTAATCGTACTGATGAACTGTATAAAGTAGGTGGTGCATCCAAATCGGAGTGGGATGCTCAGAAGATGGCTCTTGACGTGCAACAGACTGCCTACAACAACTTGATGGAAAATACAGCTCTTGTAAGTCCTATCAATGGAGTGGTGACTGCTCGCAATTATGACAACGGCGATATGTATAGCAGTGGAAACCCTGTGCTTGTGGTAGAACAAATAACACCTGTGAAGTTGATGATAAACGTGTCGGAAGCTTATTTCACGAAAGTGAAGAAAGGCGAACCCGTGTCGGTGACTTTGGATGTGTATGGCGACGAGGTGTTTAATGGAAAAGTGAGCTTAGTGTATCCAACGATTGATGCTGCTACACGTACTTTCCCCGTGGAGATAAAAATAGATAATAAAGACCAGCGTATCCGCCCAGGAATGTTTGCACGTGCCACCATCAACTTTGGTGTAGAAGACAATGTGGTAGTTCCCGACTTGGCTATCGTGAAGCAAGCAGGATCGGGCGACCGCTACGTGTATGTATATAAAGATGGAAAGGTGTCTTACAATAAAGTGGAGTTGGGTCGTCGTATGGGTGTAGACTATGAATTGAAATCGGGAGTGCCTAATAATTCTCAAGTGGTTATCGCTGGACAGTCGCGCCTTATCAACGGAACGGAAGTTGAAATTGAGAATTGATTTATTGGTGAGACTTAATATTTTGGAATAACCCCACAAGATAAAATAAAAAGAATATGAGTATATACGAAGGAGCGGTTAAAAGACCGATTATGACCTCGCTCTGCTTTGTGGCAGTGATGATATTTGGTCTGTACTCTTTGTCCAGATTGCCGATTGACTTGTATCCGGATATTGATACAAATACAATTATGGTAATGACTGCATATCCGGGTGCAAGTGCCTCGGATATTGAGAACAATGTGACACGTCCACTCGAAAATACGTTGAATGCGGTGAGCAACCTGAAGCACATCACTTCGCGTTCGTCCGAGAATATGTCAATCATTACACTTGAGTTTGAGTATGGCAACGATATAGATGTGCTCACCAACGATGTCCGGGACAAGCTGGATATGGTTAGTTCGCAAATGCCCGATGATGCCGAAACACCCATCATCTTTAAATTTAGTACCGATATGATTCCAATCGTGATGCTTTCGGTACAAGCAAAAGAGAGCCAGTCGGCTCTTTACAAAATCCTGGACGACCGTGTGGTGAACCCATTGGCTCGTATCCCAGGTGTTGGCACGGTTTCTATCAGTGGTGCTCCCCAACGTGAGATTCAAGTATATTGCGACCCAGGCAAACTGGAAGCTTACAACTTGACAATCGAAACGATTAGCTCGGTGATTGGTGCCGAAAACCGCAATGTGCCAGGTGGTAACTTTGATATTGGTAACGAAACCTATTCGCTGCGTGTAGAGGGTGAGTTTGATGATTCACGTCAGCTCGAAAACATTGTAATAGGCACACACAACGGTGCCAATGTTTACTTACGCGATGTAGCGAAGGTGATTGATACAGTAGAGGAACGTGCGCAACAAACCTATAACAACGGTGTACAAGGGGCGATGATTATCGTTCAAAAGCAGTCGGGAGCCAACTCGGTAGAAATATCGCGCAAGGTGCAAGATGCTCTTCCCCGTTTGCAAAAGAGCTTGCCAAGCGATGTGAAATTAGGTGTAATTGTAGATACTTCCGAGAACATCTTGAACACAATTGACTCGTTGACCGAAACAGTGCTTTATGCTTTGTTGTTCGTTGTTATTGTGGTGTTCTTATTCTTGGGTCGCTGGCGTGCTACTTTGATTATCTGTATCACTATCCCGCTTTCTCTGATTGCCTCATTTATCTACTTAGCAGCTTCGGGCAATACGATTAATATCATCTCTCTTTCGTCGCTATCCATTGCTATTGGTATGGTGGTAGATGATGCGATTGTGGTGCTCGAAAATGTAACTTCACACATTGAACGTGGTTCCGACCCGAAACAAGCCGCAGTACACGGCACCAACGAGGTTGCTATTTCGGTAATTGCTTCTACGCTGACAATGATTGCCGTGTTCTTTCCATTGACAATGGTAAGCGGTATGTCGGGGGTAATGTTCCGTCAGTTGGGATGGATGATGTGTGCCATTATGTTTATCTCTACAATGGCGGCTCTTTCGCTCACTCCGATGCTTTGCTCTCAGTTGCTTCGTTTGCAGAAAAAACAATCTAAAGCGTTCAAGTTGTTTTTCAGACCCATTGAGTTTGTGCTCGACGGACTTGATGCAGGCTATGGTCGTATGCTAAACTGGGCTGTGCGTCATCGTGCTTTGGTGCTTTCTTGCTGTTTTGGTTTCTTCTTCTTAAGTCTTTTCTGTGGCAAATACATCGGTTCGGAGTTTTTCCCACCACAAGATAATGCGCGTATTGCTGTCAAGTTGGAGTTGCCTATCGGAACGCGTATGGAGCTGGCACAAGAGATGGCTGATAAGCTTACTAAACAGTGGATGGAGAAGTATCCGGGAGTGATAAAAGTGTGCAACTATACAGTAGGGCAAGCCGACTCGGACAATACGTGGGCTTCGATGCAGGACAATGGTTCGCACATTATATCGTTCAATATGAGCTTGGTCGATCCGGGCGATCGTGATAAAACGCTTGCTGAGGTTTGTGATGAAATGCGTGCAGACTTGAAGAAATACCCGGAGTTTAACAAAGCACAAGTTATCTTTGGTGGTAGCAATCAAGGTATGTCTGCACAGTCGTCTGCCGATTTTGAAGTATATGGCTACGATATGGCTGCTACCGACAGTGTGGCTGCATATCTAAAACGCGAATTGCTTCGGGTGAAAGGGGTTTCGGAAGTGAACATCAGTCGTAGCGACTACCAACCCGAATATCAGGTAGACTTCGACCGCGAAAAATTGGCATTGCACGGATTGAATCTAAGTACTGCTGCTACCTATCTGCGCAATCGTATCAATGGAGCCACAGCATCTAAATATCGTGAAGATGGAGATGAATATGACATTAAAGTGCGTTATGCACCCGAACATCGCACCAGCCTCAATGATATTGAAAACATCCTAATCTACAACAGTAAAGGCGAATCGGTGCGTGTGAAAGATGTGGGTAAAGTAGTCGAACGCTTCAATCCACCCACTATCGAGCGTAAAAACCGCGAACGTATCGTGACGGTTTCTGCCATTATCTCGGGTGTGCCGATGAGTGATGTGGTGAGTGCCGGAAACACGTTGATAGATGAAATGGATGTTCCGGGCGATATATCGATTCAAATTGCAGGGTCGTACGAAGACCAACAAGAGTCGTTTAGAGATTTGGGTACGTTGGCTGTGATGATTGTATTGCTCGTGTTCATCGTGATGGCAGCACAGTTCGAGTCTATGACCTATCCGTTCATCTTGATGATTTCGGTGTTGTTTGCCTTCAGTGGTGTGTTGATGGCCCTGTTTATCACTGGCACTACTCTGAGTGTAATGAGTTTGTTGGGAGGTATTATGCTGATTGGTATCGTTGTGAAAAATGGTATCGTACTCATCGACTACACCATTCTTTGTCGTGAACGTGGACAATCGGTGATCAATGCCGTGGTGACTGCTGGCAAAAGCCGTCTTCGCCCTGTATTGATGACCACTGCAACTACCGTACTTGGTATGATTCCGATGGCGGTAAGTTCGGGACAAGGGTCGGAAATGTGGAGTCCGATGGCGATTGCCGTAATTGGTGGTTTGTTGGTCTCTACACTTCTCACACTGATTTACGTGCCCACGATGTATTGCGTGTTTGGTGGTGTGGGTGTGAAAAACCAACGTAGAAAACTACGCAAGAAACGTGAGATGGATGAGTATTTCGAGTCTCACAAGCACGAAATCATTAAGCACAAATAAGATCTAAATAAGTACAAGTCTCAATAGTTAACAGTCCTTGTTCAGACTGTGGACTATTGAGCCGACAAACGTTAACAGTTGTTTTGCAGAACATAGACTGCCGATAAACGTTTTGTTTGAAAGATCATTGAGACTTGTGCGGCATTATAAATCAAGAAATAAAAAGATAAGAATATGAAATCAGTTTTAATCACATTCGACCAAGCCTACTACGAACGAATTTTGGCTTTGCTCGATCGCTTGAATTGCCGTGGATTCACCTATTTAGATCGCGTGCAAGGGCGTGGCTCTAAAACGGGTGAACCCCATTTTGGCACGCACGCTTGGCCCAGTATGAACTCGGCTATTATCACGATGGTAGAAGATGCACGTGTCGACCCCTTGTTGGAGGCTTTGCACAAGATGGATAAACAAACCGAGCAGTTGGGGCTGAGAGCCTTTGTTTGGAATATAGAAAGAAGCATTTAAGCAGCTTTATACAAAGCTGATAGTTCGGCAAGGTGGTGTATATACTATAACTCATCTTGCCGAACTTTTTTATGCCTCAAAAGATTCATTAACGGTTTTTTTGATAAGCGACGCTGATTTACTACTTTTGTGCGATAAATTTGAAATGCAAAATAACAAGTGATGAACAGGCGACGGGTAATCTTATATGTGATACTGTGTTTAATAGGGGTGATTTGTGGGTATGTGATTTATCTGAACCACACACAAAAACCACAAACAGATGCAAGCGTTGTTGGCGTTGATACACTTGTGATAGCAAATGCGGTAGTGACTGAAGATACAGTAATGCCTACTACAACTACACTACCTTCCGAACCTGTTGTCGAAAAAAAACGAATCGACCTCCCTAAAGCCGAACCCGGCTTGGTGCGCATCGAAGATTATGGCGATTCAACGGGAATCAATCGTGGTGTCGCCTCTTTCTATCAGCAACTCACTCATTCGCAAAACCTCAACCGACCGATACGCATTGCTGTGTTTGGTGATTCTTTTATTGAGGCCGATATTCTCACAGGCGATTTTCGTGAGATGCTTCAGAAACAGTTTGGTGGCTGTGGAGTGGGCTTTGTCTCCATCACCTCCAGCACCAACTCCTATCGTCCCACAGTCAATCATCGTTTCAATGGATGGCAAAGCTATGCCTATACCGACCGAAAAAAAGCCAACCAGAACAAACAAAAGATGGGTTTGTCGGGCTACTATTTTGAGACCGATGGATTTGCTTCGGTACAACTGCGTGGGGTGAGCAAATATGCCTCCAAGCTTGATACCTGCGAACGTGTTACTTTTTACCTGCGAAATGAAAAACCCGTTGAAATGAGCGTGAAGGTAAATGGCGGTGAAGCCACCGATATAACGCTCTCACCTTCGGCCACCTTGCAAGCGCAAAGCATCGAAAATAAGATTGCCGCTATCGACTTTGAGGTGCAAGCCAGCGACTCTACCACCACTTTTTATGGCATAGCAATGGATGGAAAAGATGGGGTGACGGTAGACAACTACTCAATGCGTGGCTCTTCGGGGTTGTTTCTTTGCACCGTGCCGATGAGCTTTCTTGAAGAGTTCAATAACATTCGTCCTTACGATTTGATTATCTTGCAATATGGCTTGAACGTGCTGTCGAACACCACGACCAACTACACGGGCTACGAGCGCAAAATGATAGAGGCAATTGAACGACTGAAAAAGGCATTTCCACAGAGCGGTATTCTGCTGATGAGTATAGGCGACCGTGCCTACAAAGACCAAAACACGCAGGAGATGCAAACTGCTTCCGAAAACATCAACGCATTGCTCAATGCCCAGCGCAATATGGCTCGAAAGACTGGCGTGGCTTTTTGGAACGTGTTTGAGGTGATGGGAGGCGAAGGTGGCATTATCCGAATGGCTCATCGTACACCCGCTTTGGCCAATAAAGACTATACGCACATCAACTTTCGTGGAGGCAAGTTTATTGCAACCAAGCTTTATGATGCTATTATAGATGGATTGAAACGTCACAACTCCCAACAGCAAACGCAATGAGAAACTATCTATCTACTGCGTTAATCCTTTTGTGGATGGTGATTGGTGGGCTTTTCTTGCTCTCCTTTCTGCCCGAAACCTCTTTTTTGCGTCCTGTCAGTTTGGTCGACGAGGTTTTTGGCCCAGAAAAAACCACGGGCTATCGCTTTCAGAATGATGATATTGCGAACGCTTTAGACGAGGAACTTGCATCAATCTCTGCTATGGAGGAAGTGGGAGGTCAAATATCCGCAACGCAGCGGTATGATGATGTGGAGCAACTCAACTCCAACCAAATAATAGATTACGGTGCATCTACCACCACTGATATAAGCTCTTTTTTTAGGAAGCTGACCAATGAGAAGACGATTGCAAAGCAGCCCGTACGCATAGCTGTGATGGGCGATTCCTACTTTGCTGCCGACGCTTTCTCGGCACTCTTGCGCGACCGTCTGCAAACACAATACGGCGGTAGTGGAGTGGGCTACATATCTATGATACCCACCAACAAAAAAGGGTATCGTCCGCCTGTGTTTCATTTGGCCAATGGCTGGACAAAACACCGAATGGACACCCCCTCAGATAAAGAGCAGATTGGCTTGGATGGACACTATTTCAAAGCTCAACCCCGTGCCAATGCCTATGTGTATGGTCTGAAAAACTACTCTTCACGTTTGGCTTGGGGCGATCGGTTTTCATTGTACGTTGCAAATCAATTGCCCGTGAGCATTGCGCTCACCACCAACGAAGAAGACAGACAGATCTATTCCATTCCACCTGCCGATGGACTAAACCACCTACAAATCAACACACACGTAGAGTCGGTGCGCCTTGAGGTGTTGCAGGGCGATGAGGCTACTTTTTATGCAATGGCTATCGACTCGAAGGGTGGAGTTTGTATTGACGACTTGTCGGTGGACGAAGCAACGGGGCTACATCTGAATGATATATCAACTGAGATGTTGGCCAATTTCAACCGGGTGCGGCCTTATGATTTGGTGATTCTGCAATATGGTTCGTTGCTCTCTAAGCGCATCAGCCTCGAAGAGTATAAACAGGCGATGGGCGAAGCACTCCGAAAACTCAAGCACACGATGCCTCATACCACTTTTCTATTGATAAGCGCAGGAAGTCAGGCCATTCACTGGCAAGACAAGGTGGCATCGGTGTCGATGGAACAAGTGGTGGAGTGCCAAAGGCAGATAGCCAAAGAAAATCAGATAGCCTACTGGAATCTGTACTACACGATGGGTGGCGAAGATGGACTGAAAAAACTGGTTCAAGCAGGCCAAGCCTCTGTGTCGCCCAACGAAATGGGGCGAATCGGTTCTACGGGTAGCATCAATATAGCACTTCAATTTCTGAAATCTCTCAACGAAGCTCAATTACGATATGGAAAATAAATCACTCTTTCGCCTTGCGATTGCCCTTGTGGCCATTGTGGTGTGGCAACTCTTTGCACCGCAGGTTTCTGCACAAGATTCGTTATCGGTAGCGACTCATCAAGTGGCGCAAATAGACACGATTTCTTTCGACGAACCTCCGCTGCCACTTCCTTTTCCTGTTATCCCGTTCGAGGTGATTGAAAATAATCTGATAAATAGCCAGCAAAACGACGTGCTTTGGGAGAAAATAGCTCGTAGCCTAAATGACAACAACCGAGATAGTATTCGTATTATACACATTGGCGATAGCCACGTGAATGGAGGTACTTATGCCGAAACTGCTGGCGAACTGCTGAAATACGATTTGGGCAGAGTGGTACACAAATCCTTTGGCATCAACGGCGCCACCTACCTTTCGTTTGCCAAGCCGATGAACTTGAAAAAAATCACCGACTTCAATCCCGATTTGATTATTGTATCTTTTGGTACCAATGAAAGTTATGGCAAGCACTACAATGCGCAAACACACTATCGGCAGATAGACAATTTTATTTCTCAGCTTCGAGCGCGTCTGCCTCGTGCCACCATTCTGCTCACCACTCCTCCGGGTAGTTATCTGCGTGGACAAATTAAAAACCAGAAGAGAAGATACGTACACAACCCCAACACGCTGAAAACCGCCGAAACCATCAAACGCTATGCCGACAAGCACCGCTTGATGGTGTGGGATTTGTATGCCGTGGTGGGAGGCTCTGAGGGAGCTTGCAAAAACTGGTTGCAAGCTGGGATGATGTACAAAGACTATGTACACTATTATGCCAAAGGCTATGCTTTGCAAGGTCAGCTACTATACCAAGCCATAATGAATGCTTATAAAAACTATGCAGACAACTGATTTTAATATTGATCGGCTTTTAAACCTGTTGGCCTACAATCCGCAATCGCCCATTATCTTCAGTAGTGGCTTGTTCTTGTGGTTGTTTGCTTTCTTTATGCTTGTCTATGTGGCTTTGCGTCACAAGTACACGGCACGTGTGGTGTTTGTCATCCTCTTTTCTTACTATTTCTACTACAAAAGTAGCGGCAACTATTTCTTCTTGCTCGCTTTGGTCACCTGTGCCGATTTCTATTTGGCTCGTTGGATGAACGGCATCGAGACTCTTTGGAAACGGAAAAGTCTGGTGGCTCTTAGCGTGTCGCTCAACTTGGGGCTGCTTTGCTACTTTAAGTACACCAACTTTTTTGGTGGAGTGGTGGCATCGCTTATGAGCACCGAGTTCACCTCGTGGGAAATCTTTTTGCCTGTGGGCATCTCGTTTTTCACATTCCAGTCTATGAGCTACACCATCGACATTTATCGTCGACAACTCACGCCACTCAACAGTTTGCTCGATTACGCCTTTTACGTATCCTTCTTCCCGCAGTTGGTGGCGGGTCCCATCGTGCGTGCTCGCGATTTTATTCCACAGATGCACCAGCCCTTGCAGGTGACGCAAGCTATGTTTGGGCGTGGCATATTCCTCATCGTGGGTGGTCTGTTCAAAAAGTGCGTCATTTCCGATTACATTAGCATCAACTTCGTCGATCGCATTTTCGACAATCCCACGCTCTATTCGGGGGTAGAAAATTTGCTGGGTGTCTATGGCTATGCGATGCAGATTTATTGCGATTTTTCGGGATACAGTGATATGGCAATCGGCATTGCGCTATTGCTGGGTTTTAAGTTCAATCTCAACTTTAACTCACCCTACCAATCGGCATCCATCACCGAGTTTTGGCGTAGGTGGCACATCTCGCTTTCCAACTGGCTGCGCGACTACTTGTACATCTCTTTGGGTGGAAACCGTCACGGCAAGTTTCGCCAATACCTCAATCTCATCATCACGATGTTTTTGGGAGGATTGTGGCACGGCGCATCTTTCAACTTCGTGTTTTGGGGCATCTTGCACGGGTGTGGATTGGCGGCTCATAAAATGTGGATGTCCCTGACGGGTAAATCCAAAGATGAGCAATCGCACGGATGGCGCAGAGTGTTTGGGGTGATTGTTACCTTCCATTTTGTATGTTTGTGCTGGGTGTTCTTTCGCACCGCCGATTTTCAACACGCCACCGATATGCTTGGGCAGATAGCTACCGATTTCCGTCCCGAACTTTTCGTTCCGCTCATATCGAGTTATCAAGCGGTGTTTGTGCTTATTGCGTTGGGCTATTTGCTGCATTGGATTCCACAAAGCTGGGAAGATGAGGCTTGCGCCGAAGTGAGCCGAGTGCCGTTTGCAGCCAAAGCTTTGCTACTCATCATCGTCATCTATATGGTGGTGCAGATAAAGAGTGCCGATGTGCAGCCGTTTATTTATTTTCAATTCTAAGCAAATAGATTCAGTTTGGTAGCTATGCCTACTCGGCGCGGTAGACAGCTCTCTCCAGCGTGGTAGATAGCTCTCTCCAGCACGGTAGATAGCTATAGCTACCAAACCCCTCTCAGAACTACCTCTGGAGGCTATTGGTGAGTGGCCAAACGCTGCATTGCCAGATCCTCGTATTTGGTGCCCGGACGGCCATAATTGGCATACGGATAAATGGAAATTCCACCACGGGGAGTAAACAATCCCGTCACCTCGATGTACTTAGGATTCATTAGTTTGATAAGGTCTTTCATTATCACGTTTACACAATCTTCGTGAAAGCCGCCGTGATTGCGAAAGCTGAACAGATAAAGCTTCAAGCTCTTGCTCTCCACCATTTTCACATCGGGCAGGTAGCTGATGCGGATTTCGGCGAAATCGGGTTGGCTGGTGATGGGGCACAGGCTGGTGAACTCGGGGCAGTTGAAACGCACCCAATAATCGTTCTCAGGGTGTTTGTTGTCGAACGCTTCCAGCACTTCGGGAGCATAGTCTTGTTTGTATTCGGTGGTGCGTCCCAGTAGAGACAATTGTTCTTTTAAATCTTCCATATCGTCGATTGATTATTTCTTGGTTGCTAAATAAGTTTCCAAACCCTCACGGCGCAATTTGCACGCCGGGCAGTGGCCACACCCGTCGCCCATCTCGCCATTGTAGCAGGTGAGTGTTTTGGTGCGCACCAATTGGAGCACGCCAAGCTCATCGGCCAGTGCCCACGTTTGCGCTTTGTCTATCCACATCAGTGGTGTATGAATCACAAACTGTTCGTCCATCGCTAAGTTCAACGTCACGTTGAGCGACTTGATGAATCCGTCGCGGCAATCGGGATAACCGCTAAAATCGGTTTGCGACACACCCGTCACCAAGTGATTGATGCCTTTTTCGCGTGCGTAGACTGCTGCTACACTCAGGAAAAACAGGTTGCGTCCAGGCACAAAGGTGTTGGGGAAGCTGCCCACAGGCTGCTCCTCGTCCATTTGTATCGATATGTCGGTGAGCGAATTGCGTCCCAGTTCTGCGATAAACGATACATCTTTTGCTTCAAACTCCACACCTGCCTCTTGTGCAATGGCACGTGCATACTCCACCTCTTTTTGGTGTTTTTGTCCATACAGAAAGCTCAGTGCATACACCTTTTTGAAATGCTTTATGGCCCAAAACAAGCAGGTTGTAGAATCTTGTCCGCCGCTAAACACGACTAAGGTCTCTTCTTTATTCATCATTATGATAAGTCTTTTACTTTAAGAACGTTGTATGAAATGTCGTTGTCGAATACGTCGATGCCTTCCACTTGTTTGATGTATTTCACCACTTGAATGGTGACAGGTAGAATCACGATCTCGTAGAGTGTTTTCAGCACAATCTGTATTCCCATCAGCACCAGCAACTCGCGCGGAGCGATGATACCCACAAAAGCGATGGGGAAGAATATCAACGAATCGGCGGTTTCGCCTACCACCGTAGAGAGCACCGCGCGAGCCGAGAAGTTGCGCCCTCCCGAAGCCACTTTCATCCTGCTCATCACATAGGCATTGAGAAACGAACCGACTAAAAACGCCGTGAGGCTGGCAAACGCAATGCGTGGAGCCAGTCCAAACACAAAGTTGAAATGTTCTTCACCTTCCCAGTAGGGTGCGGCAGGTATAGCTACGGCTATCAGGCCCAGTGCCACAACAAAGAAGTTCATAACAAATCCCGACCAAATGATGAGACGGGCTTTTTTGAAACCCCACACTTCGGCTATGCAATCGTTGATGATGTACGAAATGGGAAAAACTAACAAACCAGCGGTGACGGTGATTCCACCTACTTGAATCACCTTGGTTTCGAGGAGATTGGCTGCAATGAGGCATACGTTGAAGAGTATAGCCAACAGCATAAAGGGTACTGAAACTTTTTCTTTCATAATCCTGTTTTTTACGTGGTGTTCTAGAATACACGACCGCTATTCACGGCATCATAAATTTGTATTAAAAATCAATGGTGCAAAATTAATAGTTAATTCCGAGAAGTGTCCTTTTTTTGAGGCTAATTAAACGAAGTACATCTATATTAAGCAAAAAACTCTTTCATAAGTCAACCATTTTTAATTTCTGTTGTTTAATCCACATTCACCTATAACTTAACTCATAATGAAGACAACATTAAAATCGATGGCATTGCTGTTGGGCTTAGGGCTACTCCCAATGGTTGTAAATGCACAAAAAAAGATTATCATCGAAGATGAAGAGCCCAATGCAGTAGTACTTGTGTCGCAAGATAAAGCAGGCGATGAGATTGTTAAAATTATGCACTCTACCAGATTGCCACACTTTCGCGAACCCAATGCACCCCGTTTCTTGCTCACCGACACCAAAGGTAGATTTGCTTTGGGTATTGGTGGATACTTGCAAGCGGTGGCAGAGTATGACTTCGGTGGCATTGCAAAAGATATAGATTTCTTTCCATCTTCCATTCCTGCCAAGGGAGCAACAGCCGTGAAAAATCAGTTCCAAATGGATATTACCACCTCTACCCTGTTCTTAAAGATGGTGGGACGCACCAAACGCTTGGGCGACTTTGTGGTGTATGCCGCTGGTAATTTCCGTGGCGATAACTATACTTTTCAGATGCTGAATGCGTATGCTCAGTTCTTAGGGTTCACAATGGGGTATAGCTATGGTAACTTTATGGACTTAGCTGCTTGTCCTACCACCATCGACTACGGTGGCCCAAGTGGTATTGCTTACTACCGTACGGTTCAGTTGGCTTATACCTACTCAAAACTAAAACATTGGCAGTTTACTGGTGCCATCGAAATGCCTTCGGTAGATGCTACTTATGGCAGCTATTCGACAGATAAAAACGCATCGGTATCGGCTGCTCAACGTATGCCAAACTTTGTGGCTACTGCACAATATCATTGGGGACCCAATAGCCACATTCAAGCAGGTGCGCTTGTGCGTAGTATGACTTACGATAGCTACAACAAGGCCGGTGATTTGTCAGCAAAATCACAAATTGGTTGGGGTATTCAGTTGGCTTCTACTTTTGCCATTGGCAAAAACTTGCAATTCTTTGGTGAGGCCAATTATGGTAAAGGCATTGGCCAAATGCTGAATGATTTGAGTAACTTGAATGTAGACCTTGTTCCCGACCCAGAAGACCCAAGCAAAATGCAAGCATTGCCAATGATGGGATGGTATGCAGGTTTGCAATACACCTTCTCTCCCAAAGTATTTATGTCTGCCACATATAGTGCCACTCGTCTTTATTCCGACAACGGTTGGCCAATCAATAATTCTGACTTCTATCGCTACGGTCAATATTTCGTGACCAATATTTTCTGGAATGTAACAAACGAATTGCAAGTAGGAGCTGAATATTTGAGAGGTTGGCGCACAGGATTCCTCGACAACTCCACTCGCCACGCCAATCGCATCAATGTGATGATGCAATACTCATTCTAAGGAAACACAACCTTAACTATATAATAAAAGAGGTTTCAATTTCTACATCGTGTAGAGTAGTTGAAACCTCTTCTTTGTTTTATTGAGATTGTATTAGAAGCGGTAATCCACTCCTACACCAAATACTTTGTTTGTACGTTTGTAGATATTCGAGCCAGATAATTGAGGCATATCGGGAAGTGTTGTGCCTGCGTAATTATCCATATTCTTTGTGTAATCTTTGTATGTAGTCCAAAAGTAAGCCACATTCAACGATAACTTAGATGTGATGTTGAACTTCGCTCCGAAACCAAGTGAGTAAGAGTCGCAAGAGAAGCTTGTGTCTGTTTGAAAATCATCCGACAAACCATAATCGGTGTATTGAAAACCACCACTTACAGTCAATAGTTTGATGATGTCCCACTCGATACCTGCCAAATATTCGCTGGTGCCGTGCTTCAATGTCTTTTGTTTGGCATCTGCCATACGAGCTTGTTTATCGAAAAAGTGGTGATACTCTACCGAAGCGTTCAGGTTGGGCAAGAATTTGTAGTTGGCTGCAATTGACAGATAAGCTGGAATATCATTCGGTGTATTCACGCCGTGGTCATAAGCAGGCATCCCTGTGGTGTTTTCCTTCGTCTTGTTTTCGATGTTCAAGTTTGTTCTAAACTCATATTTAGCACCAAAGTTCCATTTGCCCACTTTAGCATCTACACCAATAATAGGAGTGATGCCCCAACCTGTTTGGTCTACATCCAATGCCATATCTACCAACGTGGTAGAACCGCTTGGTAGCAATGCGCCCATCCAAGCATAATCAGAGTTCAGGTCGGCTTTTACGTGTCCTTTGTAGCCTGCACTCACATAGTTCATACGGCCACCACCAAATACCGACAACCAATCGTTTATCTTATAAGTCACACCAAGTTGTAGCCCGAAGATGTATTGTTTTCCATCCATTGCACTGTTGATGGAGTACATATTGGGTGTTACCAATCCTTTGGATGCACCGTAGATGCCCGACATAGCCATTGCGTAGAACATCGGAAGCCCTTGGTCGAAAGAGGCTTTACCACCACCGCCTGTAATGGCGAAGCTTCCCGAAAATACCCAATCGCCCATCTTGTAGGCTGCTTGTACGCTTGGGATAACAGGAGCTGAAGCCGTGCCTTTGAAATGGCGATTATATGGCGTAGTTGCTGTTTTATTATCCACGTTAGTATAAGTGAGGAAGTCTGCTGTTATCTCGCGAGTTTGGTATGCGCTCTGTGCATTTAGCGAGAACTGAAAACCGTCGTTTGCTAAAAAAGCTAAACCTGCGGGATTGGAGTAAACAGCGTCTATTTCGGTAGAAGCTCCACGAGCTATCATTCTAAGAAAAGCCACATTCTGATTGGTGTTGGTCAAATAACCTCCTGCGAAAGTTGGAATTGAAACTATCAACATCAGTATCGCAATCCAAGTAATTTTTTTCATTTATCTTTCGTTTAAAATTAATTTGGGCGCAAAGATAGAATAAATATGCACACGTTGCGTCTTGATGTGCAATTATTTTTGAGATGGTGTTAAAATAGCTTTCTAAACAAGATGGTTTCAGTTTTAACTTACCCGTGATGTGGGCAGAAAAAGCAAGCGTAAACACAAACAATCCACCTCGAAAGGTGTTTTTCAATAAATCTTCTAATCTTGAATAGATATGGCTTATAGAATTGCTTTTTTTGGCTCCAAACCTTATGATGAATCTACATTCAACGAACGAAATGTCGAGTTTGGATACGAATTAATCTACTTTAAAGGGCATCTCAACCCCAACAATGTGTCGCTCACGAAGGGGGTTGATGCTGTGTGTGTGTTTGTGAACGATACGGTAGATGCAACTGTGATTCGCGCAATGGCAGATAATGGTGTGAAGCTGTTAACACTTCGTTGTGCTGGATTTAACAACGTCGATTTGGATGCGTGCGCTACCTGCGGCATCACCGTGCTTCGTGTGCCAGCTTACTCTCCTTATGCGGTGGCCGAATATACGGTGGCTCTGATGCTATCGCTCAATCGGAAGATTCCTCGTGCAGTGTGGCGAACACGTGATGGGAACTTCTCACTTCACGGCTTGATGGGGTTTGATATGTATGGCAAAACGGTAGGCATTATCGGAACGGGCAAGATTGCAAAGATCGCAATACACATATTGCGTGGCTTTGGAATGAATATTTTAGCTTACGATCTTTATCCCGATTATGAGTTTGCAAAGCAATACGATGTGTCCTACACCACACTCGATGATTTGTATGGTCGTTCGGACATAATATCGCTTCACTGCCCGCTTACTGCCGACAACAAATATATGATAAACAGTGAGTCGATAGCTAAAATGAAAGAGGGTGTGATGATAATCAACACGGGTAGAGGGCAATTGATACACACCACCCAACTGATAGAAGGATTGAAGAGCAAAAAAGTAGGGTCGGCAGGTTTGGATGTGTACGAGGAAGAGGGGGCAGTGTTCTACGAAGATCAATCGGACAAGATAATGACCGATGACACGTTGGCGCGATTGCTTTCATTCAACAATGTAATCGTAACCTCGCATCAAGCTTATTTCACCAAGGAGGCGTTGGACAACATCGCCGCTACTACCTTGCAAAATGTAAAGGACTTTATCGAACATAAACCCTTACTAAATGAAGTGAAAAAATAAAACCATTATAGCCACTATTTGTTTTTTAGCTTATTACCCCCAATTAGACGATACTATATATGATGAAGATAGTGCATAGAGCGGAAACTCGCGGACGTTCTTGTAATAACTGGTTGAGAAGTTACCACACTTTTAGCTGCGACGATTATTACGATGCCGAAAGAATCAACTTCGGTGCTTTGCGTGTGCTGAATGACAACCGCATTGCGCCGGGTATGGGCTTTAGCATACACCCACACAAAAATATGGAGATTGTCACCATTCCACTCAAGGGGGAGTTGCAACACGGCGACAGTAAAAAAGTACACTCGGTGATTGGGGCCAACGATGTGCAAGTGATTAGTGCAGGAACAGGGATATTTCATAGCGAAACCAACGGTAGCAAAATCAATCCCGTAGAGTTTCTTCAGATATGGATTATGCCGCGCGAACGCAATGTACACCCCAATTATCAGAGTTGCAACTTGAGCGATTTGAAAACCGAAAATGGTGTGACGCTTATTGCATCGCCCGATGAAATGGCTCCTATGTCGTTGCTGCAAGATGCTTGGATATCGGTATATAGCGGTGTAGAAAATGAAACCTTGCAATATCAGCTAAACCAATCGCACAATGGAGTTTATCTTTTCCTGATTGACGGGGAGGTGTTGGTGGGCGATGTGCTACTGAAAAAACGCGATGGAATGGGACTTTCCGAAGTAAACAATTTTGAGGCGACGGTAGTGAAAGATGCTCATCTGCTACTTGTCGAAGTTCCAATGTAAACACTTTGCGCGATAAACGTGAACAGTTGATTTGTAGACTGTGCATATCCATTCCGATAACTATTAACAGTAGAAAACCAAACTAAGTAGCACCGTAATTTTGTTATTCAATAAAATAATGAGTAATATTGTGGCATTAACTTATTGAACGATGAAGTTAGATTATATTTATCACAGCGGTTTTGCCATTGAAGCAAATGGTGTTACCGTGATTATCGATTACTTTAAAGACTCTTCTGCCACCGAATACAATCGTGGCATTGTACACGACTATCTGCTGAATAAACCCGGCAGGCTTTACGTGCTCTCCACCCACTCGCACCCCGACCACTTCAATCCCGAAATACTTCGTTGGAAAGCTTTGCGTCCCGATTTGACTTACATCTTTTCGGGCGATATACTTCAAAATGGAAAAGCGGACAAGCAAACCGCTGTTTATCTGAACAAAGGCGATGTGTATCAAGACAACAACATTCGTGTCGAAGCTTTTGGATCTACCGACATAGGGGTGTCGTTTCTGATTGATGTGGATAATACTCGCTTTTTTCACGCTGGCGACCTGAATAACTGGCATTGGAGCGAAGAGTCTACCCCAGAGGAAATAGAACAGGCCAATACCGATTTCTTGAACGAACTAAACTACCTCAAAGAGCGAGTTGAGCACATCGATGTGACTATGTTTCCGGTAGACAATCGGATGGGGAAGGACTACTATAAAGGGGCACAACAGTTCGTGGAGATGATAAAAACAACTATATTTGTGCCGATGCACTTCGACCAAACCTACAAGGCTGCCGATGACTTTGAAAAGATAGCCGAAGAGAATGGTTGCCGCTTCTTCAAGATTACCCATCGAGGTGAAATATTTGATATAACTGAATAAACATCATACGTATGAGAAAGATTATCGCCCTCTTGTTTTTTGCTTTACTGCTCACAAACCCGAACGCTTTGCTGGCACAAAGCCACGACGAAAACGACGATGAGAGCCGCTACTTAGTGGGTGCTGTGCCCCAAGTGGAAGGAAAGGTTGTGTTTCAAAAAGAGTTTACCATACCCGGTATGTCTCAAGAGCAGATTTACCAACGAATGTTGAAGTGGCTCGAAAAACGCTTGGCCGAAAATAACAACCAAAGCAGGGTGGTATATACCCAACCCGAAGAGGGGGTGATTGCTGGCATTGGCGAACAATGGATTGTTTTTAAGTCGAGTGCGCTATCGCTCGATCGCACTTGGATGAATTACACCATTCAAATCAATTGTCGGCCCCAGCATTGCTCGATAGAGATAGAGAAGATACGCTATACTTATCAGGAAAAAGAGAAATACAACGCCGAAGAGTGGATAGCCGACAAGGTGGCTCTCAATAAATCGCAAACGAAACTGATACGTGGATTGGCGAAGTGGCGCAAAAAGACAGTCGACTTTGCAGATGCTATCTTCGACGGTGCTGCACAAGCATTGGGCGCAGCCGACGTGCAACCACAACCAGCTACGCAAGCTGCCGCGGCGGTAGCTACTGGCCCAGTTGTGATTCAACAAGCTAAACCCGTGGAGGTGGCTACTCCTGCGCCTGTTGTCGTAGCTCCATCACAACCAGCTGCTGCGACAACTTCAGCTCAACTCAAAGAGGTAGAGCCTGCACTTGTCCCCAAAGACGCTATTCGGATAGGTGAAGGTAAAATTGTGATTGCCATAGGCACAGATGCTTTCAATATGACAATGATGACGGCAAATGCAGGTGGCTCGATAGGCAAGATAGAAGGAAAACCAGTCGTGTTTACCATCCTCTCGCCCGACCAACCCTACGAGGCCATCGAAAAAGCTGAGAATTATACGGTGAAATTTTTCCCTACCGGACAAAACGAACCGTCGGTGGTGCTGGAGTGCGTGAAGATGCCAAGCCAAAACCTCTACGAAGGTCAGCCACGCACCTACATAGGCCAGATTACAAAAGCGTGGATTAAAGAATGACGATTACACCATAATAAATAATAGCACAATGGAAATTAAAGGAAAATTTGATCACTTCAACATCAATGTGACCAACTTAGATAAAAGTATTGAGTTTTATCAAAAAGCGTTGGGACTGACCGAACATCATCGCAAAGAAGCGCAAGATGGCTCGTTCATATTGGTTTACCTCACCGACGAAAGCAGTCCGTTTATGCTCGAACTCACTTGGCTTCGCGAACATCCCGATGCCTATGAACTGGGCGAAAATGAGAGCCACCTATGTTTTCGTGTAGCAGGCGACTACGATGCCGTGCGCCAATATCATAAAGAAATGGAGTGCGTTTGTTTTGAAAATACTGCGATGGGGCTTTACTTCATCAACGACCCCGACGATTATTGGATAGAGATTCTGCCTGCCAAATAAAAAAGTGAGGGTTTGCATACAGTTGATGCAAACCCTCACTTTTTTATCTTTTACTTCTACTGGCTCTTTTTCGGCGATACTCCGCTTTCATCTTTGCCGAACCCGATCCGTGCTGACCACGAATGTAGGTCGCCTTTTTCGCTTTCGTTTTCACCTTGTCATCCTCTTTGGGTTTCTCTTTTTTGCCTTTAAAAACCAACCCCTCTACTATTACATCTTCTATCTTCATATCTTACAGCAAATTAAGCTAAATGGTTTAAGTTCGTAGCATTCAAGTGTTGGTATCACAAGAATCTTTTATAAAAAGTGGTTTAACTCAAAAAGGGCTAAACTCTAACCTTGTCGGAATGAGGCGATTCGAACGCCCGACCCCTACGTCCCGAACGTAGTGCGCTACCAACTGCGCTACATTCCGAAACATCCTAAGATGCGAATACCGCTATTGTCGACAAATCGCTCAATAACAGTCTTTTTAAGTTTATCGTGCAAAGTTAGTTGCTTTATTTTAAAAAGCAAAACAGACGCTTCATTTTATGAACTTCGATGATTGCCCAGCCGCCGTTCATTGCGTTGCAGGGTGGGCATAGCAGTCGTAAAACGGCTGTTTGGTAGATAGGCCTTCTCAGCGCGGTAGGTAGGCCTTGCCAGGTCGGTAGATAGGGCTGTCTACCAAGCGGGGTGGGTATAGCTAATTCTGCGATACCGTAAAAATCTATTTTTATATGTGTGGCATTGAGTGTATATTTGTGGAGTATCGTATTTTATAAGTAGAAAAACATAAAGACAATTGATATGAAATTATTATTTACAGCTATATGGCTATTGTTTTTTTTGCTACAAGCATACGCACAGATAGATGTCGATAAAATTCAGTTTCCTACTGAACATCCGCGCTATCTGACAACCCCTGCTGGCAAAGCGGAAGTAGAGAAACTGATACATCAAGAGGCGTGGGCTAAAGATGTGTACGACAAACTAAAGGAGCGTACTGATAAGTATGTGGGCTACACTCAACAGCAGCCCGACTGGTTGTTGTCTCGACTGGCTATGTATTGGAACACGCGTCCTACCGAGGTTTTTATCCGTGGCGAGGTGTATGATAGTGCGGGTGGCAAACAAGCACCTGTGCCTACTGTGCGCTACAACGGGACACGGGGGACGGTAGCCACACACGGTCGGCCCAAACTCGAAGATGTGTTGCCTTACGATGACGTGGATGGAAATATTACTTTTTGCAACAATGCGCTCCCCAATCGGCCTATGGAGGTGGTACATCCGTCGAAAACAGGCCGAAACATCGAAAATCAGAATAAGGAGATTATAGGCATCGCACGCGACGCAGCTTTTCTTTATTGGATGACAGGTGATGAGCGATATGCGCAACTTGCAGCAGACGTGTTCGACACCTATATGCAAGGCATCTTTTATCGCAATGTGCCCAAAGACTTAAACTACGGTCATCAACAGACATTGGTAGGAATGACCACGTTCGAGGTGATTCACGAGGCGGTACTCTACGATTTGGTGCCGCTTTATGATTTCTTGTACAATTATCTGGCAGCAAACTATTCTGACAAGATGAATATCTATGCTGGTGCTTTCAAAAAGTGGGCGGATAATATCATAGCCAATGGCGTGCCTCACAATAATTGGAACTTGATGCAAGCTCGCTACATTGTAGATATAGGTATGATTCTTGAGGATAACAGTCACTACGCCGATGGCAAGGGACGCAACTATTACATCGACTACGTGCTCAATCAATCTTCCATTCGCCAATGGAGCTTGCAGCAACTTGCCAGTTATGGTTTCGATGCCAATACAGGCATTTGGGCCGAGTGTCCAGGTTATAGCAGCGGGGTTTTGAGCGATTACGCCTCTTTCGCCACACTTTTCGATCGCAACCTCAATTACGATTTGGTGGCAGATATGCCCATTGTGGCGAAAGCGATAGCCGCCACTCCGCAATACCTTTTCCCCAACAAGATGATTTGCGGTTTTGGCGACACGCATCCTACCTATCTTAAAACGAGTTTTACTTCTAAAATGGTGCAAAACGCACAGGTGAATGGCAAAGAAGAGCAAGAAGCCTATTTTACGGCTCTGCTGAAATGCTTGCATCCACAGTTTGAAGATGGTAACGATGCTCCTAAAAATGTGCGGGTAGCTGTGAGCAGTCTGTTCGATGAAAAACCCTTGAAACTGAACCCAAAGATAAAGGCTGGTAATATTGAGGAGTATGTTTCACCTTTGTTCTATGCGCCCAATGTGTCGTGGCTTGTGCAACGCAACGGAATGAACCCCCGTCACAGTCTGATGATTTCTCTCAACGGAAGTGATGGCAACCATATGCATGCCAACGGCATTTCGATGGAGCTTTATGGCAAAGGCTATGTATTGGCACCCGATGCGGGGATAGGCAAAAGTTCTTATAGTGGACTGGATTATTTGGAGTATTACTCGCAATTCCCCAGTCACAACACGGTTTGCGTAGACGGTGTTTCTTCGTATCCTATAATGAAAAGCAATCACGCCTTTAAGCTGCTTTCGGCTTTTCCTACTTCTGCTGCCCCAGGCAAGCCTTTTAGTTCGGTAACCTTTAGCGATGTTTACTTTCGCGAACCCGAAACGCGCGCCGACCAAACAAGGATGATGAGCATTGTCACCACTTCGCCACAAAGTGGCTATTATGTCGATGTGTTTCGCAGTCGCAAAGAGCAAGGAGGCGACAAAATGCACGATTACTTCTATCACAACTTGGGGCAAACAATGACGTTGACCGCAGCAGATGGTTCCAATTTGGATTTGCAACCTACCGAAGAACTGGCATTTGCAGGTGCTCACCTCTATGGCTATTCGTATATTTACGATAAGAAAATGGCCGAAACGGCACAAGATGTAAAGGCTTCCTTTACAATGGATATGCCCAATGGCGATAATATATCGATGAATATGTGGATGAAAGGCGATGAGAATAGAGAAGTGTTTACTGCATTGTCACCATTTACCGAGGGATATTCGCGCACTCCCAATATGCCCTATAATATAAAAGAACAGCCTACTTTAACCTTTGTAGCTCGCCAAAAAGGAGAGGCTTGGACACGTCCGTTTGTAGCGATATATGAACCTTGTTCTGTGAATGAACCGAGTAGAATTAGAAAAGTTTCGTATCCTGAAATGAATGATGAAGGCACGGTGGCTATTTGTGTAGAGCAAACCAATGGGAGAACCGATTGGATTCTTTCATCCGACGATACTACCACAGAGCACCAAATAAAAGGGTTGTCGGCAAAAGCAAGCTATGCGCTCTGTGGTGATACGCCGACAGGAGTTGAGGTGGTATTTTTAGGCAATGGCACTTATATCAATGCAGGTGGAATGACTGTTGTTTGCCAAGAGCCTGCTTCGGTATTGGTAGAAAAGAAAGATGGACGTTGGCATTACACAGCTACACACGATTGCACTGTGACTATTGACGGCAAGAAATATCGCTTGAAAGCAACTGATTCTTACCGCTCTTTTTAACTGTTTGAATTTGTGTTTCAGTTATTAACAGTTGTTGATACATTATAGAATAAGACAATTTGGGTTACAAAAAGCTTTGCTATTCGTCAATGAGTAGTGAAGCTTTTCCCTGTTTTATTCTATTTCAAAAGGGAAAATTTCTATATTTGCTTTATAAAATCAAGTACGCCGAAAAAGACAATGCTATTTCATTTCAAACACATATACCGTTATTGTGCAACGTTATTGTTGTTGCTGTTATTTTTAGTAGCATCAGCCAAATCATCTGTTTTTAAAGGCTTGTCAGTATCCGATGGATTGTCCGATTTGGTGGTGAACGCTCTTTACAAAGATTCGATGGGCTATATGTGGATTGGAACGGGCAATACCTTGGAGCGTTTTGATGGTGTGCGGCTCAAGCATTATCCAGTAGATGGAGCTAACGAAAAGCTAAAGCGAATCAATGCCATTGTTCAATCTGCTGGTGGTGAAATTTGGATGGGGAATGGAATGGGATTGTGGCGCATAAACAAAAATACCGATACTCTCGAACAAATATCCTCTGAAACCCTGAATAGTAGTGTGAACACTCTTCTTGCCAACCAACAAGGGGCTTTGTATATTGGCACCGATACGGGGCTTTTCATATATCACAACGGAAAGTTTACTCATATTCTGCTCGATTCCAATATTCTTTCTGCTGCTAATATCATCAATGGTTTGGCTTTCGATGGTGATGGATTGCTATGGCTTGCTACCAACGATGGTCTTTTCTCTTTCAACCTCTCCAATCATCAAATAAATTCTTATTCCTACTCTATCGATCGTAAATCTTGTATTCTAAAAAACATTACTTGTATATGCGACAACCTATATCTTGGCACGATGGGGCAAGGTATTGTTCGCTTCAATCTTGCTACACACCAATTTACATCCTATCTTTCGGTCGATTGCAATGTGATTTCGGCGTTGTCGAGCGATGGCAAAGACACACTCTATGTAGGGACAGATGGCAATGGCGTTCACTTCATCTCTACCAAGCAACAACGTATCGTGCAATCATTCCGTCACAGCCCCAATCAAGCAGGAAGCATTCGCTCCAACTCGGTTTACTCACTCTTGATTGATCGTGATGGCTTGATATGGGTAGGTTTTTATCAGTTGGGGCTGGATTATACTCTCTATCAAAGAGATATATTTAAAACTTATCAATATCCGCCTCACTTTGACTCGCACAATATGCCTGTGCGTACCATTGCTAAAAAAGGAAGCGAATTGCTTGTTGGCTCGCGCGATGGTTTGTTTTTTATTGATGAAAAGAATCGGCGGTTTAAGAGCTTTAAAATACCCGAACTTCGCTCTAATATGATAATGTCGAGCTGTGAGTTTCAAGGAAAATACTATGTGGGAACTTATGGTGGAGGCTTATACGTGCTCGATCCTGTAACTTTGACCTTGAGCGATTTTAATGACGAGGAACCGCTCCCTTTCTTGCGCGGACAAATCTTTTGCATCAAGCCCGATGCCGAAAACAACCTGTGGATAGGCACTTCACAAGGGTTGTATCAATACAAAAACGGCGAGCGTATCAATCATTTTACCAGTGCCAATTCCAAACTGCCCGAAGGGAATGTATACGAAATCTATTTTGACTCTACCAAAAAAGGATGGATATGCACCGAGAATGGAATGTGCATTTGGGATCCTTCTTCGCAAAGTTTAAAAACGGAGGTGTTTCCCGAAGGGTTTATTCATAAAGAAAAGATTCGTGTGGTATACGAAGATTCCAATCACGAACTTTACTTCTTGCCCGATAAAGGGAGTATGTGTGTGTCCGATTTATCAATGAATCGCTTTCGTCACATTCAGCCCAATACTTTACTTCACGGCAAAGACGGTATGTTTATCATCGAGGATAAAGGTGGATACCTTTGGATTGGTACGAATAACGGACTTCTGCGTTATGATAAAGCCGATTTGTTTATCCCTTACAACTTTATTGATGGCATACCAAGTTCTATTTTCACGCTGTGCCCACCCGTGCAAGACGAGAATGAATGTTTGTGGATGGGCAATTCAAAAGGGTTGATTTATATCGATTTAAACTTGGACGATGACAAACGCTCATATGTTTATCTTCCAGCCATAACCAGTCTCCATGTGAACGGAAAAGAGACGGTGCGTATGGAGAAAATTGGCGATAAAAGCTATAACGTAGTTTTAGAGCCCAATCAGCGTAACCTTACCATTGGATTGTCCAACTTCTTATATACCGACCCTGCATATTTGTCTTTTGAATATAAAACGGACAAAGTAGATACCGATTGGCAAATTGTATCGGGTAAACCTGAAGTTCATTATTACAATTTATCACCGGGCAACTATGTGTTTAGAGCCAAGCATATTGGCGACGATGATTCGGAGATTCTACTAAGCATTAAAATTCCTTATCCGGTGTGGACTTGGATATGGAGTGCTGTTGCGGTGTTGTTGGTATTGTTTGCAGGAGGCTACTATTGGTGGCATAGAAAAAAAAGACCACATACTCACCCTGTTCAGACAGAAGAAAACGTGGTGACAGAAGATGTGGAAAAAACTATCGAAGAGAAATACAAAACAAACAAAATAAACTCGGAAGAGTGTCAAAGGCTCAAAGAAAAGTTGGATGCACTGATGCTGACTGACAGGCCATATACCAATCCCGACTTGAAGATTGCAGATTTGGCGGCTATGATTGGCACCTCGGCACACGCTCTTTCTTATCTGTTCAATCAGTACCTCAATCGCAACTACTACGACTACATCAACGATTACCGCATTGCTGAGTTTAAACGCTTGGTAGAACAAGAGGAGTATAGCAAATACACCTTAAGTGCATTGGCGGAGCTTTGCGGGTTTAGTTCAAGAGCATCATTCTTCCGTTACTTCAAAAAGGCTACGGGCATTACCCCCAACGAGCACATTCGGAGCGTAGGAAAAACAAATGAGTAAATAAAACATCTGTTTGTTGAGTACTTTTCTATCTATCTTCGTATTCTAATATAAACGAAATGTCAATATTAAAATACTATGATATGAATGTAAGATTATTGTCCCTACTTTTTTTACTGTTTTCAATGACAATTGCTGCGCAAGAAATTGTGTCCAATACTCAGCAAGTGGTTTCATCGCCCGATGGAACCTACCGTTTCACATTTTATCAACGAAGCTTTGGCGAAGACAACCTTCGTATGTGTTATACGGTAGATTACAAAGGAATCCCAATCGTAGAAGAGAGTGAACTGGGGGTGGAAATAAAGAACCAACTATTTGAGTCGGCATTGGGAGTGCCCAATGAAACTTGTCAAATATGGTGTGAAAATCTGAAACTTACCAATGTGTCGCAGGGTAATCAAGACAAAACGTGGAAACCCGTGTATGGAGAGCGTGCCGAAGTGCGTAACCATTACAACGGAATGACGCTTCACTTTAGTAAAGGTGTAGGCGATAAAAACGCAATCAGTGCCTACGACCGTCGCAAAAACTACTTTATGGATATTGAGGTGCGAGCCTACAATCAAGGTGTAGCTTTCCGCTATCACTTTCCCGAAGCTACAAACGGGCTGTTTCTTCACATCACGGGCGAGCGCACCAACTTTACAATGCCTGCCGGAACAATGGCCTACTACTCGCGCTGGGCACAAAGCCATTACACTCTTCGTCCGCTCGAAGGGTGGGGAAGTGATGAGAGTGAACGACCACTCACCTTGAAGCTTCCCAATGGATTAATGGTGGCTCTTACCGAAGCGGCTATGATAGACTACGCTCGTGGAAAATTTGCTCTTTCTGCCGAAAAACCCTCTACGTTGCAAACATCTCTTTATAGCAGTGCAGATGTGATTACTCCCTACAACACTCCGTGGCGTGTGATTATGGTGGGTGAACGTGCTGTTGACCTCATTAACAATAACGACCTTGTGCTCAATTTAAACGAACCTTGCTTGATTGAAGATACCTCTTGGATAAAGCCCGGAAAAATATTCCGTTGCTGTAACCTGAAGCAAGCCGAAGTGCTCAAAGGCATTGACTTTGCCGCAGAGCGTGGATTGCAATACGTTCATTTGGATGCAAGCTGGTATGGACCCGAAATGAAAGTGGCTTCAGATGCTACTACCGTGGCAGAAGATAAAGATTTAGATATTCCTGCCATTTGTCAATATGCAGCTTCTAAAGGTATTGGCGTAATGGTGTATGTAAACCAACGTGCGCTTGTGCAGCAGCTCGACGAGCTATTGCCATTATACAAAAAGTGGGGCTTGAAAGGCATTAAGTTTGGATTTGTGCAGATAGGCAATCAACGCTGGAGCACTTGGCTGCACGAGGCCATTCGCAAATGCGCCCAATACGGTATGATGGTAGACATTCACGATGAATATGTTCCCACAGGTTTCAGCCGCACTTATCCCAACTTGATGACGCAAGAGGGCATTGCAGGAAACGAAGAGATGCCCGATGCTACTCACAACGTGACTTTACCCTTTACACGCTACATTGCCGGTGCAGGCGACTATACACCTTGCTACTTCAACAATCGAGTGAAAAACACCAAGGCGCATCAGTTGGCTATGGCGGCTGTCTATTATAGTCCCCTGCAATTCCTTTACTGGTATGATAGCCCCGATTTATACAAAGGCGAGCAGGAACTTGAGTTTTGGAAATCCATACCTACCGTGTGGGACGATAGCCGCGCACTCGATGGCGAAGTTGGCGAATACATCGTGCAAGCGCGTCGCTCGGGCGATGAGTGGTTTGTGGGCGCAATGACCAACAAAGAAGCTCGTACTGTAACTGTTCCAACAGATTTTCTTACTCCAGGAAAACGATACACCGTTGCTCTGTATGAAGATGACGACAAGCTAAACACACGTACCAATGTACGCATCACGCATAAAAAAATCAAAGCTGGCGATAAGTTGACTCTGAAACTGAAAGAAAGTGGTGGAGCGGCTATGCACTTTGTTCCGTTAGAGAAATAATACTTGTCAGAACCTTTAATTTGATTCAAAATGAACATTAAATCTTTTTTCTATTTAAATATAGGTCTCTGTATATTATCTTCTTGTTCAAACTCCTTATCTCCCCATAGGGAAGAAATAATTATTAATCTTCAGGAACGAGGATCGGATATATCACCTACAATGTATGGAGTCTTTTTTGAAGAAATCAATCACGCAGGGGATGGTGGATTATATGCCGAATTGATACAAAATAGGAGCTTTGAAGAAAACGAAAAACCTGCAGGTTATCATATTGTTGGTGATAAACTCATACCTTGTTCTAAACCATATCATTTAACTGGTGAGGTTAGAGATCGCTCTTACAATTGGTGTACAGATGAAGTACGTGGATGGAGTTTGCAAGCTAAAGACTCCTTAGCGGCTCAAATGAGGTTAACTAAAGAACATCCCAAATTTGAAACAGCTCCTAATAATCTAAAATTGACAATAACAGATATATCCTCTCCTGTTTCATTAATAAATGAAGGATATTGGGGAATGGGAATTAAAAAAAATGAGAATTATCATTTGAGATTAATTGTACGTACTTCTTCTGATTATAAGGGGGGGATTGTAGTTAAATTGATTTCTTCAGAAGGTGATATTTTGACCTCAACACGTATTGATGTTTCCAGTGCAAACCAATGGAATGATATAAAGACATCTTTAACTTCAAATGCAGCAGATGATAATGCAAGGTTAATGTTAGAGTTTGACTCACCAGGTGATGTATGGATTGATTTTGTATCTCTTTTTCCCGAAAAGACATTTAATAATCGCCCCAATGGTCTACGTAAGGATGTTGCAGATATGTTGGTCCAGATGAAACCTGCTTTTTTTCGATGGCCAGGTGGTTGTGTTGTCGAAGGTATTACACTGGAGAATCGCTTTGAATGGAAAAAAACATTAGGTGATCCTGCGGCACGGTCAGGCGAATATAGTACGTGGGGGTATCGTTGCTCATATGGTTTTGGTTATTACGAAATGCTTCAATTCTGTGAGGATATTGGTGCACAAGCAATGTTTGTTTGCAACGTTGGTTTGGGTTGTCAGTTTCGTATGGGAGATGCTTGTCCTAATGAGGATATTGATTATTATATTAATGATTGCTTGGATGCAATAGAATATGCAATAGGTGATATAAACACAGAATGGGGAGCGCATCGTGCTAAAGATGGTCATCCAACTCCCTTTCCTCTAAAATATATAGAAATAGGAAATGAGAATTGGGGGGCTGAATATGATCGTCGTTTTGATATGTTTTATAAAGCAATTAAAGAAAAATATCCACAGCTTACTTTAATCTATAATGAAATGCCACAACGCGAAGGGGAGGCTGCTATCGAAAAAGCGGATATGATTGACCCTCATTGGTATGTAGATCCTTACTTTTTCTTTAGAAATTCAACTCTTTTTGATGCTTATTCTCGTGGGAAACATCAAATATATGTAGGTGAATATGCTTGCAATCGAAGCGTTGGAGCAGGTAATATGTTAGCAGCCTTGTCGGAAGCCGCTTTTATTGGTGGAATGGAACGAAATGGCGATTTGGTGACGATGGCATCTTATGCACCATTGTTCGAGAATCGAAATGATAGAAGTTGGGCTACAAACTTAATTTGGATAGATACGGATAAGGTGGTGGGCAGAAGTTCTTACTATGTACAGACAATGGCTGCTCAAAATTTACCAACTTACAATGTGAAAAGTAATATTACGGCTCATCAAGTAGAACCTAATTATTTTAAAGATGGTTATATAGGGTTTGGTGCTTCCTCTGCTTTAGTAGAGTTTTGTGATATTAAAATAGATGAAAATAACTCAGGTATCCCAGTTAATATCGACAACTTTACAATTGATAGAGAAAAACTTGTGTTGTTAGACAACCTTGTAGGTGAGAACTTGACTTTGACTTGTAAAGTGAGAAAGATGAGTGGGAGTCAAGGATTTCAAATTTATATGGGAATGAATCAGACCGCTGATACAGGATATAGATATAATGTTGGAATGTGGAGTAGTAATGATAGGTCTGAATTATTGTATATAGAAAATGGGAATGAAAAAACTGTTTTATCAGAACATTTAGGCTATGCTATCGAAACAGATAGATGGTATAAAGTGAAGATAATAGTTTCTCCTTTAAAAACAGAGTTTTTTATAGATAATAATCTTCTATTGACTTACGAACCCATCGCTGAGCCGTTACAGTTTATATCTTCGGGATATGATGAGGTTAACAGTGAATTAATTATAAAAGTGGTCAATGCGGCTGATACGATATATCCTACTTCTATTTGTGTTGACGAGGCTTTAAAGGTAAATCGAAAAGGCACTGTTATTTCATTGACGGCGAAAGATGGAAAAGAAGAAAACTCTTTCGATAATCCTACAAAAATCAGTCCACAAAGAACTGTTTATAATGGATTTGGAAAGAGCTTTGATTCTGATTTTCTTCCATTCTCTTATACAATATTACGCATTAAAGTCGAAAAATGAGTAATCAAATTTGAATCGATGTTTGTATGAAAATAATATTATTATATATTTTTTTATTGCCTGTCTCTCTTTTTGCCCAGTTAGCAACTCACCCGGGTGGTGTCCGTATCGGCATCGATCCCAACGATGACTATACGGTGAAGGTGCGCGAAGCTGGCGGTGAGTGGCAAAACCTGTTCGAGTACAATGTGCAGGTAGATATGGACAAGGTGCAAGATGCCTCTATGGTGCAGTTTGATATGGGCAACACGCCAGTGGAGGTGATGGTGAAGAAAAACAACGGGAAGATATACGACGTAGATATTCGTCCGTTGAAAAACAACATTGCCTACCAACAAGTGGGCAACACCATCTTTTTCACACTCAATCGTCCGCAATATATTTCGGTGGAGTTCAATGGCGACCGCTTGCACAACCTGCATTTGTTTGCCAACCCATTGGAGACGGAAACCTATACTGAGTCCAAGGATGGAGTAATGTACTTTGGAAAAGGAGTACACCAAGGATTCGAGGACAACCAAATTCGCATTCCTTCCAATACAACTGTCTATTTGGCTCCCGGTGCTATTGTAAAAGCGAAACTGCTGGTAGAGAAAGCCGAAAATGTGCGTATCATCGGACGTGGTATTATCGACAAGCCCGAGCGTGGCATCGAAGTGACCGACTCGAAAAACGTATTGATTGATGGGGTGACGGTTATCAACCCTCAGCACTACACAGTTTTTGGTGGAGGCACTACGGGGCTTACCATCAAGAACCTGAAATCATTCAGCTCGCGTGGTTGGAGCGATGGCATCGATATGATGTGTTGCAACGATGTGTTGATAGACAATGTGTTTATGCGCAATAGCGACGATTGCATCGCAGTCTATGCTCACCGTTGGGATTGGTGGGGAGGCTCACGCAATGTCACCGTGCAAAACTCAGTGCTTTGGGCAGACATTGCACATCCTATCAATGTAGGAGGACACGGCGACCCTGAATCAGCTACGGGCGAAGTGGTAGAGAACATCACTTTCCGCAACATCGACATACTGGAGCACGATGAAGACGATATGCCTTATCAGGGCTGTATGACGGTAGACTGTGGAGACAAGAACCTGGTTCGTAATGTGCTTTTTGAGGATATTCGAGTAGAAAACATCCAGGAGGGACGCTTGTTTTACGTGAAGGTGCGATTCAATGAAAAGTACGATAAGCAACCTGGACGTGGCATCGAGAACGTGACATTCCGCAACATTATCTACAATGGGGTGGGCGAAAACCCATCAGTAATTGAGGGGTTGGACAAAACTCGAATGGTGCGTGGCGTGACTTTCGATAACGTGATAATCAATGGAAAAAAGATGAATAGCTTGGAAGGAGTGACCACTAACGAGTTTATCAAAGATGTTGTGATAAAATAGCAGACCAAGATGAACAGACGATTTATCAGCGTCATTGCCCTGCTTTGTGTTGCGCTACTGAGCAATGCCACCGAGTATCAATGGTCGGTGAGGCTAAAAGGCTATGTGTCGGGTGAGACGGGAAAAGAACCTGATGCTTTTTTATGGATTCCTTCGACGTGCGAGCGGGTGGATGCCATTGTGTTCAGTCAGCAGAATATGAGTGAAGAGACTCTGTTTGATATGCCTGAGTTTCGCAAGGCAATGAGTGAACTCAACTTTGGAATCGTGTGGGTCAGTCCTGGTTTTAGTTTAGAGTGGGATGTGAAGCAAGGCGTACAAGAAGTATTCAATCAAATGATGACCGATTTTGCCGATGTGAGTGGATACGATGAGTTGCACACTGTCCCAATCGTTCCGTTAGGACATTCGGCGATGGCTACTTTTCCGTGGAACTTCGCCGCTTGGAATCCAGAGCGTACGTTGGCAATTGTTTCGTTGCACGGCGATGCGCCTCGCACCAACCTTACAGGTTATGGACGTGAGAATTTGGAGTGGGGCAGAACACGCAACATCGACGGCATACCCGGCTTGATGATTGAAGGAGAGTACGAATGGTGGGAAGCTCGTGTCAGTCCAGCCCTTGCTTTTCGGATGATGTACCCACAGAGCTGTATTTCATTTTTTTGCGATGCTGGTAGGGGACATTTTGATGTGGCGGAAGAAACTGCCGAATACATTGCACTTTTCTTGACGAAAGCGGCACAACAGCGTTTGCCTGTTGATAAAGCTTCTGCCAAACTATTGCCAATCAACCCTAGTGAAGGATGGTTGGCGCAGCGTTGGCATCCCAATCAGAAGAGGCGAGCTAAAGCTGCACCTTTGGCTAAATACAAAGGAGATACGCACGATGCTTTTTGGTATTTCGACAAAGAGATGGCGCAACTCACCGAAGAACGCTATGCACGCAGTAGAGGCAAAAAAACTCAATACATTAGCTTTGTGCAGAATGGTGAATTGCTTGCCTACAACGAGCATCGTCACGTTAAGGTGCAACCCTCATTTCAGCCCGATGCGGATGGAATTACTTTCTACTTGAAAGCAGTTTTCACCGATTCACTTTATCAGCAACTTTCCAATAACCACGTGGATGCAGCTCCACGCATCACCAAAGTTTGCGGTCCTGTGGCAGTGGTCAACGACACCACGTTTCGGGTCGACTTCTTTCGGATGGGTATGCACAATCCTCGTCGCACGGGCGGTATCAGTTTGGTGGCCGACTGCCCAAGTGACAAGCGTTACAACAGTGCGGTGCAACACATTGGCATTCACGTTCCTTATCGCAACAATGACGGGGTGACACAAACCATTCGTTTTGCCACTTTGCCCGATGCCAATGTTTCGGCAAAGAGCATTTTGTTGTCAGCCACTTCCGATAGCGGTCTCCCTGTGTCGTACTATGTCAAAGAGGGTCCTGCGATGGTGGAGGGCGATGTACTCACCTTCACTGCTATTCCTCCACGTGCCAAGATGCCCATAAAAGTCACTGTGGTGGCTTGGCAATATGGCGTACAAGGCAAGGTGCAAACAGCCGAGCCTGTAGAACAAAGTTTTTATCTCTCTTACTAATACATTTCTCGCTAATACATTAATACCTTTACAAACTGCAACGTGCTCTGCTGCAAACTTACATTCTAACCCTTGTAAGTTTGTAGCAGGGCTTTTTATTTTTTCTCTCCCCTTTGAGAAGTTTTTCTCTCTCCGCTGGGAAAACTTTCTCACCCCTTTGGAAATTTTTTCTCAAAGGGGTGAGAAAATTCTGGAAAAAAGAGGTTAAACCTACCAATATACTGTGACAATCAGTTTTGAGTTGTTATGGTGTTTTCAAACGCCTCCTTAAAACCTTATAGACTGATTTTGTATCATCCCTTTTTAAGTAGTTGAAGCTATTAAAAACAATTTTGAAATGAATTGAGTGATATGGAGTGGATGAGTTAAGATGAAAACACCTCAATATTAGTAATGAAACAGTCTGCTCCATATGTAGCGATCATAGTATAAAGAAAAGACTGCTTAAACGAGTGAAATAATGATAATACGAAGCGATATACAGTCTCAAATTATTATTAGAGATTATTTTTTATAGTGTTAACTGTCAGTATATAAGTGTTTTATATGTTTGTTTGTCTGCTTTAATGAGTTGAGACTTATTGCGATAAAAAACGTGCTTCAAATTGTTAGATCGTAAGATCACACGTCTGAACTCCAGTCACG